>DAIMFL010000061.1:0-4567 GCA_036724615.1 Alphaproteobacteria bacterium | reverse complement strand
CACCTTGGAGACCAGGAAGACCTCGGCGCGCCGCCCCGCGATCGCCTCGGCGACCAGCGGCTCTGCATCGCCGTACATCTCGGCGGTGTCGATATGGGTGGCGCCGAGATCGAGGCCGCGCCGCAGGGCCGCGATCGCCGCGCGGCGATCACCCTCGTCGAGCTTCCACGTGCCCTGGCCGATCATCGAGACGTCCCGTCCCGTCGAGCCGAAGCGATGCCGTTCCAACCGATCCTCCCATGCGTTCCACCCCGGGCAGGATCCCGAACGGGCACCCGGGAGGCAAGGCCTCGAGCGCCTACGGCGTCGGCCCGGTGATGAGGCGGGCGCTCCGCTGATAGGTGATATAGGCCCAGAGCCATTCCAGCAGCACCGCGATGCGGTTGCGGAAGCCGATCAGGAACAGGATGTGCACCACGCCCCACAGCACCCAGGCGAGACGGCCCGACAGCCGGATCCAGCCGAAATCCGCGACCGCGGCGCGCCGGCCGATCGTCGCCAGATTGCCGAGATTGCGGTAGCGGAAGGGCGGGGGCGGCGTCTCGCCACGCAGCCGCGCCGCGATCACGCGGGCGACGTACTCGCCCTGCTGCTTCGCCACCGGCGCGACCCCCGGCAGCGGCTCACCATTTTCGTCCGGCGCCAGGGCGGTGTCGCCGATCGCGAAGATCTCCGGATGATTGGGGACGGTGAGATCGGGGCCGACCCGGACGCGGCCGGCGGTGTCGTGCTCCGCGCCCAGCCATCTGGCGGCGGGCGAGGCCTCGACGCCGGCCGCCCAGATCACGCAGGCGGAGGGAATCCTGACCTCCCCGACCGTCACGCCTCCCACGTCGCAGGACGTGACGGGCGCCCCGGTCCGGACCTCGACGCCGAGCCGCGCGAGGTCGTTCCGGGCTCTGGCGGACAGCTCCTCGGGAAAGGCGGGAAGCACGCGCGGCCCCGCTTCGATCAGCAGGATGCGCGACTCGCGCGGGTCGATCCTGCGGAAGTCCGCGGCGAGCGCGACCTTGGCGAGCTCGGCGATCGCCCCGGCCATCTCGACGCCGGTCGGTCCGCCGCCGATGACGACGAAGGTGAGGAGGCGCCGCCGCTCCGCCTCGGCGGTTTCGGCCTCGGCGCGCTCGAACGCGAGCAGGATGCGCGCGCGGATTCCGGTGGCGTCCTCGACCTTCTTGAGGCCGGGGGCCACGGCCTCCCACTCGTCGTGGCCGAAATAGGCGTGCCGCGCCCCGGTGGCGAGGATCAGCACGTCGTAGGGGATGCGCCGGTCGCCGAGCTTGAGCTCGCGGGCCGCCGCATCCACCCCGGTCACGCGCCCGAGCAGCACCCGCACGTTCTTCTGCCTGCGCAGGATGCTGCGGATCGGCACCGCGACATCGGCCGGCGGCAGGGCGGCGGTCGCCACCTGATAGAGCAGCGGCTGGAACAGGTGGTAGTTGTGCCGGTCGATCAGCGTCACCTCGACCGGCGCCCGGGCGAGCGCCCGCGCCGCCGTCAGCCCGCCGAATCCGGCCCCGACGATGGCGACGCGGAGCGGCCGCTCGGCCGACTCTCCCGTGGCCTCGCTGGCCTGGCGCACCGGCGCTGCGCCGGTCCCCGGGCGCAAGGATCAGCCCGACAGCTTCTCCTTGAAGAACGCGATGGTGCGCGACCAGGCGAGCTCCGCCGCCTCGGCGTCGTAGCGGCCGGTCGAGGTGTCGTTGTGGAAGGCGTGGTTCACGCCCTCGTACATGTGAAGGGTATAGTCGACTCCCGCCTCCTTAAGCGCCGTCTCGTAATCGGCGATCCCGGCATTGATGCGCTCGTCGAGCCCGGCATAGTGCAGCATCAGCGGCGCCTCGATCCGGGCCGCCTCCTCGGCGCCGGGCTGCCGGCCGTAGAAGGACACCGCCGCGTCCAGGTCCGGCGCATTGGCGGCGGTCAGGTTGGCGAGCTGGCCGCCCCAGCAGAACCCGACCACGCCGACCTTGCCGTTGCAGTCGGCATGGTCCTTCAGGAACGCGACCGCGGCAACGGCATCGTCGACGGTCTTCTGCTGGTCGAGCGCGCCGATCATCTCGCGCGCCTTGTCGGGGTCGTCCGGCGTGCCGCCGGACGGCGAGAGGAAGTCGGGCGCCAGCGCGATGAAGCCCTCGAGGGCGACGCGCCTTGCGACATCCTCGATATGGGCATTGAGCCCGCGGTTCTCGTGGATGACGACGACCCCGGGCAGCGGCCCGGCGGCATCCGCCGGGCGGACCAGATAGCCATGCAGCGGCGTCGCCGTGACGATCTCGGTCCGTTCCGCCCGCAGCCGCGGATCGTCGGGCGGGACGATCTGCGCCAGGGCCGCATCGGGCTCGAGCGCGCGGAGCAGGGCGGCGGCCGCGGCCGTGCCGCCGGCCAGCTGCACCAGCTGGTTCATGAACCGCCGGCGATCGAGATGCTCGTGGGTATAGGCGTCGTAAAGGTCGATGAACTCCTGTCGCATCGGCATCGTCCTTCTTGCTGCGCGGAAGCCCCCGGCCCGATCCTCCCGGCGCCAGCATAACATCGCCAGGCGGCCGGTCGCGACCGGCGCGCCCCTTTGCTCTTGCGGATTTGATCGGGAGTCCTTCTGATATCGGATCGGGTAGACCTCCGCAGGGGAAAGCACCGGGTCGTTCGGCAGAACGGCTCAGCGGCCCGCCGATGGGCGCCGGTGCGGGCAGGTGCCGCGTGAATGACGTCCGCAGCCGCATCGACGACCCGCTGATGGTCGAGCTCTACGACTATTGGGCCGGCAAATGCCGGGGCGACCGGATCCCGGCCCGCAGCGACGTCGATCCGGTCGACCTGCCCCGCCAGCTTCCCAATCTGATGCTGATCGACGTGATGGGTCCGCCGCTCCGGTTCCGCTACCGCCTCGTCGGCACCCAGGTCGTGGCCGCGAGCGCCGAGGACCGTACCGGCGCCTTCTTCGATGCGGTGGAGTTCTTTCGCAAGAACCCGATCGTCATGACGCAGTACCAGGAGGTGGTGGAGACCCGCCGGGCCGCCCTGTCCCTGGAGCCGTTCCGCAACTTCGTCGACGGCACCACCTACGAGGTCGAGCGGCTGATCCTGCCGCTCGCCGGCGACGGCAGGACGGTCGACATGCTGATCGTCTGTTTCAGCTTCAAGACCGGGCCCTGGGCCCGCCGCTGAGTCCTGGCGCCGCAAACACCGTGTAATTCAGGCGGCCGGCGAGCCAGATATCCGACGCCCCCGGCGAGCTGGCCCGCCCGGCAGGGCTCTCCCGCTTCCGGCTGCGCGCCAGCACCGACGAGTCGGCTCACGACCGCCAACCCCGCAGGACCTTGGAATTAACTAAACATTCACGGGGATCGCATAGGTTGCGATCGTATGCACAACCTATCATAGAGGAATCCTACAGCGGCTATGGTGAACCTCGGCAATTTCAGGATCTCGACGAAGATCCTCTCTGTGATCGCGCTGCTCGGCCTCGTGGCCGCCGGGATCACGGCCGGCGGAGTGGCGTCCCTCAGCACCCTGAACGATGCGGCCAAGGAGGTCGAGCGCGCCGGCGACATGTCCGTGCTGGGCGCGCGGATGCGCCAGAACGTTCTGGCGCTCAATCGCGCGGAATTCCGCATCGCGGCGAATCCCACGGGCGACAATCTGACCGAAGCTCTGTCCATCATCGACTATCAGCAGAAGCAGCTGAAGGAGCGGCTGGCCGAGGCCGAATCCATGGCCGACGCCCAGCAGGCGACGATGCTCATGGAGATCCGGAAGAAGTTCGACAGCTACATGGCGGGACTCCAGGTCACGGTCGAGACGGCGAAGCGCAACGCCTCGATGGTGGAGGTCACCGGCGCGCAGCAGGAGGTCGTCGACAAGGCCATGGCCAGCCGCGACGTGGCCGCGGCCTTCGAACAAGACATGCGGAGCCTGCTCGACTACACCATGGAGAAGGCCGAGAGCCTGTCCGCGGGTGCTGAGCAAACCTACGAGCAGGCCAGCCTCTTCATGATCGCCGGCGCGGTGATCGGCATCGTCCTCGGGCTCGGCGCGGGACATCTCGTCTCCCAGCGCGGCATCGTCGTCCCGATCCGCCGCATCGTCGAATGCCTGCAGGCGCTCGCCGGCGGCAACCTGCAGGTCGCCGTCTTCGGCGCCGAGCGCAAGGACGAGGTGGGCGACATTGCCAAGACCACCCAGGTGTTCAAGGACAATGCCATCGAAATGGAGCGGCTCAAGGCCGAGCAGGAAGCAGCCGAGCGCCGTGCGGCCGAGGAGAAGAAGCGGATGATGAACCAGCTCGCCGACAGCTTCCAGGCGAGCGTCGGCGGGATCGTGGAGACGGTGTCGTCCTCGGCGACGGAGATGCAGTCCACCGCGGAGAGCCTGACGGCCACGGCCGAGGAGACCAGCCGGCAATCGACGGCGGTGGCGGCGGCCTCGGAGCAGGCCTCGACCAACGTGCAGACGGTGGCGAGCGCGGCCGAGGAGCTGTCTTCGTCGATCGCCGAGATCAGCCGCCAGGTCGCCCAGTCGGCGGCGATCGCCGGCAAGGCGGTGGCCGACGCCGAGCGCACCAATG
>DAIMFL010000060.1:8342-19720 GCA_036724615.1 Alphaproteobacteria bacterium | reverse complement strand
TGGCGGCGCTGGCCGGATATGCCGGGGAGGACGATCCGGTCGCCGCATGGCTGGACGCCGGCGGCGAGCGCATCTCTGCCGTCCGCGAGCGCTTGCAGGCGTTGACCGAAGGCGGTGATATCTCGGTGTCGCGCCTGTCCGTCGCCGCCGGATTGATGAGCGATCTCTCGGTTCCGCGAAGCGCCTGACGGCGTTGCGCTGTCCGATTCTTGAGGCAGCCGCCGGTCTGGAACGGCCGGCGGCTTCTTATCGGACACAATTTCTCCTTGCGTTTCGAAAAGCGCTGACGTAGGCATGCGCCACCAGGCCGGGCCCCTCTGGCAGTCTTCATGGCTGCGATGTCGGACTGGAGTTCAAATCCGGCGGCCTGGCTTAATGATCCTCACGTGAAACCGCATTCGATGCTGTCCCGGACCTCGTGTCCGGCAGAAGCCGTTTGCGGGCCAGACCGCCCAAGCTGAAAGCAAGGGTGCAGAATGACAGAATTCTTCAGTGCCGAGGCGATGACCGCACTTTTGCAGGTCATCATGATCGACCTCGTGCTTGCGGGCGATAACGCTATCGTCATCGGTCTGGCGGCGGCTGGCCTGCCGAAGGAGCAGCGCGCCAGGGCCATCCTCATCGGCATCATCGCCGCGACGGTGCTGCGCATCGGCTTCGCCGCCGCGACGACCCAGCTTCTCCAGATCGTCGGCCTTCTGCTTGCCGGCGGCATCCTGCTTTTGTGGGTGTGCTGGAAGATGTGGCGCGAACTGCGCCACAGCGCCGCCGAGGAAACGCAGGGCATGGAAGCGCTCACCGAAGCCGACCTGGACCAGGATGGCGCCGTCGCCGGCAAGGCTCCGCGCAAGACCTTCGCGCAGGCGGCGTGGCAGATCGTCATCGCCGACGTGTCGATGTCCCTCGACAATGTGCTGGCGGTCGCAGGCGCGGCGCGCGAGCATCCCGGCGTGCTGGTCTTCGGCCTGGCCCTCTCCATTGCGCTGATGGGCATTGCTGCCTCCTTCATCGCCCGCGTGCTGCAAAAATACCGCTGGATCGCCTATGTCGGCCTTCTGGTCATCCTCTACGTATCCTGTGAGATGATCTATCGCGGGGCGATGGAGGTTCTGCCCTATCTGCAGGGCGCCTGATACCGGCGCCGGCCGGCCGGGCAGAAAAATCCCGGCCGACGGACAGTGATATCCATTTTCCTCTCCGAAAGTGAAACGGGTCACATCGCATGTGGCGCGGGTCCTGTAATTATCGTTCCGCCAGCATGAGGACGGGCCATTCTGGCATCGCCCCGCCTGAGGGGGGAGAGTTGAGTTATCAGGCGGGGCATTCCTTCCCTCATCGCTTCGGTATCGCAGGCCACGGAGCGTTGGGCGGCCGGGCGAAGGCCCTCGTTTGCGTCAGGCATGTTCCTGCCTGCCCGAAATAAAGCGGCCGCTCCTGTCACACACATTTTGCACCGCGCGGAAAAACATGCAGACATGGCGCGCGGAACGTGCGGGCGAATGGAGACGGCATGAGTGAAACCGGCATCGCGGCGCGCAAGGCATCGCGCGCCGGCATCTGGGGATGGATGCTGTTCGACTGGGCGGCGCAACCTTTCTTCACCGTGGTCACCACCTTCATCTTCGGCCCCTATTTCGTGTCGCGCATGGCGAGCGATCCGGTCGCGGGGCAGGCGGCATGGGGATATGGCGTGGCCGCGGCCGGCTTCGCCATCGCCATATTGTCGCCGGTTCTGGGCGCAATCGCCGACCAGACCGGCCCGCGCAAGCCATGGATCGCCTTCTTCGCGGCGATCAAGATCGCCTGCCTGTGCCTGCTGTGGCTGGCGGTGCCGGGCTCCGGCCTGTTCTGGGTCGTGGCGATATTCTCGCTGGCCTCGGTCGCGGCCGAGTTCTCCACCGTATTCAACGATTCCATGATGCCCCGGCTGGTTGCCAAGGAGCAGATCGGACACATCTCCAATGTCGCCTGGGGGCTGGGCTATCTCGGCGGCATGATCGTGCTGATCTTCGTGGTGGCGTGTCTCGCGGCCGTGCCGGATACGGGGCTCACCATTGCCGGCCTCAAGCCGCTGTTCGGCCTCGATCCGGCGCTGGGCGAAGATGCGCGCGCCACCGGCCCGCTTTCGGCGCGGTGGTATGTGATCTTCATCCTGCCCATGTTCCTGTTCACGCCAGATGCGGTGAAGGGAATCCCGATCCGGCCGGCCGTGCGGCGGGGGCTGGCCGAACTGAGGTCGACGCTTGGCGAAGTGCGCAAGCGCCCCGGCATCTTCCGGTTCCTGATTGCGCGGATGATCTATCAGGACGGCGTCAATGCCCTCATCGTTCTGGGTGGCGCTTTCGCGGCGGCGATGTTCGTCTGGTCGATCACCGAGATCGGCATTTTCGGCATCATCCTCAACGTGGTCGCCATTTTCGGCTGCTGGGTGGCGGCGCGGCTCGACACCGCGCTGGGCTCCAAGATCGTGGTGATGATCTCGCTGATGCTGCTGTGCATCGCGACCGTCGGCATCGTTTCCACCGGGCCGGGCTATACGCTGTTCGGCGCGCTGCATCTGCCAGCCGACGATTCGGGCAGGCTGTTCGGCACGGCGGCCGAGAAAGCCTACATTCTCTATGGGCTGCTGATCGGCGTCGCCTTCGGTCCGGCGCAGGCGTCCTCGCGCTCCTACATGGCGCGCAGCGTCCCGGCCGAGGAGGCCGGGCGCTATTTCGGCATCTACGCGCTGGCCGGGCGGGTGACGAGCTTTGCGGCACCCTTCATGGTGGCCACGGTGACGGCGCTGACCGGCTCGCCGCGCCTCGGCATGGCGATGATCATCCTGTTTCTGGTGGCGGGAATGGCGCTGCTGGCGGGAACGCCCTATCCGGCGGACCGGAAAGGGCGCTGACGTTCCGCTCCAGCCTTGGCGGCCGGAGCGCCATGATCAATGCCGGAAGTGGCGGGTGCCGGTGAACACCATGGCGATGCCATGTTCGTCGGCGGCGGCGATCACCTCGTCGTCGCGCATCGAGCCGCCGGGCTGGATGACGGCGGTGGCGCCGGCCTCGGCGGCGGCCAACAGCCCGTCGGCGAAGGGGAAGAAGGCGTCGGAGGCGACGACCGAGCCTTGCGCGCGGCTCGCGGCCTCGCCGGCGGCCTCGGCCGCCTCGCGCGCCTTCCAGGCGGCGATCCGCGACGAATCGACGCGGCTCATCTGCCCGGCGCCGATGCCGACCGTGGCGCCGTCCTTGGCATAGACGATGGCGTTCGACTTCACGTGCTTCGCCACGCGGAAGGCGAAGAGGAGGTCGGCCAGCTCCGCCGCGCTCGGCGCGCGCCTGGTCACGACCTTCAGCTCCGATTGCGACACGCGGCCCGAATCGCGCGTCTGCAGCAGATAGCCGCCCGCCAGCGCGCGTAGAGTGACGCCCGGCGCCGCCGGGTCCGGCATGGCGCCCGTCACCAGGAGGCGCAGGTTCTTCTTGGCGGCGAAGGCCTCGCGCGCCACGTCGTCCGCTTCGGGCGCGATTACCACCTCGGTGAACAGCCTGACGATCTCCGCCGCGGTCGCCCCGTCGAGCGGCCGGTTCACCGCGACGATGCCGCCGAAGGCGCTCACCGGGTCGCAGGCGAGCGCCTTCAGATAGGCGCTGCGGATATCCGCGCCCACGGCGACGCCGCAGGGGTTCGCGTGCTTGATGATGGCGACCGCCGGCTCCTCGAACTCGGCCACGCATTCGAAGGCGGCGTCGGTGTCGTTCAGGTTGTTGTAGGAAAGCTCCTTGCCCTGGACCTGCTCGGCCGTGGCGATGCCTGGCCGGCCTGCGCCGCCGGCATAGAACGCCGCTTCCTGATGAGGGTTCTCGCCATAGCGCAGGCGCTGCTTCAGCCGGCCGCCGACGGCGAGGCGCTGCGGGAAGGCCTCGCCGAGCGCGCCGGCGAACCAGGCGCCGATCGCCGCGTCGTAGGTCGCGGTGCGCGCGAAGGCGGCGGCGGCGAGCCGCCGGCGCAAGGCGAGCGTGGTCGCGCCGCCGTTCGCTTCCATCTCCGCCATCACCGCGGCGTAGTCGGCGGGGTCGGTGACGACGGCGACATAGGCATGGTTCTTGGCGGCGGAGCGCACCATGGCGGGGCCGCCGATGTCGATATTCTCGATGCAGGCGTCGAAGCCGGCGCCCTTCGCCGCCGTCGCCTCGAAGGGGTAGAGGTTGACCGCCAGGAGATCGATCGGCGGAATGCCGTGCGCGCGCATCGCCGCCGCATGGGCCGCGTCGTCGCGCACGGCGAGCAGCCCGCCATGGATCTTCGGATGCAGCGTCTTCACCCGCCCGTCCATCATCTCGGGAAAGCCGGTGTGCTGCGCCACCTCCACGACCGCGACCCCCGCCTCGCGCAGCGCCTTGGCCGAGCCGCCGGTCGACAGGATCTCGACGCCGCGCGCCGCGAGGAAGCGGCCGAATTCGACGAGGCCGGTCTTGTCGGAAACGGAGAGGAGGGCCCGCGTGATGCGGATCGGACGGTCGGCGGTCATGACGGGCGGGCGGAGCTGCTCGGTCAGGGGCGGAAGGCGGCGGCGCGCTCGCCCTCGATGGCGGGGGCGGCGCCCGGCGCGGCGCTACGGTACTCGGGCACGAGACGGGAGAGAAGCGCGATCGTCGGCTCCGCCCGCCCGCTGCGCGCCGTCTGCTCCAGCTCGTCGAGCGCGCTCACCAGGATCGGCCAGTCGGCGCTGCGCGGCCCCGCGACCAGCACGCCCGGCATGATGGTCGGCGCCAGGCCTTCGCCCGCGCTCGACAGCTCCTCGTGCAGCTTCTCGCCCGGACGCATCCCGGTGAAGACGATCTCGACGTCCTTGTCGGGCCGCTTGCCCGACATGCGGATCATCTGCCGGGCGAGATCGAGGATCTTCACCGGCCGCCCCATGTCGAGCACGAAGACCTTGCCGCGCCACGCGGCGCCGTCTGCCGCTTCGGCCGGAACGGTGCCGGAGCCGAGCGCCGAGGCCTCCAGCACCAGCTCCACCGCCTCGCCGACCGTCATGAAATAGCGGGTGACCTCCGGATGGGTGACGGTCAGCGGCCCGCCCGCGGCGAGCTGCGCCTGGAACAGCGGGACGACCGAGCCGGTGGAGCCCAGCACGTTGCCGAAGCGCACGACGACGAAGCGCGTGGCCTCGTCCGGCGAAGCGAGATCGAGGGCCTGGCAATATGCCTCGGCCAGGCGCTTGCTGGCGCCGAGCACGCTCACCGGGTCCACCGCCTTGTCGGTCGAGATCAGCACCATGGCCCGCGCCCCCGCGGCGCGCGCCGCGTCGGCCACGTTGCGGGTGCCGATCACGTTGGTGAGCACCGTTTCGGTCGGGTCGGCCTCGGCCATCGGCACGTGCTTCAGCGCGGCGGCGTGGAACACCAGCTCCGGCCGGTCCTCCGCCATGATGCGCGCGAGCCGCGCCGCGTCGCGCACGTCGGCCAGCACCGCGCGGCGCGACATCTGCGGCGCGCGCGACGCGATCGCCCGGTCGATGCGGTAGAGCAGGAACTCGGCGTGGTCGAGCAGCGTCACATGGGCCGGGGCGAGATCCGCCACGTGCTGCGCCAGCTCGCCGCCGATAGACCCGCCCGCGCCGGTGATCAGCACGCGCCGCCCGGCGATCAGCCGACGCATCGCCTCGCGGTCGAGCACCATGCGCGGCCGTCCGAGCAGGTCCTCGGGCGCGAGCGGCTTGATCTCGGCGGCCGGCGTCGCGCTCCTCAGCTCGTCGAGCCGCGGCAGCCGGGCCAGCGTCATGCCCCGGCCCTCGGCGATCTCGAGCAGCCGCGCGAGCTGGTCGCGATCGAGATCGTCGCCCGTGACGATCAGGCGCTGCGGCAGCATCTCGCGCCGCTTCAGCCGGGCGATCACCTCGGGCAGGTCGTCGAGCGAGCCCAGCACCGGCACGTCGCGGATGCGCCGCCCGACCCGCCCGGCGGACTGGCCGTCCTTCGCCTCGACGATGCCGATCACCCGGTAGGGCGCATGGCGGCTGCGCCCCATGGCGCGGACGAACTGCTCGGCCGAATCGTCGGCCCCGACCAGCAGCGTCGCGCGCAGCGGATCGCCGCGCTCCAGCAGATTGGCGAGGCTGCCGTCCTTCAGCACGCGATAGGCGAAGCGCGGCGCGCCGAGCAGCGTCATCAGCACGAACCAGTTGATGACGAGGGTCGAGCGCGGCACGCCGTCGAGCCGCGAGACCAGGAACATGATCGGCAGGAAGATCAGCACGGTGAGGGTCACCGCCCGCGCGATCGCCAGCACGTCGTTCATCGAGGCGTAGCGCCAGATGCCGCGGTAGAGCCCGAGAAACCAGAAGACGCAGGCGGCGACCGCGGTGAAGATCAGCGTGGCCGGCAGCAGCACGTCGCCGGAATAGCGCAGGAGATCGCCGCCCAGCCGCAGATGCAGCGACAGCGGCACCGACACCGCCGCCATCGCCACGTCGTGCAGGAACGCGAGGCTGGCGCGGGTGGCGCGAAGGTTCGTCGGCAACAGGCGGCGGATCATCGGCAACGGTCCCGGTACGCCCGGGAACTTACCATGGCGGTCCGTGACCCGCATGGGACAAAGATCGCAGGGACGCCTGCCACCCGTGCCGCGCCGTCTCGGCCAGAAGAGATACCACAGAGGCACAAGAGAGAGCGAGACAAGCTCGACGCTCCGGCCGGGAGCGCCATCGCCCCGTCGGACTTTCTCCGCCCGGCACGGTATCCTCTACATCTCTGTGTCTCTGTGCCTCTGTGGTTCGCCTTTTCGCTGCTGCCCGCGGCGGAACCACGCCACAGTTTCGGCCAGGGCGGCGTCGACGCCGGTGACCGGCCGCCAGCCGAGGCGGGCGCGGATCAGCGCGGTGTCGATCGTCAGGTCGCCGGTCAGCCGCGCGAGCTCTGCCGACCGGCCGGCGAGCCGGCCGGCGGTCCGCAGCACGACGGAGGGCACGGGAAGGAGCCGGGGCGTCTTGCCGAGCGCCCGCGCCAGGCGGCGCACGAGCTCCGGGGTCGACAGATCCTCGCCATCGGCGACCAGGAATATCTGCCCGGCCGCCTCGGCCTCCACGCACTGCCGCAGGGCGCAGACCAGGTTGGCGCGCGCGACCAGGCTGCGACGGTTGGCGACCGCGCCGAACGGCAGGGGCAGGCCGCGATCGACCAGCCGCAGCAGCCGCAGGAAATTGCCCTTCACCCCCGGCCCGTAGACGAGCGGCGCGCGCAGGATGACGGGCTCCATCCCGTACCCCGCGGCCACGTCCAGCAGCGCCGTCTCGCCCTCGCGCTTGGACCGGCCGTAGGCGTCCTCCGGCCTGGCCGGGTCAACCTCCGAGAGCGGCCGCCCGGGCGGGCTCGATTCGGCCATGGCCTTGACCGAGCTCAGGAAGACGAAGCGGCGCACGCCCGATGCCGCCGCCGCCTCGGCCAGGCGCTTCGTCCCCAGGCTGTTCACCTGGCGGAAGCGGGCGAGGGCGTCCGGGCCCGCATCGCTCACATGGGCGCGCGCCGCCAGATGCACGACCGCGCCGACCCCGATCAGCGCCGGCCGCCAGTCGGTCTCCGGGCCGATGCCGCCGGTGATCGTGTACTCGACCCCGGGCAGGACCGGCGCGTCCCGGCGCAGGGCGACCCGGACCTGGTGGCCCGCCCGCGCCAGCTCCTCGACCAGAGCCGGGCCGACGAAGCCGGTCGCGCCGGTGACGAGGATCCGGCTCACCGCGCCGGCTCGCGCAGCAGGCGCCGGATCAGCAGCGCCACCACCGCGGCGGCGCCGGCGAGGGCGGCCAGCCGCTCGCCTTCCCGCTCGGCGCCGAGCGCCAGCGCGATCAGCGCCAGGTTGGCGACGGCCAAAGCGGCCACGACCTGGCCGTGGCTGCGCCCCTTCTCGCGCACGGCGCGCTGATAGACATGCTCGGCATGGGGCTCGAGCGGGCTGATGCCGCGGGCGAGCCGCACGGCCAGCGTCCAGCTCGCGTCGACCAGGTAGAAGGCCGGCAGGATGAGCGCCGCCGCCCAGGCGCCGCCGCGCGCCGCCTCGAGCAGCAGCCAGCCGATCAGGAAGCCGAGCGGAATGCTGCCGACATCGCCCAGGAAGAGCCTGGCCGGCGGCCGATTCCACCAGAGGAAGCCGGCGGCGGCGGCGGCCAAAGTGAGGCCGAACCCGGCGAGCGGCAGCGCGTCGCCGCCGGTGCCCGGCGCGACCAGCAGGACCAGGGCGAGTCCGGCCCCGACCGACATCGCCTCGGTGCCGGAAATGCCGTCGATCCCGTCCATGAAGTTGAAGAGGTTCAGGAACCACAGCCAGATGAGCCCGGCGGCCAGCAGGTCGAGCCAGCCCGGCAGCAGCCCCTGGAACACCATGTCCTCGCCGGCGGCGATGCTGCCGATGGCGACGGCCAGCACATGCACCGGCAGGCGCCAGGCGGCCGATAGCGGCCTCAGGTCGTCGACCCACGACACCGCGGCGAGCAGCAGGGCGGCGGCCAGAACCGGCCAGGTCCGCCCCGCCGCCGCGCCGCCCTCCAGCAAAGCGAGCGCCGCCCAGGCGGGCAGCAGGACGGCCAGAACCGCGATCCCGCCGCCGCGCGGGGTCGGCAGCTTGTGGCTGCTGCGCGGGCCGGGATGGTCGAGCACGGCGCGCCGCTCCAGCCAGCGCAGCACCAGCCCGGTGAGCGCGGCCACGGCGGCGAGGACCAGAAGGGCGGCGATGAGCCAGGCGGCGAGTCGGGGCCACTCCATGGCCGGCACTTATCCCCCGCCCCGCCGGTTTGGCAAAGCCCTTCCAGGCTGGCGCCGTCCGCGCCCCCGGGATCGATCCGGCGGATCAACGGATTCTACACCCGGCCGTGCGAGGGTCGTCCGCCTCCGGGGCCGAGGTTGACAAGCTCCCGGCGCTGGAGGAAAGAGGGCCCCCGTGCAGTTCGGACGTGCCGCCGGCCGCGGCAGGCGGTCCGGGCGGCCGTTCCGACAACGACCGAGCTCCCGCCATGTCCCTGGACGTCGCCGCTTCCCCGCATCACGCAGCCCTGCGGCTGGACGAGGCCGCGCTCACCGTCGCGGTGATCGGCCTCGGCTATGTCGGCCTGCCGCTCGCCATCGCGCTCGCCAAGAGCCGCGAGGCGCCGGTGATCGGCTTCGACGTCTCGCGCTCCCGCATCGAGGAGCTGCAGTCGGGCCACGACCGGACGGGCGAGATCGAGGGCGCGACGCTGCGCGCGACCACCCTCAAGGTCAGCGCGGATCCGGCCATGCTGGACAACGCGGGCATCCACATCGTGACCGTGCCGACGCCGGTCGATTCCGCCAGCCAGCCGGATCTCGGACCGGTCCGCGCCGCCTGCCGCACGGTCGGCGAGGCGCTCGCCCGGCGGGGCAGGGGCCGCCCGCCCGCCATCGTCGTGTTCGAAAGCACGGTCTATCCGGGCGTCACCGAGGATGTCTGCGGCCCGGCCATCGCCGAGATCTCCGGCCTCGTCTGCGGCCGCGACTTCTTCCTCGGCTATTCGCCGGAGCGCATCAACCCGGGCGACAAGGTGCACACCGTCGACCGCATCACCAAGGTGGTCGCCGGGCAGACGCCGGAGGTGGCCGAACTCCTCGGCACGCTCTACGGCCGCATCACCACGGGCGGCGTGTTCCTGGCGCGCGACATCAAGACCGCCGAGGCGGCGAAGGTGATCGAGAACGCGCAGCGCGACATCAACATCGCCTTCGTCAACGAGGCGACGATGATCTTCCAGCGCCTCGGCATGTCGGTGCACGACGTGCTCGACGCGGCGCGGACGAAGTGGAACTTCCTCGATTTCCGCCCGGGCCTCGTCGGCGGCCACTGCATCGGCGTCGACCCGTTCTACCTCGCCCATTGCGCGCAGCAGCTCGGCCATCATCCGGAGATCATCCTGTCGGGCCGGCGCATCAACGACGGCATGGGCGACTGGATCGCCGACTGCATCGACCGGCGCGCGGCATCGCTCGGCCTCTCCAAGCCGCGCACGCTGGTGCTCGGCCTGACCTTCAAGGAGAACGTGCCCGACCTCCGGAACAGCAAGGTGATCGACCTGATCCGCGGCCTCGAGGCGCGCGGCCACCGCGTCGACGTGCACGACACGCGCGCCGATCCGGCGGAGGCGGAGCACGAATACGGCGTTAAGCTGCGCGCAGACCTGAGCGACGGCGGCTATGCGGTGGTGGTCGGCGCCGTGCCGCACGACGCCTACCGCAACTTCACCCCGGCGGAGATCGGGCGGCTGCTCGCCGAGGGCGGCCTGCTCGCCGACGTCAAGGGCATGTGGCGCAGCCTCGCTTTGCCCGCTGGCCGCCAGCGCTGGGAGCTCTGAGCGGCGCCTCGCATCGGCGCCGCCGCCCCTGAGCGCGCCGGAGGGCGTCCATGCGCATTCTTCTGGTGGAGGACGACCGGCTGCTCGGCGACGGCGTGCGCGCCGGGCTCTCCCAGGCGGGCTTCGCCGTCGACTGGGCGAAGGACGGCGAGGAGGCGGATCTGGCGCTCGCCGCGCAGGGCTATGATGCGGTGGTGCTGGACCTCAGCCTCCCCAGGCTAGACGGGCTGACCCTCCTCAAGCGGCTGCGCGCCGGCGGCAACGCCGTTCCCGTGCTGATCCTGACCGCGCGCGACACGCTGCAGGACCGCGTCGGCGGGCTCAATGTCGGGGCCGACGACTATCTGGTGAAGCCCTTCGCCCTGGCGGAGCTCACAGCGCGGCTCATGGCGCTGCTGCGCCGCGCCAGGGGCGTCGTCGATCCGACGATCCGGCACGGCCGCATCGCCCTCGATCCGGTGGCCCGCCGGGTCACCCTCGACGGCCGGCCGGTCGAGCTGTCCGCGCGCGAGTTCGCGACGCTCCAGGAGCTGGTGCTGAACGCCGGGCGGATCCTGTCCAAGTCGCAGATCGAGGACAAGCTCTTCGCCTGGGGCGAGGAGATCGAGAGCAACGTGGTCGAGGTCTATGTCCACCACCTGCGCCGCAAGCTCTACCCCGAGCTGATCCGCACGATCCGCGGGGCCGGCTACATGGTGCCGAAGGACGGGCAATGAACCGCTCGCTCCGCCGCCGCCTGCTCGGCATCCTCTCGGCGGTGATCCTGACGGCCTGGCTCGCCACCGCCGTCTTCTCCTATCTCGATGCGCGGCAGAAGATCGACGAGGTGCTGGACGCCCATCTCGCGCAGTCGGCCGCTCTGCTCCTCGCCCTGCTCGCCAAAGCGGGCCCGCACCAGCCGGTCGCCGACCCCGTCGCCGATGTCGGAGACGTCGCGTTCCGCGCGCTCGACGCCGCAGGACGGACCATCCTGCGCTCGCCCCGCTTTCCCGACCTGCCGCCGGATGCCGCGGTCGGCGGCTTCGCCGACGTGACG
>DAIMFL010000060.1:0-8242 GCA_036724615.1 Alphaproteobacteria bacterium | reverse complement strand
CGCAGCGTCGTCAGCCATCTTCTGCATCCGGTCTGGATCGCGCTGCCCCTGCTGGCGGTGCTCATCTGGCTGTCGGTGCGCTGGGGCCTGGCGCCGCTGCTGTCCCTCGCGCAGCAGCTGAAGCTGCGCGATCCCGGCAAGCTGGAGGCGCTGAGCGAAGGCGACGCGCCGCAGGAGGCGCGGCCCCTGATCGAGGCGCTGAACGCGCTGTTCGCGCGCGTCACGGCGATGCAGGAGCACGAGCGCCGGTTCGCCGCCGACGCGGCGCACGAGCTGCGCACGCCGTTGGCTGCGATCCGGACTCATGCCGAGGTGGCCCATGCCGCGCGAACCGTGGAAGAGCGCCGTCGCGCCCTGGAGAGCGTGCTGAAGGGGACCGAGCGCGCCGCGCATCTGGTGGATCAGCTCCTCGTGCTCGCCCGGCTGGAGCCGCAGGGCGCGCCGCCTTCCGCCATGCGCGTCATGCTGCGCGACGTGGCGGCGCGCGCCGTCGCGGAATGTGCACCGCTCGCCGCCGCCCGGAACGTCGATCTCGGCCTGTCGGACGCCGAGGCGATGCCTGCAGTGGTGCACGGCGATGCCGATCTCCTGGCCGTCCTGGCGCGCAACCTGGTCGACAACGCGGTGCGCTATGTCGGCGAGGGCGGCAGGGTCGATGTCTCCGTCCTGCCGGCTGCAACGGGCGCATCGCTCGTCGTCGCCGATGACGGGCCGGGGCTCCCGGCCGAGGAGCGCCAGCGCGTCTTCGACCGCTTCTACCGCAGCCTCGGCACCGGGCAGGAGGGCAGCGGGCTCGGCCTGTCGATCGTCGCGCGCATCGCCGAGCTGCACGGCGCCACGATCGCCCTCGGCCCGGGCCTCTGCGGGCGCGGGCTCTCCGTCACCGTCGGCTTTCCTGCGGCGCGGCCCGTTTAAGGCTGGCTTAAGCCGGCCGGCGCAGCTTGTCCGCCACGCGGATGCGACAGGCGCATCGAGCTCATTCCGCAGGAGAAAAGGATGTCAATGCATAGACTGATCACCGGGACTTTCGTTGCGCTCGGCCTGACCCTGGCGACCGCGGCCGGGGCGAAGGCCGAGGACGCGCACTCGCATGAGGGCGCGGACGGCACCGAGCTGGTCCTGAACAATGGCGCGAAATGGGAAACCGACGACCCGCTGCGCACGGGCATGGCCGGGCTGCGCGACGACATCGCCGCCGCCCTGCCGCAGATCCATGACGGCGCGTTCACCCCGGCGCAGTATGCCGAGCTGGCCGGCAAGGTCGACGGGCGGATCCAGTATCTCGTCGAGAACTGCAAGCTGAGCCCGGAGGCCGACGAGCAGCTCCATGTCGTGCTGGTGGAGATCATGGACGGCGCCGAGGCGATGAAGGGCGAATCCGGCCAGATGCAGGGCGCGGTCAAGATCGTCCAGGCGCTGAAGCTCTATCCCGACTATTTCGACCATCCCGGCTGGGCGCCGCTCGGTCACTGACCGGCAGCCGGCTGCATGCGTGCCGCGCTTGCGCCCGGGGCCGGTCCCGCCCCGGGCGCGCTTTCCCGCCAGGCTGACAGAACGCTGACGGCGGGCATCAGCCGCACGAAAGGCGGCAAGGCCTAGGGTCGCTCCATCACCGGAACGGAGGACCCTCGAATGAAGCCCACTCCCTCATATCTCGCTGCGGCCGCCCTGGCGGCGGCCCTCGGCGCGACCGCGGCCATGGCCGATGACCGCCCGCCGGCCGACGGCATGAACGAGCAGGCGATCTCCCAGATCGTCACCTACGCGGGCTACGACGTGGTCGATATCGATCTGGACGGCGGCGTCTATCGCGTCGAGGCCTACGCGCCCGCCGGCGAGCGGGTCGAGCTCCGGCTGCAGGCGGAAGACGGCGCCATGCTGCCGCTCCCGGAGACCGATGATCGCCGCGCGCGGCACGGCGCCGCGCGGGACTGAGGCGGCAGACGGCGGGCGGCCGGGCCGCCCGCCGTCGCGGGCGGCAATCCCCAGACGGAAGAGAAGGCATCATGCTACTGAAGATGATTGTCCAGGGCCTCGCGATGGCCGCGCTCGTCGCCGTCCTGGCCTATGGCTACCAGATCTATCGCGCCGACCGGCTGGACGGCAGCTTCGTCTCCGTCGAGAAGGACGAGCGATGACCGCCGCCAGGGCCTCAGGGAAGCCGAGCCGCTTCCAGCTCGGCTTTCTGCTCGGCTTTCACGCCGTGATCGCCGGCGCCTTCCTCGTCTCCTATCTCACCGGCGACGGCGACGACGTCTATTTCATGCATGTCTTCGCCGGCTACGCCGTGCTCGTCGCGCTCGCGGCCCGCCTGGCGGCCGGCCTCTTCGCCGCGCCGGGCAGCGCGCTGCGCCTGCCGCGCCCCGACTGGCGGTCGATCCGCGGCTGGCTCACGCGGATCGCCGCGCTCGACGGCTCGGCCTTCCTGGGGCGCAGCCCGCTGCACGCCCTGTTGGCGGTGCTGCTGCTCGTCGGCGTCGGCATCGCCGCCGCGGCCGGCGCCGTCGCCGACTACGTGCCGAAGGTGGAGGATCTCCACGAGGCGCTGGGCGAGGCCGCTCTCTACATCGTCATCGGCCACGTCGCGCTGGTGCTCGCGCTGCATGGCCTCAAGCGGCTGAACGCGCCCGCGCCGCGCGGTGCGGCGACATCCGTTCCGGCCGTTGCCACCCGACCCGAGGTTTCCAAATGAACACGCCGATCAGGCTGTCTCTCGCCGCTGCTGCAATCGCCCTCATGCCGGCGCCGGCCCTCGCCGGCGACGCCTCGCGCGATGCGATCCTCCAGGGCTACGCCGAGGAAGCCGCGACCGAGGACCCCGGCTTCTCGGGGTTTTCCGCAGAACGCGGAGAAAGCCTCTACATGGGGCCGCATCAGGGCGGCAATCCCGAGACCGACGCCTGCGCCGCCTGTCACACCGCGGACCCGACCGCCGAGGGCCGCCACCGCAAGACCGGCCGCGCCATAGAGCCGATGGCGGTCTCGGCCAATCCGGCGCGCTTCACCGATCCGGAGGAGGTGGAGAAGCAGTTCGGCCGCGACTGCAAGAACGTCCTCGGCCGCGCCTGCACGGCGCAGGAGAAGGGCGATTTCATCACCTTCCTGCTCGGCAAATGAGGTCTCGACGATGACGGACGGCAGCATGTCGCGCGATCTCCGGCAGGCCCTCGCGCGTTTCGTGACCGGCGTCGCCGTAGTCACCGCGGCCGGCCCGGACGGCTCGCCGCTCGGCCTCACGGTCAACTCGTTCGGCTCCGTCTCCCTCGAGCCGCCGCTGGTGCTGTGGAGCCTGTCCTGCCGCTCCTCGCAACGCGAGCAGTTCGTGGCGGCGAGCCATTTCGCCATCAACGTCCTCGGGGCGGCCCAGCAGGATGTCTCCGCCCGCTTCGCCGGACCGCGCGACGGCCGGTTCGACGGTATCGACTGGCAGGTCGGCCTGGGCGGCGCGCCGCTGCTCGACGGCTGCATCGCCAGCTTCGAATGCGCGGCGGCGGGCAGCCTGCCGGCCGGCGACCATGTGATCCTGTTCGGCCGGGTGGAGCGCTTCCGGCACGGGCCTGGCGCGCCGCTCGTCTTCTTCGCGAGCCGCTACGGCCTGTCGCGCGAGGCGGCGTGAGGAGGATGCGATGAAGATCCCGGCAGCCGGACCGGCGGCGTTCGCCACGCTCGCCGCCCTTCTGTTCGCCGCGCCGGTCCCGCGCGCGGACGACGAGCTCGAGGCAGTGCCGCCGGTGACGCACCAGGCGACGCTCGAGGAATGCGGCGAGTGCCACATGGCCTATCAGCCGGCGCTGCTGCCGCGCGAGAGCTGGGCGGCGATCATGGACGGCCTGGCGGATCATTTCGGCGAGGATGCCTCCCTGCCGCCGGCCGTGGCCGCGGAGATCAGGGCCTATCTCGTGGGCGCCTCCGTGCCGGCGCGGCGCGAGCTCGCGCAGCCCGTGCTCGCCATCACCGAGCAGCGCTGGTGGCAGCACGAGCACGACGACATCCGCCCGTCGGCCTGGCGCGACCCGAAGGTGCTCTCGAAGAGCAACTGCCCGGCCTGCCACAAGGGTGCGGAGCGCGGGATCTACGAGGACGCGGACGAAAGCTGGGAGCGGGACTGAGATCAGGCGACGTGCGCCGCCGCTACCGCCGCTTCGACTCGCGGCCGATCGCCCATTTGACGATGCTCTCGTCGCCGGCGGCTTTCGCCTGGATCACCACCTGCTGCGTCTTGCGGATCTCGCCGCGGCGGCCGAGATAGACGCTCTCCTCCAGCGTCACCGGATGGTCGGTCGAGCGCAGCCGCCAGCCATTGCCGGAGGGCAGGCGCAGCAGCGCCGCCATGCCGTTCTGCGCCAGCGTCGCCTGGACCTGCGGGTGCAGGTGGAAGCGCACGGCGAAGGGCGTGCCGTCCTGCGGGCGGACGCTGCCGTCGGCCGTCAGCCGGTCCTCGCCGCGCAGCTCCTCGCCGTTCGCCGCCAGGAACAGGCGGCGGCGATGCACCAGGCCGAAGGCCGGGACATAGCCGTCATGGCCGAGGTCGAGCCAGACATTGCCGTCCGCGTCCTCGCGGCGGCAGGTGACGATGCCGGGCCCGCGCAGCATGCCGCCCTCGGGCAGGATGACGCTGGAATTGGTGTCGGCGAGCGTCAGGGTCGAATGGGCCGCGGTCATCCGCTGCGCGCGCCGCCAGCCGGCATCGCCCGGATGGGCGCCGCAATTGACGATCAGCCGCTCGCGCCCGAGGCTCATCTCGAAGGACAGCGTGCCGGCATGGGCCTGGGCGTCGAGCCCCGGCGGCGGCGGCGCGCCGGCATCGACCAGCACCACGACGCGGCCCGCGGTCAGGCGCTGGAAGCCGGATTGCGGCGCCTGGGTGAGCGCCTTCGTCTTGCCGTCGGCGCGCGACAGCGCCATGTCGATCTGCCAGCTCTCCTCCTCGTTGCTGTCGTTGAACAGCGCCAGCCCGCCGTCGCCGTGCTGGAACATGCGCAGCGTCCCCGCCATGCCGTCGATGGCGAGCTGCAGCCCGACCGGCGCGGCGCGCTCGGCCGCGGCGAAGGCGGCGCGCAGGTCGATCAGCTGGCGCAGCACGGCGAGCTGGGTGGAGGGGCTGCGGCTGGCATGGCCGCCATCGGCCAGCACCTGCTCCGGCAGCGCCCGCTCGAGAAGCTGCTGGCCGCGCAGGAGCCAGGCCTCGCCCTTCGGCAGGAACAGCCCGGCGAAGACCAGACCCTTGACGGCGGCGATCAGCCCGTCGCCGGTGAGGCCCGCGGGCAGGACGCGCGCGAGATGGCAGGCCTGGCGCCCGGCGCTCACCAGCAGCCGGCTCTTGAACATGGCGTCGCCGCTCGCGCCGTAGAACTCGTGCTGGGAGATCCAGTTGGACAGGCGCCGGCCGAGAATGTCTGGCCGCCAGCCGATCTCGTGCCAGCGCTCGCAGTCCTCGATCCAGCGGGCGACGAGATCGCGGCCGGTGCGCCGGGCGGTGTCGCCGCCCACCGCGCGCAGGTCGCGCAGCCAGGCGAAGCCGTGCAGCCCGGCGAGCCAGCGCTCGCTGGCGCCGGGCGGCAGCCAGAGCGGCGCCGGCTCGTGGATCACCTGGCCGGCGAAGGCGAACTCGCCGGCGACGATCGCCTGGCCGCGCAGCGCGTCGCCCGGCCAGGGATCGGGCGGGCTGGTCACGATGGCGCCGGCGCCGCGGGTCGGCAGGGTGGCGCGGTAGAGCCCGGTCGCGTAGAGCGGCGTCTTCACCCGGTGCAGCAGCCGCTGGAGCATGAGATCGCGCGGCAGGCGCGACCACGCGCGCAGCTGCAGGACGAGCGGCTCGGCGGTCATCGGCCGTCGCTTCGCAGTCGGCGTCGACCCTCATGCTTCGACGAGCTCAGCATGAGGGCCTCACCCTGAGCCTGTCGAAGGGGGAGGCCCGTTCCGATCAAGTCAGCCATTATCCGCCGCCCCGCAGGCGGCGGATGTTCTCGGCATAGGCCTCTGGGCCGCCGGTGAAGGTGGCGGTGCCGGCGACCAGCACGTCGGCGCCGGCGGCGACGGCGAGCGGCGCGGTCTCCAGATTGATCCCGCCGTCGACCTCGAGATCGATCGTCCGGCCGCTGCCGCCATTCGCGCAGACCTCGTCGATCATCTGCCGCAGCACGCGGATCTTGTCGAGCTGGCTCGCGATGAACTTCTGCCCGCCGAAGCCGGGATTGACGCTCATCACCAGCACCAGGTCGAGGTCGGCGAGCACATGCTCGACGGCGGCGACCGGCGTCCCCGGGTTGAGCGACACGCCGGCCTTCTTGCCGAGCGACTTCACCAGCTGGATCGAGCGGTGGAGATGCGGCCCCGCCTCCGGATGAAGGGTGACGATGTCCGCCCCCGCCGCGGCGAACTCCGGGATGTACGGATCGGCCGGCGCGATCATCAGATGCGTGTCGAAGGGCAGCGGGCTATGCGCGCGCAGCGCCTTCACCACCGCGGGCCCGATGGTGATGTTGGGCACGAAATGCCCGTCCATCACGTCGATATG
The DNA here is from genome assembly GCA_036724615.1 of Alphaproteobacteria bacterium. Taxonomy (GTDB): domain Bacteria; phylum Pseudomonadota; class Alphaproteobacteria; order Dongiales; family Dongiaceae; genus DAIMFL01. The sequence continues at coordinate 1,725 of DAIMFL010000060.1, read as the reverse complement.
CACGTAATCGGCGCCGGCGGCCGTGATCGCCGCCAGCTCCTCGCCGAGCCGCGCGAAATCCGCCGAGAGAATCGAGGGGGCGACTCGGACCCGCTGTCGCATGCCCTTACCTACCAGGGCCGATTCGCGTTGGGAAGAGTCGCACGATGGGTTCGATTCTCGCCACGTCTCACCCTTCGTCCCTCGACGAGCTCGGGATGAGGAAGCTCAGGGTGAGGCTTCGGAGAGTCGGTGAAAGCCCAACCGAGATCCTCGTCCTGAGCCCGTCGAAGGACGAGGACGCACGCCTACAGCCGGCGCAGGCGGCAGGCGTAGAAGCCGTCGAGCCCGCCCTGCTCGGCCAGGTGGCAGGGCAGGGTGCGCAGATCGCCCTCCCGCGTCACCAGCTGCGGCAGGTTGCCGATCTCGGCGGGGTCGACCGGCAGGCGCGCGACCGGCGCGCCGGCGGCGAGAAGGGCGGCGATGCGCGCCGGCCCTTCCTCGGGCTGCAGGGAACAGGTGCAATAGACGAGCAGCCCGCCCGGCGCGGTCATGCCGACGGCGGCGGCGAGCAGCCGGTCCTGCAGCGCCGCCAGCGTGGCGACGTCCTCCGGCGTCTTCAGCCAGGGAATGTCGGGATGGCGGCGCACCGTCCCGGTGGCCGAGCAGGGCGCATCGAGCAGCACCGCGTCGGCCGGGGCCGGCGGGTGCCACTGCGTCGCGTCGGCGGCGACCGTCGTCGCCACCAGCCCCAGCCGCATCAGGTTGTCGGTGACGCGCTTCAGCCGCGCGGCGGCGCGGTCGACGGCGATCACCTCGGCGCCGGCCAGGGCGAGCTGCGCCGTCTTGCCGCCGGGCGCGGCGCAGAGGTCGATCACCCGCCGCCCGGCGATGTCGCCGAGCAGCCGGGCCGGCAGCGCCGCGGCGGCGTCCTGCACCCACCATTGCCCCGCGGCGAATCCCGGCAGCTCCTCGATCATCGCGGTGGAGTCGAGGCGGATGCTGCCGGTCGGCAGCATCCGTCCGCCGAGCCGCGCCGCCCAGCCGGCCGGATCGTCGCGCACGCTCAGGTCGAGCGGCGGATCGGCGCGGTGGGCTGCGGCGATCGCCGCCGCCGTCGCCGCGCCATAGGCGGCGACCCAGGACAGCCACAGCCATTCCGGCGTGTCCGCCTCGGCGTCCTCCACCTCGGGCAGCAGCCGGTCCGCGTCGCGCGCGATGCGGCGGAGCACGGCGTTGGAGAGGCCCTTGAGCCCGGCGTCGCCGCGCCGCCCGACCAGCGCGACCGTGCTGTCCACCGCGGCATGGGCGGGGGTGCGCAGGAACAGCAGCTGGCAGACGCCGAGGCGCAGGAGATCGGTGACCGTCGCCGCGCGGGCCGGGAGCGGCCGCTCGATCAGCCGCGCGAGCACGCGGTCGATGGTGCCGAGCCGGCGCAGCGTGGTGGCCACCAGGGCGCGGGCGAAGGCGCGGTCGCGCAGCGGCAGCTCCGCCAGGCCGCGGCTTTCCGCCAGGGCCTGGTCGAGCGGACGATGCCGCCGCTGCACGGCCTGCAGCAGGGCGTGCGCGGCCGTCCGGCTCGCCGTGCCGGCCGCGCCGCCGATCTCGGGGGCGAGCGACATGCTGCGGTTATCGCCTAGAACGGAAAGCCGGTGGTGGGAAAATTACAGGATCGGGCGTCCCCGCGTACCGCGCCCGGCTGCGCGGCGCGGGGACTGAGGCCGCGGCCGACGTCCTGATCTGCCC
>DAIMFL010000059.1:1086-19808 GCA_036724615.1 Alphaproteobacteria bacterium | reverse complement strand
GCCCGCCCCAGCGCAGCAGGGCGACCTGCCAGCGGGCGCGCACGCGGCGGCGCACCGGCGGGCGCGGCTGCTTGCGGCCGCCCGCCTTGGCCGTGCGCGAGGCGGCGTTCACCCGTCGCATCTTGCGTTCTCCACCATCCAGGCGACGAGCTGCGGGAACGGAATGCCGAGATGCGCCGCCTGCTCGGGCACCAGCGACAGCGGCGTCATCCCCGGCTGGGTGTTGAGCTCGAGCAGATAGAGCTTGCCGGGCTTGCCGGCCGTGTCGTCGTAGCGGAAATCGGCGCGGCTCACGCCGCGACAGCCGAGCGCGCGATGCGCCGCCAGCGCCGCGTCCATCGCCTGCCTGGTGATCTCGTCGGGCACCGGGGCGGGGACCAGATGCTCGGTCTTGCCCTCCGTGTACTTGGCCTCGTAGTCGTAGAAGCCGAGCTTCGGCCTGAGCTCGGTGACGGCGAGGGCGCGGTCGCCCATCACGCCCACGGTGAGCTCGCGGCCGGGGATGTAGGACTCGACCAGCAGCTTCTGCCCGACATGCCAGCCGCAGTCCTCGGGCAGCGGCAGGTTGTCGCCGGGCTGCACGCTGCGCACGCCGACGCTGGAGCCCTCGTTGTTCGGCTTCACGACATAGGGCCGCGGGAGCGGGTCCCCGGCCAGGAGCTCCGACGCGTCGATCACGCGCCCGTCGGGGCAGGTGATCCCGGCGGCGGCGAAGACGCGCTTCGCCATCGCCTTGTCCATGGCGAGCGCCGAGGCGAGCAGGCCGGAATGGGTATACGGAATGCCGAGCAGCTCGAGCACGCCCTGCACCGAGCCGTCCTCGCCGTAGCGGCCGTGCAGCGCGTTAAAGACGACGTCCGGCCTCGGGTTCAGCGCCTTCGCCAGCGCGGCGACGTCGCGGCCGGCATCGACCTCGACGACCTCGTAGCCGGCGGCGCGCAGACCCTTGGCGCATTCCGCGCCGCTGGCCAGCGACACCTGGCGCTCCGCCGAGGCCCCGCCCATCAGCACCACGACTCGCTTGGTCGCTGTCATGGCTTCGCTTCCCCTAGATGGACGGGGCCCGGCAGACCGACGCGACGAATCTCCCATTCCAGGGAGACGCCGGTCGCCTCGAAGACCCGACGGCGCACCTCCTCGCCCAGCCCTTCGATGTCGCTGGCGGTGGCGGTGCCCGTGTTGATCAGGAAATTGCAGTGCTTCTCCGAGACCATCGCGCCGCCGCGGCGCAGGCCCCGGCAGCCGGCCAGGTCGATGAGCTGCCAGGCCTTGCGGCCTTCGGCCTGCGGATCGCTCGGATTGGCGAAGGTCGACCCGCCGGTGCGCGTGCGGATCGGCTGGCTCGACTCGCGCGCGGTCTGGATCTCGTGCATGCGCGCGAGGATCGTCTCGGGCGCGCCGGCGCGGCCTTCCAGCGTCGCCGAGAGGAAGATCCAGTCCTCCGGCACCGCCGAATGGCGGTAGGTGAAGCCGAGCTCGGCGGGAGACAGGCGATGCGCGCCGCCCCTTGCGTCGAGCGCCTCGGCCGCGACCGTCACGTCCTTCATCTCGCGGCCATAGGCGCCGGCGTTCATGCGCAGCGCGCCGCCGATCGTGCCGGGCACGCCGCACAGGAACTCGAGCCCGGCGACGCCGGCCTCCGCGGCCGTCCGCGCCACGTTGAGGTCGAGCGCCGCGGCGCCGGCTTCCACCCGCGTCCCCGAGACGGCGATGTCGGCGAAGGCGCGACCGAGGCGGATCACCGCGCCGGGAATCCCGCCGTCGCGCACGAGCAGGTTGGAGGCGACGCCGATCACTGTGACCGGCACGTCCGCCGGCTTCGCGGCGAGGAACGCGACGAGGTCGTCGCGGTCGGCCGGGCGGAACATCACCTCGGCCGGGCCGCCGACGCGGAACCAGGTGATCCCGGCGAGGGCCGCGTTCTCGGTCAGCCGGCCGCGCACCGGCGGCAGGCGATCGAGAAGGGAGGTCGCGCGCATCGCCGGCATCATCGCCCGCCTCCGCCATAGAGCCGCGCCATCTCGTCCGGCAGGGCATGCGCCCAGCTGGTGATGGTGCCGGCGCCGAGACAGATCACGAAGTCGCCGGGCTGGGCGATCTCGACGACCAACCGCGCGAGGTCGGCGGGGTCGCCGAGCGGCGTCACGTGGCGATGGCCGCGCGTCCGCAGGCCCTCGACGAGCGCGTCCCGGTCGATGCCCGGGATCGGCTGCTCGCCCGCCGGATAGACGTCGGCGACGATCACGTGGTCGGCGTCGTTGAAGCAGGTGCAGAAGTCCTCGAACAGGCTGGCGAGGCGGCTGTAGCGGTGCGGCTGCACCACCGCGATCACCTTGCCGCGCGCGGTGGCGCGCGCGCCCTTGAGGACGGCCGCGATCTCCACCGGGTGATGGCCGTAGTCGTCGACGACCGTCACGCCGCTCGCCTCGCCGGTGCGGGTGAAACGGCGCTTCACCCCGCCGAAGGCGGCGAGGCCGCGGCGGATCGTGTCGTCGTCGACGCCCATCTCCTTGGCGACGGCGATGGCCGACAGGGAGTTCTGCACGTTGTGCGCGCCCAGCATCGGCAGCTTCACGCCGGCGATCACGTGCTCGGTCTCTGCGGCCCGGTCCGCGATGATCACGTCATAGGTGGCGCCGGCGGCGCCGAGCTCCACGTTGGCGGCCCGCACGTCCGCCTGCGGGCTCATGCCGTAGGTGACGATGCGCCGCTCGCTGAGGCGCGGAATCATCGCCTGGACCACCGGGTGGTCGATGCACAGCACCGCGAAGCCGTAGAACGGGATGTTGCGGACGAAGTCCTCGTAGGCCCGGTTCATCGCCTCGACCGAGCCGTAGAAGTCGAGATGCTCCGGATCCATGTTGGTGACGATGCAGATCGTCGCCGGCAGCTTGACGAAGGTGCCGTCGGATTCGTCGGCCTCGACCACCATCCAATCGCCGGCGCCCAGCCTGGCGTTGGTGCCGTAGGCGTTGATGATGCCGCCGTTGATGACGGTGGGATCGAAGCCGGCGGCGTCGAGGAGCTGCGCCACGAGCGATGTCGTCGTGGTCTTGCCGTGGGTGCCGCCGATGGCGACGGCCCATTTGAGGCGCATCAGCTCGCCCAGCATCTCGGCGCGGCGGACGACCGGCAGCAGGCGCGCCCGCGCCGCCGCGACCTCCGGATTCTCCGATTTGACGGCGGAGGAGACGACGACGACCTGCGCCTCGCCCAGGTTCTCCGCGCGATGCCCGACCGAAACCGCGATGCCGAGCTCGCGCAGCCGCTTCACATTGGCGTTCTCGGCCTGGTCGCTGCCCTGCACGGCATAGCCGAGATTGTGCAGGATCTCGGCGATCCCGCTCATGCCGATGCCGCCGATGCCGACGAAGTGGATGGTCCCGATGCTGAGGGGCAGCTGTCTCATTCGGCGGCCTCCCGCCGCAGCGTGTTGGTTGCGGCGCGTCCGCCGTTCCGTCCGGCGACCTCGGTGACGAGATCGGCGAGCCGGCGCGCGGCATCGCGCCGCGCCGCCTGGCGGGCACGCTCGGCCGCGGCCGCGAGATCGTCCGGGGACTGGAGCAGCCGGCGCAGCCGCTCGGCGAGGGCGACCGGCGTGAACTCCGGCTCCGGCATCATCCAGGCCGCGCCCGCGGCCGTGATCGCCCGCGCGTTCGCCGTCTGGTGATCGTCGGCGGCATGGGGATAGGGCACCAGGATCGCCGGGCGTCCGGCGGCGCAGAGCTCGCTGACCGTCGAGGCCCCCGCGCGGGTGATCGCCAGATGCGCGGCCGCCAGCCGCTCCGGCATGTCGTTGAAGAAGGTCGCCAGCTCCGAGGCGAGGCCCAGCCGGTCATAGGCGTCCTTCACCGCGGCGAAATCCTCGGCCCGGCACTGCTGGGCGATGCGCAGCCGCGCGAGCAGCGTCTCGTCGAGCATGGCGATCGCGGCGGGAACGACGCTGCCGAACACGCGGGCGCCCTGGCTGCCGCCGGTGACGAGTAGGCGCAGGTCGCCGTCCTGATCCGGATACGGACGCTCGGCGACGGCGGCGATGGCCGGGCGCACGGGATTGCCGGTCACCTCCACCCGACTGTCCGGGGGCAGGCCGGCGACGCGGTCGAAGGAGAGCGCGATCCGCGCCGCGCCGCGGGCGAGCAGGCGGTTGGCGCGGCCGAGCACCGCGTTCTGCTCGTGCAGCACGGTCCGGATGCCGGCACGCTGCGCCGCCATCACGGTCGGCACCGAGGCGTAGCCGCCGAAGCCCACCACCACGGCCGGCTGCAGCCGGCGCAGCAGGCGGCGCGCCTGCAGATAGCCGCCGAGAAGCTGCAGAGCGCCCCGCGCGCGGGCGACGAGGCCGCGCCCGGCCAGGCCGCCGGCGCTGATGCGATGGACGGCGACCTCGGGCAGGCGGTCGCCGAAGCCCTTGCCGCGCGCGTCGGTGACGAGGGCGAGCCGCCAGCCGCGGGCGGCGAGCTCCGCCGCCAGCGCCTCGGCCGGGAACATATGGCCGCCGGTGCCGCCGGCGGCGAGCACGGCGAGGCGGTCCGCGGCGGTCATGGCAGGTCCCCCAGCCCGACCCGCCGCCGGGTCAGCGCGAGCAGCATGCCCATGCCGAGCGAGAGGGCGAGCAGCGACGAGCCGCCATAGGAGATGAACGGCAGCGTCATGCCCTTGGTCGGCATGAGGTGGAGCGACGATCCCATGTTGATCAGCGCCTGCAGCCCGAAGGTGACGAGCAGCCCGGTCGCGGCGAGCTGGACGAACTGGCTGTTCTCCCTGAGCAGGCGCGACAGGCCGCGCAGCACGACGAAGGCGAACAGGCCGACGATCAGCAGGCAGGCGAACAGGCCCAGCTCCTCGCCGGCCACGGCGAAGATGAAATCGGCGTGGGCGTCGGGCAGGAACTGCTTCACCGTGCCCTCGCCGGGGCCGCGGCCATAGAGCCCGCCGTTCATGAAGGCTTCCAGCGAGCGGTCGATCTGATAGCTGTCGCCGGAGGAGGGATCGAGGAAGCCGTCGATGCGCTCCGCCACGTGGGAGAAGGTGAAGTAGGCGAGCACCAGCCCGGCGAGGCCGAGCAGGCCGAGCGCCGCGACCCACAGGATCGGCAGCCCGGCCAGGAAGAACTGGGCGAACCAGGTCGCGGTCACGACGAAGGTCATGCCGAGGTCCGGCTGCAGCAGCAGCAGCGTTGCGACCAGCGCGTAGAGCGCGATCGAGATCAGGGTCCCGGGGACCTCGCCGTCGCCGTGCTGCGCCGCGAACATCCAGGCGGCGACCACGGCGAAGCAGGGCTTCAGGAATTCCGATGGCTGGAGCGAGAAGCCGAGGATCGAGATCCAGCGCGTGGCGCCCTTGATCTCGCTGCCGGTGACGAGGGTCAGCGCGGTGAGGAGGAGCGCCACGACGAAGCCGATCGCCGCCAGGCGCCGCACCCCGCGCGGTCCCATCAGCGAGACGCCGAGCACGATCGCCACGGCGACGGGCAGCATCATCAGGTGGTGCCGCGCCAGGTAGAAGCTGTCGAGCCCGATGCGGGTGGCGACCGCCGGGCTCGCGGCGAACACCAGGATGACGCCGAAGAAGATCAGGCAGGCGATGGCGGCCAGCGTCCAGCGGTCGACCGTCCACCACCAGCGGCCGATGATGCTCGTATCCGTGCGGGCGAAGGTGCTCACGATGCCGCCCTCCGGATCTTCCCGCCGGCGGCCGCGCCCGGCTTCAGCGCCTGGACCAGCCGGCGGAAGGCGTCGCCGCGCGCCTCGAAATTCGCGAACTGGTCGAACGAGGCGCAGGCCGGAGACAGCAGCACGACCGCGCCCGGCCGGCCCTCGCGCTGCGCCATCTCGTGCGCCGCGGCCACGGCGGCGGCCAGCGTCCCGCAGCGGGTGAGTGGCGTCCGTCCGGCGAGGACCCGGGCGAAGGCGTCCTCCGCCTCGCCGATCAGGAAGGCGTGGGCGATGCGCGGGAGGAAGCCGTCGAGCCCGTCGAGACCGGTCTCCTTCGGCTGGCCGCCGACGATCCAGTAGATCGGGTCGTAGCAGGCGAGGGCCCTGGCGGTCGCGTCGGCGTTGGTCGCCTTGCTGTCGTTGACGTAGCGGATGCCGTCGATGGTCGCGACCAGCTCCTGCCGGTGGGCGAGCCCGGGGAAGCTGCGCAGCCCTTCGGCGATCACGTCCGGCGCGACGCCCACCGCGCGCGCCGCGGCATAGGCGGCGGCGGCGTTCTGCCAGTTATGCGCGCCGGGCAGGGCGGGGGCCTCCGCGAGATCGAGGACGAGACGCGGGGCGCCCGTGGCGTCGTCGACCAGCCGGCCGCCGACTGCGTGCACGCCGCCGGCAAGGGGCTCGAGCGTCGAGATAGCGACGACCTTCTGCCGCCCGGCGGCGACGAGCCTGTCGTGCACCGCGCGGCAATGCGCGTCCTCCACCCCGACGATGGCGGTGTCCTGCCGTCCCTGGTTGCGGAAGATGCGGGTCTTGGCGGCGACGTAGCCCTCGATGCCGCCGTGCCGCCCGAGATGGTCCGGCGTCACGTTGAGCAGCACCGCGGCGCGGCAGGCGAGGCTGTGCGTGAGCTCGAGCTGATAGGAGGACAGCTCGATCGCGTAGACGCCGTCCTCCGGCAACGGCTCGAAGGCCAGCACCGGCGTGCCGAGATTGCCGCCGGCGGCGACGGGCCGCCCGGCCTGCGCGAGCACGTGGCCGATCAGGGCGGTCGTCGTCGACTTGCCGTTCGTGCCGGTGACGCCGATGCAGGCGGCAGGCGGCACGCATCGCTCGGCCAGCGCGCGGGCGAACAGCTCGGTGTCGCCGATGATCTCGACGCCATGCGCCTTCGCGGCGGCGGCGACCGGATGCGGCGCGGGATGGGTGTGCGGGATGCCCGGGCTCAGCACCAGCGAGACCGGCCGCGACCAGTCGCAGCCATGGAGCTCGACCAGCCGCGCGCCCATGGCGGCGGCCTGGGCCCGCGCGCCTTCGCCGTCGTCCCAGGCCCAGACGGCGATGCCCGAGCGCATCAGGGCCGCCGCGGTCGCGAGGCCAGACTTGCCGAGCCCGAAGACGGCGACCGGACGGTCGGGGTTGGCGGGAAGGGGAATCATCTGCGCCGTCCCACCCTCACCGCAGTTTCAGCGTCGAGAGCCCAATCAGGGCCAGGATCGACGCGATGATCCAGAAACGGATGACGATCGTCGGCTCCTGCCATCCCTTCTTCTCGAAATGGTGGTGGAGCGGCGCCATGCGGAAGACGCGCCTGCCGGTCAGCTTGAACGACGCGACCTGCACGATGACCGAGACGGTCTCCAGGACGAACAGCCCGCCGATGATGGCGAGCACCAGCTCGTGCTTGGTCACCACGCTGATCGCGCCGAGCGCGCCGCCGCAGGAGAGCGACCCGGTGTCGCCCATGAAGACCATCGCGGGCGGCGCGTTGAACCACAGGAAGCCGAGGCTCGCCCCGACCAGCGCCCCGCAGAACACGGCGAGCTCGCCGCTCCCCTGCACGAAGTGGATCTGCAGGTAATCGGCGAAGACCGCATTGCCGACCAGATAGGCGATCAGCGCGAAGCAGCCCGCGGCGATCATCACCGGCACGATGGCGAGCCCGTCCAGCCCGTCGGTCAGGTTCACCGCGTTCGAGGCGCCGACGACGACGAAGACCGCGAGCGGCAGGAACAGCCAGCCGAGATGGATGAGCACGTTCTTCAGGAACGGCACGGCGAGGCTGGTGTCGAGCGGTTCCGGCGTCAGCCAGACGGCGAGCACGGCCGCGACGGCGCCGATCGCGATCTGCGCGACGAGCTTCATGCGGCCCGAGAGGCCGCGATGGCTGCGCCGCGTCAGCTTCAGGTAGTCGTCGCCGAAGCCGATCAGGCCGAAGCCGATGGTGACGCCCAGCACGATCCACACGAAGCCGTTGGAGAGATCGGCCCAGAGCAGCGTGCTCACGGTGATGGCGAGAAGGATCAGCACGCCGCCCATGGTCGGCGTGCCCTTCTTGGTGATCAGGTGGGATTCCGGCCCGTCGGTGCGGATCGGCTGGCCCTCGCGCTGCTTCGCCTTGAGCCAGCGGATCACCGGCCCGCCCAGCAGGAAGCTGACCAGGAGCGCGGTCAGCACCGCGCCGCCGCTCCGGAAGGTGAGGTAGCGGAACAGGTTGAAGATGCTGACGTCTTCGGCCAGCGGGACGAGGAGATTGAAGAGCATGCGCTTCCAGCCTCCTCAGTGTCCGTTCGCCGCGCGCGGAAGCGGCGCGCCATCGCTGCGCTCGAGCGCGACGAGCGCGTCCACGATCACGCTCATCCGGCTGCCGAGGGAGCCTTTCACCAGCACCACGTCCCCGGCCCGCACGGCGGCGGCGACGACGGGGGCGAGCGCGTCCGTGTCCGGTGCGTGCGCGCCGCGCCGCTCGGGCGGCAGCGCGGCATGGAGCTCGGCCGAGAGCGGGCCGGCGGTGAAGACCAGCTGCACGTCGGCGGCGACCACGTCCGGCGCGAGCTCCGCGTGCATCCGCGGCGCGGTCTCGCCCAGCTCGCGCATGTCGCCGATCACCGCGATCCGCCGTCCGCCCTGGCCCGTCGTGGCGCGGCCGAGCACGGCGAGCGCCGCGCGCATGGCGACCGGGCTCGCATTGTAGCTCTCGTCGAACAGGTGCAAGGCGCCGGTGCCGAGCGCGATGCGCCGGCGCTGGCCGCGGCCCTTGGGCGGCGTCACCTTGGACAGGGCGGCGGCGGCCGTCGCCGTGTCGGCGCCGATCGCGCGGGCCGCGGCCAGAACGGCGAGGCTGTTCATCACCCAGTGGATGCCGGGCGCCGCGATGCAGTATTCCAGCCGCTCGCCCATGATGCTCGCCGTGACCGCGCTGCAGGTGGCGTGCAGCGAGCAGTCGACGAGCCGCGCCTGCGCCTCCGGGTGGCGGCCGAAGCCGACGATCCGGGTGAGGCCCTGGGATTTCGCCTTGCCGACCAGCCGGTCGTACTGGGCGTTGTCGCGATTGAGGACGGCGACGCCGGCGGGGTCCATCCCCTCGAAGATCTCCGCCTTGGCGTCGGCGATGGCCTCGACCGAGCCGAAATACTCGAGATGCGCCGCCTCGATGGTGGTGATGACCGACACGTGCGGGCGCACCTGCTTCGTCAGCCCGCGGATCTCCCCGGCATGGTTCATGCCGAGCTCGAACACGCCGTAGGCCGTGTCGCGCGGCATGCGGGCGAGGGACAGCGGCACGCCCCACTGGTTGTTGAGATTGCCCTGGCTCGCATAGGTCGGCGCCTGCGATTCGAGCGCGATGCGCAGCGCCTCCTTGGTGCCCGTCTTGCCGACACTGCCGGTCACCGCCACGAAGCGGGCGCCGGTCCGCACGCGCGCCGCGCCGCCCAGCGCCTCGAGCCCCGCCATCGTGTCGTCGACCACGAGGAGCGGGGCGTCGGCCGGCAGACCGGCCGGCACGCGATGGACGAGCGCGGCGGCGGCGCCGGCCGCGAACGCCTTGGCGACGAAATCGTGACCGTCATGCGTCGGGCCGGCCAGGGCGACGAACAGGTCGCCGCGGGACAGGGTGCGGCTGTCGATCGAGACGCCGGTGATCGGCAGGTCGCCGGAAACCGTCGCGGACCAGCGCCCGCGCGTCGCGTCGCGGAGCTCCGCGGCGGTCCAGAGAGGGGAAGCGGCGCCGGCCATCATGCGGCTCCGGCCTCGGCGGCGAGACGCGCCGCCGTCCGCTTCGCGACCTCGCTGTCGTCGAAGGGATGGGTGATGCCGGCGATGGTCTGCCCGGTCTCGTGCCCCTTGCCGGCGATGACCAGCAGGTCGTCGGGGCGCAGCCCGCGGATCGCCGCGTCGATGGCTTCGGCGCGGTCGCCGATCTCGACGGCGCCGGGCGCGCCGGCCAGCACCTCGCGGCGGATCGCCGCCGGATCCTCGCCGCGCGGATTGTCGTCGGTCACGATGACGCGGTCGGCGAGGCGGCTCGCGATCTCTCCCATCATCGGCCGCTTGCCGCGATCGCGGTCGCCGCCGCAGCCGAACACGACGACGAGCGTGCCCCTGGCGTGCGGACGCAGCGTCTGCAGCACGACCTCGAGCGCGCCGGGCTTGTGGGCGTAGTCGACGAAGATCGGCGCGCCGTTCGGATGGCGCGCCACCAGCTCGAGCCGCCCGTGCACCCCCGTCAGCCGGCCGATCGCTGCAAAGGCCGCCTCCGGCTCGGCGCCGGTGGCGATCACGAGGCCGAGCGCGGCCAGCGCATTCATCGCCTGGAAGCCGCCGGCCACGGGGAACAGCACCTCGTGCCGCTTGCCGAACAGCTCGACGGCGAGGCGCTGGCCGTCATGCGTCAGCTCCTGCGCGACCAGCTTGATCTCGTTGCCCTGGCGGCCGAAGCCGATGATGCGCAGCCCGCGGGCCAGGCAGCGCCGGGCAATCTCGGTGAACTCCGGCGCGTCGGCGTTGATCACCGCGCCGCCGCCCTCGATCAGCAGCGTCTCGAACAGCCGCAGCTTGGCGGCGAGATAGGCTTCGACCGTGCCGTGATAGTCGAGATGGTCGCGCGACAGGTTGGTGAAGGCCGCCGCGGCCACCCGCACCCCGTCCAGACGGAACTGATCGAGCCCGTGGCTCGAAGCTTCCATGGCCAGGTGCTCGATTCCCTGACCGGCCAGCCGGCCGAGCGTGCGGTGGAGCTCGATCGGGTCGGGGGTGGTGAGCGCGCCATAGGCGGCGCCTTCGTCGGTCACTACCCCGAGCGTCCCGAGGCTCGCAGCGCGGTGGCCGAGCGCCGCCCAGAGCTGGCGCGTGAACTCGGCGGTCGAGGTCTTGCCGCTGGTGCCGGTGACGGCCGCGATGGTCTTCGGCTGCGCGCCGAAGAATCGCGCGGCTACGAGCGCCAGGGCGCGGCGCGGCTCGTCGGCGGTGACGAGCGCGATGCCGCCCGGGCAGCTGCGCAGCGCCGTCCCGGTCGGCGCCAGAATGGCCGTCGCGCCGCGGGTGATCGCCTGCTCGATGAAATTGCGTCCGTCGGCTTTTGTGCCGGGCAGGGCGGCGAACAGGAAGCCGGGCTCGACCGCGCGCGAGTCCGCGGTGATGCCGCGGATCTCGGCCGCGCCGGAGAGCGCCGCCGCATTCGCCGCCGTCATCTCCCGTGTCAGCAGATCACTCAACCGCACGCGCCTCCTCCGTGGCGTTCACCGCCACCAGCAGGTCGTTCGCCGCGTCCGGGGCGTCGACCGGCAAGGGCGGCAGGCCGACCAGCGGCGCCATGCGCTGCACGATGCGGCCGACCGCGGGCGCCGCGACCCAGCCGCCGGTCGCATAGCCATAGGACGTGGCGTTCGGCTTCGGCTCGTCGACCATGACCAGGACCACGTAGCGCGGGTCGGTCATCGGGAAGGCGCCGACGAAGGACGCGAGTCGCGAATTCCGGTCGTAGCCCCGGCCGGACTGCTTGTCGGCCGTTCCCGTCTTGCCGCCGACCATGTAGCCGGGCACGTCGGCGCTCTTCCCGGTGCCGGCCTCGACGACGAGTCGCAGCAGCTTGCGCATCTGTTCCGAAGTGCGCGCCGAGATGATGCGGTCGCCGTCCGCGACCTCCTCGGGCGTGCGGGCGATCAGCGTCGCCGGGCGCAGCACGCCGCCGTTCACCATCGCCGCGACGCCCGAGACGAGATGGAGCGGGCTCACCGCCAGGCCGTGGCCGTAGGCGATGGTCATCGTGTTGATCGGCCGCCACGTGCCCGGATAGAGCGGCTGTCCGACCTCGGGCAGCTCGACGGAGGCGGGGCGCAGCATGCCGAGTCGCGCGAAGAATTGCTTCTGCGACTCGCCGCCGACTTCCTCCGCCATCTTCGCCGAACCGATGTTCGACGAGTACATGAAGATCTCGGGGACGGTGAGCCAGCGGTTCTTCGCGTGGTAGTCGCGAATCGAGAAACCGCCGATTCGGATGGGTTTCGTGGCATCGAAGCTGTCCTGCATCCCCACGATGCCGCTGTCGAGTGCCAAAGCCGTGTTAAAGATCTTGAAGGTGGAACCCATCTCGTAGATGCCGAGACTCGCGCGGTTGAAGCGCGCGTCGTCCGAAGCGGCGCCCGGCCGATTCGGATCGAAGTCCGGCAGCGAGACGAGCGCGAGCAGCTCTCCCGTCCGCACGTCGAGAATGGCGCCCGCGCCGCCGATTCCGGTGAAGTCCGCGATGGCGCGCGACAGCTCGTCGCGCAGCACGTGCTGCAGGCGCACGTCGATCGACAGGCGCACCGGGCGCCGGCTGTCGCGCAGCACGTCGTCGAAGGACTGCTCGATTCCGGCCAGGCCGCGATTGTCGATGTCGGTGAAGCCGACGACATGCGCGGTCAGGGAGCCGAGCGGATAGAACCGCCGCTCCTCGTTCTGGAAATGGAGGCCCGGGATACCCAGGCGATTGACCTGGTACTGCTCGCGCGGCGTCAGGTTGCGCTTCAGCCAGACGAAGGACTTGTCGGCCGAGAGCTTGCTCGCGAGCTCCGCCGCGCTCAGATCCGGCAGCACGGAGGCGAGACGAGTCGCGGCCTCGTGCGGGTCGAGCACCTGGTGCGGATTGGCGTAGAGCGACGCGGTCGGCAGGCTGGTGGCGAGCACGACCCCGTTGCGGTCGACGATGTCGGCGCGCTCCACCGCGAGCGCCGGCGCGGCGCCGCCCTGGACCACCCTCGGCTCCTCGCCCTCCTGCAGCAGCGCCACCGCGGTGAGCCGGAGCGCCACCACGGCGAAGGCGATGGCGAACAGCGCGCCGGTGACGAGCAGCCGCGTGCGGCCGGTCTCCAGCACCCGCTTCGCGGTGCCGTCGAGATGCACCACCTGTTCGCGGCGCAGCGGCGCGCGCGCCGCAGTGAGGTCGCGCGCCGCGGGCGAGCGCGGATCGGCGAGCGTCATTGCGCCACCTTCATGCTGGCCAGCACCGCCTGGACGTCCGGCGGCAGATCGGCGAAGGGCGCCGGCTCCGCTGCAGGCGCGCCATCGGGGACGGGCTGGTCGGCAGGCTTCGCCGGCGCGGCGGCGACGGGCGCGAGCGGCGCGGCGGCTTCCGGCGCGGCGACGATCTGCGCCTCCGGCACCGGCTCCGCCGGGCCGGTTACGGACGGATCGCTCCCCTCCGGCGCGTCCGGCTCGACCGCGGGCGGCAGCGGCAGCTTCTCCGGAACGTCGGCGAAGGTCGCGATCTGCGAGCCGGCGAGCGGCACCATCTCCAGATGGCGCCGCGCAAGCTCGGCCAGGCGCTCCGGATCGTTCAGGAAGCTCCATTCCGCGTGGAGGACATGGATCGCCTCGCGGTCGCGCAGGATCTGCTGCTGGATCGCGGAGAGCTCGTGCTCCAGCGCCTGCACCCGGTGCTTGGCGTAGAACAGCCCGATCCCCGCCGCCACGGCGAGGCTCATGGTGATGGTGGTGCCGAGGCGGATCATGCAGCTTGTCCCCAGGCGGGCGCCTCGGTGCGCTCCGCCGCCCGCAGCCGCGCCGAGCGGGACCGCGGATTGACGGCGATTTCGTCGGCGCCGGGGGTGATCACTCCGCCGTCGAGCAGCCGGAAGCTGGGGCGGCGCCCGGCCGCCGCCGGGGGCAGATGGCGCGATCCGGCGGGGGCCCGGCCGCTCCGGGCGCGCAGGAACTCCTTGACCCGGCGGTCCTCCAGCGAGTGGAAGGCGACGACGGCGAGCCGCCCGCCCGCGGCGAGCAGCGCCTCCGCGGCGGCGAGGCCGCGCTCGATCTCGCCGAGCTCGTCATTGACCTGCATGCGCAGCGCCTGGAAGGTGCGCGTCGCCGGATCGATCGGTTCGTGCCCGCGGGCGCGCACCGCCCGGCGCACGATCTCGGCCAGCTGCAGCGTCCGCTCGATCGGCGCGGCGGCGCGGGCCACGACGATCGCCCGGGCGATGGCGCGGGCCTTGCGCTCCTCGCCCAGCGCGTGGATCACGTCCGCGAGCTCGCGCTCGCTCAAGGCGTTCACGAGATCCGCGGCGCTCGGTCCCGATTTCTCCATGCGCATGTCGAGCGGGCCGTCGAAGCGGAACGAGAATCCCCGCCCGGCCTCGTCGAGCTGCATGGAGGACACGCCGAAGTCGAAGGCCACGCCATCGGCCGCGGTCACGCCGCGGGCGCTCAGAAGCTCCGCCATCTCGCCGAAACGGCCGTGCACCAGGCGCAGCCGCCCCTCGTAGCGCCGCGCCAGCGCGTCGGCGCGGGCGATCGCTTCCGGGTCGCGGTCGATGCCCCACACCGTGCAGTCGGCAGCCTCCAGGATGGCGCTGGCATAGCCGCCCGCCCCGAAGGTCGCGTCGACATAGACCCCGCCGTCCCGGGGCGCGAGCACCTCGATCACCTCGCGCAGCAGGACCGGGATGTGCCGAGCGGCGCTCATCGGTCGTCCAGCGGGCGCTGGCGCAGCGTCCGTCCCTTCTCGAGCGCGCGCCGGCGCGCCTCCGCCTTGTAGGCCTCGAACGCCCTGGGCTCCCAGATCTCGAAATGCGGCCCGCGGCCGACGAAGGCCGCGGTTTCGCCGATGGCGGCGTGCTCGGCCAGGGCGGGGGGCAGCACGATCCGGCCTTCACCGTCGAACGGCAGCTGCTTGGTGTCGGCGAACAGCGTCGCCGTCAGGTCGTCGTGCTCGTCCGAGAACAGGTCCACCTGGGACATGCTCGCATTCAGCTGGGCCATGAAGTCGAGCCCGGCGCATTGCACCGCCGGGTACTTGAAGGACGGGAACGCGACCAGGGTCTGGCCACCCAGCGCCGCGCGAAAGGGCGCAGGCACGGACACCCGACCCTTGCGGTCGACCTTGTTGATGAAGGTATCGAGGAACAGAGCCATTGCCGTTCCGACCGTCCGCGCCCGTAGCCCCTAGCGGCGCCGGTCTGCGCCCGATTCCACCGCCACGCCGGACGGGGAGGCGGGCAGCCTCCGGCATAGCGGATTGGGATAACATGGGATGTTATGGGCGTCAATGGGATGAGTAAGTAAATCCTTGGAGTTCCGAGGTATTTACAGATGGTTAACAGATTACATGAGCTGCGGCGCGCAAGCTCTGCGGGCGGTTGCGGTGGCGATATCACGCGTGGTTCCGCAGACTGCTGGTCGGGTATTGCGTTCTGTTTTTGTTCTATAGCAGGAGTTCTTGGCGGGAGCGTGGCGAAGGCATGTCCGCCTTGCGGCGGACGGGCGCGGCAGTCGGATCAGATCCCGCGCCGGCCAGCCAAGTCACTGATAACAAAGGCCAGACGGCCTGTAAGCCGGGTTCTGTCCCCGCCGGAGCGGGGGATGGCCATTCATCTGGGACGCCCGTTGCCGGACGCCTCGCGCGACCTACCCGGGCAACGGCGCGAAAGCCCGCCCGGCCGGCGCCTTCCGGAGAAGGACCGGCCTGTCGCCCCTACTCGGTCTTGCTCCCGGTGGGGTTTGCCATGCCGGGTCCGTCGCCGGACCCGCGGTGCGCTCTTACCGCACCCTTTCACCCTTGCCGGCCAATGCCTCTCGGCGGCCGGCGGTCTGCTCTCTGTGGCACTTTCCCTGGGGTCGCCCCCGCCGGGCGTTACCCGGCACCGCGCTTCCATGGAGCCCGGACTTTCCTCCCCCCGGGTCTCCCCGGAAGGCGGCCATCCGGCCGTCTGGCACGGCCTAGGTAATGGGCGCGGGGGACGCCGTCAATGCCTGTGCGATCAATCGATTAGCGCGAGCAGGGCGGCGAGCCGCGCCGCCGTCCCCGCATCCGGCAGCCCGTCGACCCGAAGGGGGCGGAAATGGCGCTGGAAGGCGGTGACGACCGCCTTCGCCTCGGCGTCCAGCATACCGGATCCGGGCACGGCATAGCCGAAGCGCGCCAGGCCGGCCTGCAGCCGGGCGAGGTCCGCCAGCTCCTCTGTCGCGACCTGCGCGCCGGCCGGCCACAGGCCGATCCCCGCCCGCGCCAGCCGCGCCCAGTCGAACAGCTCGCCCGGATCCTCCTTGCGCAGCGGCGCCACGTCGGAATGGCCGAGCACGCGCCGCGGCGGGATGGGGTGGCGCGACAGGATGCCGAGGGCGAGAGTCTCGAGCGCCCGCATCTGCGGCTCGGGAAACGGCCGATAGCCGAACTCGTGCCCGGGATTGACGAGCTCGATGCCGATCGAGCGGGCGTTGATGTCGCGCGCGCCGTCCCAGGCGGCGACGCCGGCATGCCAGGCGCGACGGTCCTCCGGGACCAGTTGCCAGACCGCGCCGTCCTCCTCGATCAGGTAATGGGCGGAGACCTTGGCCGCCGGATCGGCCAGCCGGTCGAGCGCCTCCGTCGCGCTGCGCATGCCGGTGTAGTGGAGCAGCAGAATGTCGACCGGCTGCCCCTCCGGCCGCGCATCGTGATTGGGCGAGGCCAGCTCGCGGAGCTCGAGCATTCTCATGAACACGGCGGGCGGAACGGTGGAGTCACGGGGCTGCGTCCTGCTGCGGCAATCTCCGACGGCGCGGGATCGTAGCAGAGCGCCGATGCTGCCGCAGCCCTGCGCCTCTTACAGCCCGCCCTTGGTGGACGGGGCGACGACGCGCGGGCGGCGGATCACCACGACGGCGACGCCGGCGATGGTGGCGAGCCCGCCGGCGATCATCGGTCCGGTGAGCCGCTCGTCGAAGAAGACGATGCCGGAGAGAACGCCGAACAGCGGCACGAGCAGGGTGAACGGCATCACCTGGTTCACGGCATGGCGCTGCATGTTCCAGTACCAGATCCCGTAGCCGAGGATCGTGACCAGGACGACCTGGTAGGCGATCGATCCCCAGGCGGTCCAGCCCGCGGCGGCGAGCGCCGTCCACTGCCCGTCCTCCAGCAGGAGCGAGGCCACGAAGAGCTGCGGCGCGGCGAGCACCGCCACCCAGGCGGAGAGCGCGAATACGTCGATGTCGCCGAGCGCCTTGATCTGGATGTTGGCGACGGCCCAGACCAGCGCCGCCGAGACGACGAGGGCGAGCGGCATCAGGTTGCCGCCGATCCGCGGCTCGCCGGCGATCAGCGCCACGCCGGCGAAGGCGATCGCCATGCCGGCCAGGCGCCGCCAGCCGAGCCGGTCGTCGAGGAACACCGCGGCGAGGATCGCGGCGAACGGCACCTGGAGCTGGATAGCGATCGCCGCCGTCGCCACGTCGAGGTCGCGCAGGCCGACGAACATCAGGCTGAAATGGAGCCCGCCCAGCGTGATCGAGAGGAGGACGAGCCGGCCGAGCTTCTGCCGCGGCAGCCGCACGAAGGGGACCAGGACGAGCGCGACGGCGGCGAAGCGCAAGGCGACGAAGAAGACCGGCGGCAGCTCCGCGAGCCCCGCCTTCACCACCGCGAAGTTCACCCCCCAGACCAGGGCGACGAGCAGCAGCCCGGCGATGTCGCGGGCGCTCACCGGCCGGACCCGGCGGCGAGCTGCTCGGGCTTCTCCTCGAGCTCGAGCCAGCGCTCCTCGGCGGCTTCGAGCTCCCGGCGCGCCTCCGCCAGCCGCGCCGAGACCGTCTCGAAGGCGGCGCGGTCCCGGGCGTAGAGATCCGGATCCGCGAGCTTGCGCTCGAGCCGCGCCAGCTCGTCGGTCAGGCCGTCGATGCGGGCGGGGAGAGTCTCCAGCTCGCGCGCCTCCTTGTAGCTGAGCCGCGTCGTCGGGCGCAGGGGCCGCGCGGCCGGCGGGGTGGCGGGCCGCACCGGCTTCGCCGGCTCGGGCGTGCGCGGCGCCGGGCGCTGGCGGAGATAGTCGCTGTACCCGCCGGGATATTCCGCGACCCGGCCGTCGCCCTCCACCGCGATGACGCTCGTCACCAGCCGGTCAAGGAAATCGCGGTCGTGGCTGACCAGCAGCAGCGTGCCTTCGAACTCGTCGAGCACCTCCTGCAGCAGGTCGAGCGTCTCCATGTCGAGATCGTTGGTCGGCTCGTCCAGCACGACGAGATTGCCCGGCTGGGCGAACAGCCGCGCGAGCAGAAGGCGGGCGCGTTCCCCGCCCGACAGGCTCGCGACCGGCATGGTGGCCTGGCGCTCGTCGAACAGGAAGTCGCGGAGATAGGCGACGACATGGCGCTGCCGGCCGAGCGCCACGATGCTGTCGCCGCCGGAGGGCGCCAGCGTCTGCCAGAGCGTCGCCTGCGGATCGAGCTGCGCCCGGCGCTGGTCGAAATAGATGGGCTGCACGTTGGCCCCGAGCCGCACGCGCCCCGAATCGGGGGTAAGCTGACCGGTGAGGAGCCTGAGCAGGGTCGTCTTGCCGCCGCCGTTCGGGCCGATCAGGCCGAGCCGGTCGCCGCGCAGGATGCGGGTCGAGAAGCCCTCGACGACGACCCGGTCGCCGAAGCGCTTGTGCAGCTCCTCCGCCTCGACGACCAGCTCGCCGCTCGGTGCGGCGGTCTCCAGGGCGAGCCTGGCGCGGCCGGTCTGGCGCACCCGCTCGCGCCGCGCCTTGCGCAGGCCCTGGAGCCGCGCCAGGCGGCCCTCGTTGCGCTTGCGCCGGGCGGTCACGCCGCGGGCGAGCCAGTGCATCTCCGCGGCGATCCGGCGGTCGAGCTTGTGGGCTTCCGTCTCCTCCGCCTCGAACACCGCCTGCTGCCAGGCCTCGAAGCCGGCGAAGCTGCCCTCCAGCGTGCGCAGCCGGCCGCGATCGAGCCAGTGCGTCCGGTTGGTGACGCGCGCCAGGAAGGCGCGGTCGTGGCTGATCATCACGATGCCGCCCGGGAAGGCGGCCAGCTCGCTCTCCAGCCATTCGATCG
>DAIMFL010000059.1:427-1076 GCA_036724615.1 Alphaproteobacteria bacterium | reverse complement strand
CGCGCGATTGCTGAAGGCGGCCTTCCAGCCATTCGATGGTCGGCAGGTCGAGATGGTTGGTCGGCTCGTCGAGCAGCAGGATCTCGGCGTCGGCGACGAGCGGGCGGGCAAGGGCGGCGCGGCGTCCTTCCCCGCCGCTGAGCTGGCCGAGCAGGCGGCCGCCGTCGAGCTGCAGCCGGTCCAGGACCGCCGCCACGCGGTAGTCGTCGCCGCCGCCATGCGGCTCGTCGGCGGCGAGCCCTCCGGCGACATAGGCGGCGACCGTTTCAGAGGCCGGCAGGAGCGGGTCCTGCGGCAGCCAGCCGATCCGCACCCCCGGCTGCCGGAACCGCTCGCCCGAGTCGAGCTCGACCACCCCGGCCAGCGCCTTGAGGAGCGTGGATTTGCCGCTGCCGGATGGGCCCGCGACCAGGATGTTGCACCCGTAGGGTGCGATCAGGACGGCACCGTCGTCCGGGCGGCTGCCGAGCAGGATCCGGTTGCGGTCGATCTCGTCGTGCAGCCAGTCGAGGTCGTTGGCGATCAGTTCGTCGATCAGCTCGCGCACACCGTGGCCGTTCTCGCCCGCCGTGACGAATGCGACGTTCTCTTTCAGCGACGGGACGGCGTTGGCCACGGCCACCGAACATTCGCAGCAGGCCAGGAAGGA
>DAIMFL010000059.1:0-293 GCA_036724615.1 Alphaproteobacteria bacterium | reverse complement strand
CGGCGTCGCCCACGCCGACCGCCTCATGGCGGGACAGGCCCAGTTTTCTCAGTGCATGGGCAAGTCCGCTGGCCTTGTTGATGCCGGCCGGCAGCACCATGACTGCGCCGCGATTGCCGATCACCTGGGCTTCGAGCCCCAGCTCCCACACCACGTCCTGTACCGTCGAACGATGGGGCTCGAGCGTCGCCACGATCACCTGGCCGATCTCCAGCGGCGCGACGCCGCGCGTGTGCAGCGCCCGCAGCAGGGCCTTGGTGGGAGGATTCGCGAGCACGGTCTCCTCGCGGGTG
>DAIMFL010000058.1:18720-20085 GCA_036724615.1 Alphaproteobacteria bacterium | reverse complement strand
CTCACCTTCCGCCGCTCCTGCCGCGAGGGGGTGTGCGGCTCCTGCGCCATGAACATCGACGGCACCAACACGCTCGCCTGCACGAAGTACATCGACGACGTGAAAGGCGACGTGAAGATCTATCCGCTGCCGCACATGCCCGTGGTGAAGGACCTGGTGCCGGACCTGAACCAGGCCTACGCCCAGTACGCCATGATCGAGCCCTGGCTGAAGACGGAGACCCCGGCGCCGGAGCGCGAGCGGCTGCAGTCGCCGGAGGAGCGGGCCAGGCTCGACGGGCTCTGGGAATGCATCCTGTGCTTCTGCTGCACTACCGCCTGTCCCAGCTATTGGTGGAACGGGGAGCGCTATCTGGGCCCGGCCGTGCTGCTCCAGGCCTATCGCTGGATCGCCGACAGCCGCGACGAGGCGAAGGGCGAGCGGCTCGACCAGCTCGAGGATCCGTTCCGCCTCTATCGCTGCCACACCATCATGAACTGCACGCGCACCTGCCCGAAGGGCCTCAACCCGGGCCAGGCGATCGGCGAGATCAAGAAGCGGATGGTCGAACGGCGATAGCCATCGCCAGAGGGGGCGAATGTCGGGGGACGCAGACGCGCCGCACCGCATGGTGATCGTCACCGGCGCCAGCCGCGGCATCGGCGCCGCCATCGCCCGGCTCGCCGGGGCGCGCGGCTACAAGGTCGCCGTCAACTACAACGGCAGCCCGGACGCGGCGGCCGCCGTGGTGCGCGACATCGAAGCCGGCGGCGGCCGGGCGGTCGCGATCAAGGCCGATATCGGAAGCGAGGCGGAGGTGCTCCGCCTGTTCGACGAGGCGACGGCGGCGCTCGGGCCGGTGACCGCCCTCGTCAACAACGCCGGGATCACCGGCGGCAGCGGCCTGTTCGCCGATCTCTCGGCCGAGACGCTGGAGGCGGTGATGCGCCTCAACGTGATCGGCGCCGCGCTCTGCGCCCGCGAGGCGGTGCGGCGCATGTCGACGGACCGCCGCGGGCCTGATGGACCGGGGCGCGGCGGTGCGATCGTGAACATCAGCTCGATCGCGGCGACGATGGGCAGTCCGGGCGAGTACGTGCACTACGCCGCCTCGAAGGGCGCGATCGAGACGCTCACGATCGGCCTCGGCAAGGAGGTGGCGCGCCGGGGCATCCGGGTGAACGCCGTCGCGCCCGGCCTCATCGATACCGAGATCCACGCCGCCTCCGGCGATCCGGGCCGGGTCGACCGCATCGTACCCACCATCCCGATGCAGCGGATCGGCACGCCGGAGGAGGTGGCGGAGGCCGTGCTCTATCTGCTGTCCGACGCCGCCGCCTATGTGACCGGCACGGTGCTCAGGGTGACCGGCGGGCGGTAGGCGAC
>DAIMFL010000058.1:0-18620 GCA_036724615.1 Alphaproteobacteria bacterium | reverse complement strand
CTCACGACAGCGAGATCTCGTCGACGATCTCGTGCCTGAGGCCGATCTCGGGCGCTTCCAGGGTCATCTTCAGCATCACCTTGCCCTTGTCGCCCAGGCGGCCCTCGCCGGCGGCGCTCTGCACCGCCTTTTCGATCTCCCGCTGCGAGGTGACGCCCACCCGCTTCAGGAATTTCCGGATCTCCATGTTGAAGACGTCGTCGTTCATCGTCGCCATCCTCGCTTCCTTCCTCGCAAAATCCTGGCTGCCGATTGCCGCACGCCCAGCCCTAACGTAGTCAACCGATTTCGGAACCGCTACCTTGGCCGCACGTAGATACCTCATGACCGGGACGTCCCGATGAATCTGCATCGCAGGCTGCTCGAGCGGGACGCTGCCGGCACGCCGATCCGGGTCGGGCTGATCGGCGCCGGCAAGTTCGGCAGCATGTTCCTGGCGCAAGCGCCGGCCACGCCGGGCATGCATCTCGTGGGCATCGCCGATCTCTCGGTCGCGCGGGCGCGGGAGGCCCTTGCCCGTGTCGGCTGGCCGGCGGAGCGTTTCGCCGCGCGGAGCTTCGACGAGGCCCGCTCGACCGGCGGCACGCATCTGACCGAGGACGCGGCGGCGCTCATCGCCGCCGATCTCGACGTGATCGTCGAGGCGACGGGCAATCCGCCGGCCGGCATCGCCCATGCGCTGGCCGCCTTCGAGGCCGGGCGCTCCGTGGTGATGGTGAACGTGGAGGCGGATGCGCTCGCCGGCCCCCTCCTCGCCGAGCGGGCGCGCCGGGCCGGCGTCGTCTATTCCCTCGCCTATGGCGACCAGCCGGCGCTGGTCTGCGAGATGGTCGACTGGGCGCGCGCCGCCGGCTTCGAGGTGGTCGCCGCGGGAAAGGGCACGAAGTACCTGCCGGCCTATCACGCCTCGACGCCGGCGACGGTCTGGGGCCATTACGGCATCGCGCCGGAACGTGCGGCGGCCGGCGGGATGAACCCGCAGATGTTCAACTCCTTCCTCGACGGCACCAAGTCGGCGATCGAGATGGCGGCGATCGCCAACGCGACCGGTCTCGGCGCGCCGAGCGGCGGGCTCGGCTTTCCGCCCTGCGGCGTGGACGACCTGCCGCGCGTGCTGCGGCCGCACGAGGCCGGCGGGGCGCTCGAGCGCGAGGGGCTGGTCGAGGTGGTGTCGAGCCTGGAGCGCGACGGCAGCCCGGTCGATTGCGATCTGCGCTGGGGCGTCTATGTCGTCTTCCGCGCGCCGGGCGACTACCAGGCGCGCTGCTTCGCCGAGTACGGGCTGGTCACCGATCCCACCGGACGCTACGCCGCCATGTACAAGCCGTTCCACCTGATCGGGCTGGAGCTCGGCATCTCCGTCGCCTCGGTCGCGCTGCGCGGCGAGCCGACGGGGCAGGCGGACGGCTTCCGCGCCGACGTCGCCTCGATCGCCAAGCGCGACCTTTCGGCCGGCGAGCGGCTCGACGGGGAAGGCGGCTTCACCGTCTGGGGCCGGCTCATGCCGGCGACGGAGTCGCTCGCCTGCGGCGCCCTGCCGATCGGCCTCGCCCACGGCGTCACGCTGACGCGCCCCGTCGCCGCCGGCGGCGTGGTGACCTGGGCCGACGTCGCGATCGACGAGACCGAGCCCGCCATACGCTTCCGGCGCGAGATGGAATCGGCGTTCGGCGGCGACGGCGCAGGGCGCGTGCGGCCGTCGCGTGCGGCAAGGCTTCGTTAAGCGCCGCCGCGCAGACTTGCCGCGCGATGCCCGACAGCGCCCCTCGTGACTCCTCCCGCACCGTGATGGACGGACCGCTCGCTTTGTTTCGCGCGCGTCAGGCCGCAGGCCAGCTGAAGCCGGATCCGGCGCAGGCCCTGGCGGCGGAGAAGCTGCAGGGGCTCCACCATGCGCTCGCCAACTATCAGCCGGCCGGCCGCAGCTCGTGGCTCGAGCGGCTGGGCCTCGCCCGCCGTCAGGCCGAGGCGCCGCAGGGCCTCTATCTGTTCGGCGCCGTGGGCCGCGGCAAGTCGATGCTCATGGACATGTTCTACGAGACCGCGCCGGTCGAGCGGAAGCGGCGGGTGCATTTCCACGCCTTCATGCAGGAGATGCACGGCGCGCTGCACCGGCTGCGAAGCGACCGTCCGGACGAGGGCGATGCCATACTGCGCGTCGCCGACGAGGTCGCCGACGCGGCCTGGCTTCTCTGCTTCGACGAATTCCAGGTCACCAACATCGCCGACGCCATGCTGCTCGGCCGGCTCTTCGAAGGCCTGTTCGAGCGCGGCGTGGTGGTGGTCGCCACGTCGAACGCGGCGCCCGACGAGCTCTATGCGGGCGGGCTCCAGCGCGACCGCTTCCTTCCCTTCGTCGATCTTCTGAAGCGGCGGCTCGACGTGCTGGAGCTCGACGGCGGCACCGACTACCGGATGGCGCGGCTCGCCGACCTCGAGGTGTACTACGTGCCGCTCGGCCCCGCCGCCGACGCCGCTCTCGAGACGGCCTTCGCGCGGCTGACCGAAGGCGCCGAGGTGATCCCGACGACGCTCGCGGTCCAGGGACGCAGCATCCGCGTGCCGCGCGCGGCCCGCGGCGTGGCCTGGTTCGGCTTCGACGAGCTGTGCCGGAAACCGCTGGGCCCCAGCGACTATCTCGCCATCGCCACGCATTTCCACACGGTCTTCGTCGCCGGCGTGCCGCGGCTCACGCCCGAGCTGCACAACGAGGCGCGGCGGTTCGTGACGCTCATCGATGCGCTGTACGAGCACCGCGCCGCCGTGGTGATGAGCGCCGCGGCGATGCCGGACGAGCTGTGCAGCGACGGGAAGGCGGCGTTCGAATTCCGGCGCGCCGCCTCGCGGCTCGCAGAGATGCGGTCGAGCGAGTACCGACTCAGACCCCACTTGACATGAAGAGGGGAAGACTCGCGATGATCTACTTGCTCTTGGGGATGAAAGAGAGTATTGACACAACACGTAGTGTTTGCGTGCGCTCTGCTGGACGCATCCCGCCGGATCCGACCGACAGCATGACGGCGCAGTAGGGAAACGAATGGCGCGCAAGAAGATCGCTCTCATCGGCGCAGGCAATATCGGCGGCACGCTCGCCCTTCTCGCCGGTCTGAAACAGCTGGGTGACGTCGTCCTGTTCGACATCGTCGAAGGCGTCCCGCAGGGCAAGGCCCTCGACATCGCGCAGTCCTCGCCGATCGGCGGCTTCGACGCCGACTATCGCGGCGCCAACGACTATGCCGAGATCAAGGGCGCCGACGTGGTGATCGTCACCGCCGGCGTGCCGCGCAAGCCCGGCATGAGCCGCGACGACCTGCTCGGGATCAACACGAAGGTGATCTCCGAGGTCGGCCGCGCCATCCGGCGCCACTGCCCGAAGGCCTTCGTCATCGTCATCACCAACCCGCTCGACGCGATGGTCTGGGTGCTGCGCGAGGCGAGCGGCCTGCCGGCCCACATGGTGGTCGGCATGGCGGGCGTGCTCGACAGCGCGCGCTTCCGCTACTTCCTCGCCGAGGAGTTCGACGTCTCGGTGGAGGACGTGACTGCATTCGTTCTGGGCGGCCATGGCGATTCCATGGTCCCGCTCGTCCGCTACTCGACCGTGGCGGGGATTCCGCTCCCCGACCTGGTCAAGAAGGGATGGACCTCGAAGGAGAGGCTCGACCAGATCGTCCAGCGCACGCGCGACGGCGGCGCCGAGATCGTCGGGCTACTGAAGACGGGGTCCGCGTTCTACGCCCCGGCTGCGGCAGCGATCCAGATGGCCGAATCGTACCTGCTCGACAGGAAGCGGGTCCTGCCCTGCGCGGCTCATCTGAACGGTGAGTTCGGGGTCAGCGATCTCTATGTCGGGGTGCCGGTCGTCATCGGCGCCGGCGGCGTGGAGAGGGTGGTCGAGATCGATCTCGATCGGGCCGAAAGGGCCCAGTTCGACAAGTCGGTCTCGGCCGTTAGGGGCCTCATCGATGAGGTGAGGAAGCTGCAGAGAGGAGACCTGCTTATGAAGAAGCCTGCGAAGACGAAGCGGACGGCGGCGAAGCCGGCCGCGAAGAAGGCGGCCAAGAAGGCCGCCAAGAAGGCGGCGCCGAAGAAGAAGGCTGCTGCCAAGAAGAAGACGGCTACGAAGAAGAAGGCCGCTTCCAAGAAGCGGTAGATCTGACCGGACCCTACGGACAGGAGGGGCCGGCGACGGCCCCTCCGTCCTACGGCCTGCAGGCGGCGGCGTCCCGGCGAGCGATCGGTGCCGGGTGTTGCGCTTGCGCAGTATCCCGAAGCTGATAGATTACGCGCCGCGCGATTCGTTGCGGCGTCCCGGGTGCCGCCGCCGAAAGCAACTGCACCGGCAGGTCGATGAACATACACGAGTATCAGGCCAAGAGCCTGATGGCTAAGTTCGGTGTCGCGGTGCCGCGGGGCGCCGTCGCCTACACCCCCGACGAAGCGGCCGAGGCCGCCACCAAGCTCGGCGGGTCCGTCTGGGTGGTGAAGGCCCAGATCCATGCCGGGGGCCGCGGCAAGGCCGGCGGCGTCAAGGTCCTGAAGTCCGACGATGCGGTCCGGGCGGCGGCCAAGGAGCTGCTCGGCAAGCTGCTCGTCACCCACCAGACCGGCCCGGCCGGCAAAGAGGTCAAGCGCATCTATGTCGAGGAAGGCTGCGACATCCGTCGCGAGCTCTATCTCGGCATGCTGATCGACCGCGCCACCAGCCGCGTCACCTGCATGGCCTCGACCGAGGGCGGCACCGAGATCGAGGAGGTGGCGGCAAGCGCGCCGGAGAAGATCATCAAGGTCGCCATCGACCCGGCGACCGGCATCATGCCGCATCATGCGCGCCGCATCGCCTTCGGGCTCGGCCTCGAAGGCGGCCAGGTCGGCTCCGCGGTCAAGTTCATCACCGCGATGTACAAGGCCTTCACCGAGCTCGACGCCTCCATCGTCGAGATCAACCCGCTGGTGGTCACCGGCCAGGGCGAGGTCGTCGCCCTCGACGCCAAGCTCGCCTTCGACGACAACGCGCTCTACCGCCACAAGGAGGTGGAGGAGCTGCGCGACGAGGACGAGGAGGACCCGGCGGAGCTCGAGGCCGGCAAGCACGGCCTCAACTACATCAAGCTCACCGGCAATATCGGCTGCATGGTGAACGGCGCCGGGCTCGCCATGGCGACCATGGACATCATCAAGCTCTACGGCGGGGAGCCCGCGAACTTCCTCGACGTGGGCGGCGGGGCGACGAAGGACCGGGTGACCGCCGCCTTCAAGCTCATCCTCTCCGATCCGAACGTCGAAGGCATCCTGGTCAACATCTTCGGCGGCATCATGCGCTGCGACGTGATCGCCGAAGGCGTGGTGGCCGCGGCGCGCGAGGTCAGCCTGCACGTGCCGCTGGTCGTCCGGCTGGAAGGAACGAACGTGGAGCTCGGCAAGAAGATCCTGCGCGAATCCGGCCTGCCGATCGTCTCCGCCGACAACCTGGCCGACGCCGCCGAGAAGATCGTCAAGGCCGTGAAGGAGGTCGCCTGATGGCCGTGCTCGTCGACGCCTCGACCCGGGTGATCTGCCAGGGCTTCACCGGCTCGCAGGGCACCTTCCACTCGGAACAGGCGATCGCCTACGGCACCAAGATGGTAGGCGGGGTGACGCCGGGAAAAGGCGGCACCACCCATCTCGACCTTCCGGTGTTCGACACGGTCGAGGAGGCGGTGAGGAGGACCGGCGCCACGGCGAGCGTCATCTACGTGCCGCCGCCGTTCGCCGCCGACGCCATCCTGGAGGCCGCGGAGGCCGGGATCGAGCTCGCGGTCTGCATCACCGAAGGGATTCCGGTCCTCGACATGGTGCGGGTGAAGCGGTCGCTCGAAGGCTCGCGCACGCGGCTCATCGGGCCGAACTGCCCGGGCATCATCACGCCGGATGCCTGCAAGATCGGCATCATGCCGGGGCACATCCATGTGCGCGGCCGGATCGGCGTCGTCTCGCGCTCCGGCACGCTCACCTACGAGGCGGTGGCGCAGACCACGGCGGCGGGGCTCGGCCAGTCGACCTGCATCGGCATCGGCGGCGATCCCGTGAACGGAACCAGCTTCGTGGACTGCCTCGACCTGTTCCTGGCCGACGACGAGACCCAGGGCATCATCATGATCGGCGAGATCGGCGGCACGGCCGAGGAGGAGGCGGCGGACTTCCTCAGATCGGCGAAGCGGAAGAAGCCGGTCGTGGGCTTCGTCGCCGGGCTCACCGCGCCGCCGGGACGGCGCATGGGCCATGCCGGCGCCATCATCTCCGGCGGACGGGGCGGCGCCGGCGACAAGATCGAGGCGATGAAGCGCGCCGGCATCGCCGTGGCGGAGTCGCCGGCCAGCCTTGGCAGCACTATGTTAAAGGTTCTGGGTTAAGCAGAGGCGCGCGGCCGAAAACGCTGCCGAATCCGAAGGTTCCCGCGCCTTCGGACGTTCGTCAGCCGCGGCCGAACGACGCCCGAGCGGCATCGGTGCGGCCGGCGGACTTGCCGGACGCGCGATGCATGCTCACCTCATGCACTGCCTGCGCCGGCCGGGCCGTCGCGGGCGGAGGAGGCGCCGTCGCCCGATCGCCGGCGTCCGGTATTGGCCAGGTCCCATGACAGGGTCCGGAGCGTTCGAGAAAGATGCAGCTGACCGATTCCACCTTCCTCTCCGGGCCGAATGCGGCCTTCATCGCAGAACTCTACGCGCGCTACGTCGAAAGCCCCGACGCGGTCGACCCCGAATGGCAGCGCTTCTTCGCCGGACTGCATGACGAGGGCGACGCCGTTCTGGACGAGCTCAAGGGCGCGAGCTGGGCGCCGCGCACGACCTGGATGATCGGCAATGGCGCCGCGGCCTCGGCGGAGATCCGCCGGTCCAGCGGCCTGGCGGCGACGGCGGCCGCGACCGGCGGCGACCTGCGCCAGGCCGCGCGGGATTCGATCCGGGCGCTGATGCTGATCCGCAGCTACCGGGTGCGCGGGCATCTGGAGGCCAGTCTCGATCCTCTGGGGCTGAAGCCGATCGAGCGGCACCCGGAGCTCGACTACCGCACCTACGGCTTCACCGATGCCGATCTCGACCGGCGGATCTTCATCGACAACGTGCTCGGCCTCGAGACCCCGACCTTGCGCGAGATCGTCCAGGTCGTGCGCGACACCTATTGCGGCAATATCGGCGTCGAGTTCATGCACATCCAGGATCCCGAGCAGAAGGCCTGGATCCAGGAGCGCATCGAAAGCATCCGCAACCACACGCATTTCACCGACAAGGGCAAGCGGGCGATCCTGGAGCGGCTGAGCGCCGCCGAGACCTTCGAGCGCTTTCTCGACCGCAAGTACACCGGCACCAAGCGCTTCGGCCTGGACGGCGGCGAATCGACGATCCCGGCGCTGGAGCAGATCCTGAAGCGCGGCAGCCAGCTCGGCATCAACGAGGTGGTGATCGGCATGGCCCATCGCGGCCGGCTGAACGTGCTCGCGAATTTCATGGGCAAGCCCTTCGCCGCGATCTTCTCCGAGTTCCAGGGCAACCCGGCGAACCCCGAGGAGGTCCAGGGCTCGGCGGACGTGAAGTACCATCTCGGCACGTCCGGCGACCGCGAGTTCGACGGCAAGGTCGTGCATCTGTCGCTGACCGCCAACCCGTCCCATCTGGAGGCGGTCAATCCGGTCGTCCTCGGCAAGGTGCGCGCCAAGCAGCAGCAGAAGGGCGATCTCGCGCGCGAGACGACGATGGCGCTGCTGATCCACGGCGACGCCGCCTTCGCCGGCCAGGGGCTGGTCGCGGAGACGCTCGACCTCTCCGACCTCAAGGGCTACCGGGTCGGCGGCACCATTCATTTCATCATCAACAACCAGATCGGCTTCACGACGAGCCCGACCTTCTCGCGCTCCGGCCCCTACTGCTCGGAGGTCGCGAAGATCATCCAGGCGCCGATCCTGCACGTGAACGGCGACGATCCGGAATCGGTCGTTCACGTCGCGCGGATCGCCACGGAGTACCGGCAGCAGTTCAAGAAGGATGTCGTCATCGACATGTTCTGCTACCGGCGCTACGGCCACAACGAGGGGGACGAGCCGGCCTTCACCCAGCCGCAGATGTACCGGCGGATCGCCGCTCACCCGACCACGCGCACGCTCTACGCCGAGCGGCTGGCGCGCGAAGGCGTTCTCTCGGCCGGGGAGGCCGACGCCCTGGTCAGCGAGTTCCAGGCGCGGCTGGAGAGCGAGTTCGAGGTCGCATCGTCCTACAAGCCGAACAAGGCCGACTGGCTGGAGGGCGTGTGGTCCGGCATCGAGATCGCCTCTGGCGACGATCGCCGCGGCGACACCGCGATGCCGATCGACCGGCTGCGCGCGGTCGGCATGAAGCTCGCCGAGGTCCCCGAGGACTTCCGGCTCAACCCGAAGATCGGACGCCAGCTGGCGGCCAAGCGCAAGATGTTCGAGAGCGGCAAGGGGATCGACTGGGCGACGGCGGAGGCGCTGGCCTTCGGCACGC
Organism: Alphaproteobacteria bacterium; assembly: GCA_036724615.1. Lineage (GTDB taxonomy): Bacteria > Pseudomonadota > Alphaproteobacteria > Dongiales > Dongiaceae > DAIMFL01. Next base: position 10,116 of record DAIMFL010000058.1, on the reverse strand, counting down.
TGCTCGTCGAGGGACGCCCGGTCCGCCTCTCCGGCCAGGATACCGGCCGCGGCACGTTCTCGCAGCGCCATGCCGTGCTGGTGGACCAGGAGACCGAGGCCAAGTTCCTGCCGCTCAACAACATCCAGCCCGGCCAGGCGCAGATCGAGATCATCGACAGCCCGCTGTCCGAGGCCGGCGTGCTCGGCTTCGAATACGGCTACAGCCTGGCGGAGCCCCGGGCGCTGGTGATCTGGGAGGCGCAGTTCGGCGATTTTGCCAACGGCGCCCAGGTCATCATCGACCAGTTCATCAGCTCCGGCGAGGCCAAGTGGCTGCGCATGTCCGGCCTGGTCATGATGCTGCCGCATGGCTACGAGGGGCAGGGCCCGGAGCATTCCTCGGCCCGGATCGAGCGCTACCTCCAGCTCTGCGCCGAGGACAACATGCAGGCGGTGAACTGCACGACACCGGCCAACCTGTTCCATGCGCTGCGCCGGCAGCTGCACCGCAATTTCCGCAAGCCGCTCATCGTCTTCACGCCCAAGTCGCTGCTGCGCCACAAGCTCTGCGTCTCGACCCTCGAGCAGATGGGGCCGGGCACCAGCTTCCACCGGGTGATGTACGACGACGTCCGGACCTGCGACGACAAGGACGTGAAGCGGGTCGTGCTGTGCTCCGGCAAGGTCTATTACGACCTCTACGAGGAGCGGCAGAAGCGCGGCATCAAGGACCTGTTCTTCCTCCGGCTGGAGCAGCTCTATCCCTTCCCGCACAAGGCGCTGCGGCGCGAGCTCGCCCGCTTCCCGCAGGCCGACGTGATCTGGTGCCAGGAGGAGCGCAAGAACATGGGCGCCTGGGGCTGCGTGCAGTCGGAGATCGAGGAGGTCCTGGTCGAGCTGGACGGATGCTCGAAGCGGCCCCGCTATGTCGGGCGTCCGGCCGCCGCGGCCCCGGCCACCGGCCTGCTGCGCCGCCACAATCGCGAACAGGCGCTGCTCGTCGACGAGGCGCTGACGCTCGGCTGAGACCGTTCGGGACCATCGGCCCGGCCGCCGCGCTTTTCATCCGCGGCCCGGGCCGTTAACTATAGCGGCGGAAGTTCCGGCGGCCCGGCAGGGCGGATCGAAAGGATCGGAAGAGCATCATGGCAACGGATATCGTCGTGCCCCAGCTGGGCGAGTCGGTCACCGAAGCGACCGTCGCCAAGTGGCTGAAAGCGGAGGGGGATCCGGTCAAGACCGACGAGCCGCTGCTCGAGCTGGAAACCGACAAGGTCACGCTGGAGGTCTACGCCACCGCCGACGGGGTGCTCTCCGAGATCCGGGTGCCGGCCGGCCAGAGCGTCGAGGTCGGCGCCGTGCTGGGCGCGATCGGCGACGGGGCGGAGGTGTCCGGCCGCCCGGCGACCTCCGACCGGAAGGACGGCCCGGCGGCGAAGCCTGCCGCGCCCGCGCCGGCGCCGAAGGAGCCGGCCGCCCAGGCTGCCGCCGTGCAGTCGCCGGCGGTGCGCAAGCTCGCCGCGGAGCACGATGTCGACACCGCCGCGATTCCGGGGACCGGCAAGGACGGCCGGGTCACCAAGGGCGACGTTCTTGCCCATCTGGAGAAGGAGACAACGGCGCGCGACGCGAAGCCGGCTCCCGCCCCGAGCCCCGCGCCCGCTCCGGCCCCGACGCCCGCGCCGGCGCGCGCCACCGGGCCGCGGGAAGAGCGGATCCGGATGCCCCGGCTCAGGAAGCGCATCGCCGAGCGGCTGAAGCAGGCGCAGAACACCGCCGCCATGCTCACCACCTTCAACGAGGTGGACATGACCGAGCTCATGGCGGCGCGCGAGCGCTACAAGGACGCCTTCGAGAAGAAGCACGGCGTGAAGCTCGGCTTCATGTCCTTCTTCGTGAAGGCCTGCATCGTCGGGCTGAAGGAGATTCCGGCGGTCAATGCCGAGATCGACGGCGACGACCTCGTCTACAAGAACTACTACGACATCGGCGTCGCGGTCGGGACCGAGCAGGGGCTGGTCGTCCCTGTGGTGCGCGACGCGGACGCGCTGAGCTTCGCCCAGATCGAGACGACGATCGGCGCGCTCGGCCGCAAGGCGCGCGACGGCAAGCTCACCATCGACGAGCTGACCGGCGGCACCTTCACCATCTCCAACGGCGGGATCTACGGCTCGCTGCTGTCGACGCCGATCCTCAACCCGCCGCAATCCGGCATTCTCGGCATGCACAAGATCCAGAAGCGGCCGGTCGCGGTCGGCGACAAGGTCGAGCTGCGGCCGATGATGTATCTGGCGCTGTCCTATGACCACCGCATCATCGACGGGCGGGAAGCCGTGACCTTCCTGGTGCGGGTCAAGGAATGCCTGGAAGATCCGCAGCGCATCCTCCTCGACATGTGAAAGGCCGCGGGTCGCGCGGCATGGAGCCCCATCGATGAGCAGCCTCGGGCAGCGGCGGCGCGGCAATTCAGCGCCGGTCTCGGTCGTCGTGCCGCATTACGCGCAGACGCTCGACTTCACCTGCGGTCCGTCCTCCCTTCTCATGGTGATGAAGGCGCTGGAGCCCGGGTCCGCATTCGACCGGTCGCTCGAGCTCCGCCTCTGGAAGGAGGCGACGACCATGTTCATGGGCGGGCCGCATCACGGCGGGTCGAGCGCGCTCGGGCTGGCGCTGGCCGCCGACCGGCGCGGCTTCGACGCGGAGATCTTCGTCAACCACGACGGCGTGCTGCTCGGCGATCGCGGACGGACGGAGGATCGGCGCGAGGTGATGCGCCTGATCCACGAGGCCGACCTCGCGGAGGCCGAGGCGCGCGGCATCCCGACCACCTATCGGGCGCTCGGCACGGCAGAGCTCGAGGAGCGGTTCCGCGCGGGCTGGCTGCCCATCGTGCTGGTCAGCACCCGCTACATCCACGGCGACCATGTCGCGCATTGGCTGGTGGTGACCGGCTTCGACGGCGACGCGGTCTATGTCAACGATCCCTGGGTCGACCGCAAGCGCGGCAAGACGCCGGAGCACATGACCAACCTGCGGATTCCCTGGGCCGATTTCGAGACCATGGCCCGGTTCGGCAGGCACAAGGAACGGGCGGCCGTGCTGGTCCGGCGCAAGGACGGCGCGCACGGCCTGCGCGAGGCCGCGCCCGCGCCGGCCGCCGAGCTCGAGAGGAAGCGATGAGCGAGACGAGCTACGACGTCGTCATCATCGGCGGGGGTCCCGGCGGCTACGTAGCGGCGATCCGCGCCGCCCAGCTCGGGTTCAAGACCGCCTGCATCGAGAAGCGCGGCGCGCTGGGCGGCACCTGCCTCAATGTCGGCTGCATACCGTCCAAGGCGCTGCTGCAGTCGTCCGAGCTCTACGCGGAGGCGAAGCACGGCCTCGGCCAGCACGGCGTCAAGCTCGGCAATGTCGAGCTCGACCTCGCTGCCATGCTCGGACGCAAGGACAAGGTCGTCGACGGCCTGACCAAGGGCATCGAGCTGCTGTTCCGCAAGAACAAGGTGGCTTACCTGAAGGGGGCCGGCCGTCTCGCCGGCACCGGCAAGGTGACGGTCGCCCTGGCCGACGGGGGCGAGAGCACGGTCGCGGCGAAGCACATCGTGATCGCCACGGGCTCGGAGTCGATGCCGCTTCCCGGCGTCGAGGTGGACGAGCAGCAGATCGTGACGTCGACCGGCGCGCTCTCCCTCGCCAAGGTGCCGGAACGCTTCGTCGTGATCGGCGGCGGCTATATCGGGCTGGAGATGGGCTCCGTCTGGGGCCGGCTCGGCGCCAAGGTGACGGTCGTCGAATTCCTCGATCGCATCGTGCCGGGCATGGACGGGGAGCTCGCCAAGCATTTCCAGCGCGTGCTCGGGAAGCAGGGCATGACCTTCCGCCTCGGCACCAAGGTGACCGGCGCGAGGAAGGCCAACGGCGCGGTGACGCTGACCGTCGAGCCGGCGAAAGGCGGTGCAGCCGAGACCATCGAGGCCGACGCGGTGCTCGTCGCCATCGGCCGCCGTCCCTACGTGAACGGGCTTGGGCTCGATGCGGTAGGCGTCGCGCTCGACGAGCGCGGACGGGTGAAGACCGACGCGCATTTCGCGACGAACGTTCCGGGCATATACGCCATCGGCGACGTGATCGCCGGCCCCATGCTCGCCCACAAGGCGGAGGAGGAGGGGGTGGCGCTGGCGGAGATCCTCGCCGGCCAGGCCGGGCATGTGAACTACGACACGGTGCCGGGCGTCGTCTATACCTGGCCGGAGGTGGCGACGGTCGGCAGGTCCGAGGAGGAGCTCGAGGCGGCCGGTATCGAATACAAGATCGGCAAGTTCCCGTTCACCGCCAACAGCCGCGCCCGTGCCGCCGGGGAGTCGGACGGGTTCGTGAAGCTCCTCGCCGACGCCAGGACCGACCGTCTGCTCGGTGCGCATATCATCGGCCCCGATGCCGGCACGCTGATCCACGAATGCGTCATGGCGATGGAGTTCGGCGGCGCCGCGGAGGACGTGGCCCGCGCCTTCCACGCCCATCCCACGCTGAACGAGGCGGTGAAGGAAGCGGCATTGGCCGTCGACGGTCGGGCGATTCATATCTGATGCCCTCACCCTCCCACGCGCCTCTCGGCGCGTGGGCCCCTCCCTCTCCCGCGCGGCGGGAGAGGGCGCCGAGCGTCAGCGAGGCGGGTGAGGGTTCGCGGCCTCCCACCACATGAAGTCGAGGTCGTCGATCCGGCGTGCGCCGAGGCGGTCGTAGAAGCCGGCGGCGAGCCCGTTCGGCTTGTAGACCGACCAGACGAGCCCGCCGCCGCCCGCATCCCGGCAGATCTCGCGCGCCCGTTCCATCAGCGCCCGGGCGATGCCGTGACGTCGGGCATGCTCACGCACATAAAGATCGATCACGTGGACGATGCGGCAGGCGCGGTCGGCATCGAAGCCGAAGTGATAGAGCAGGTAGCCGAGGAGGGCGCCGTCCTGCTCGGCCACCAGCGCCGTGAACGCAGCGCCGCTGCCGAAGCCGTGGCGGCGGACCATGTCGGCATCGGCGTCGAGCGGCCCTTCGTCGCCGAGGCTGCGCAGATAGGCCGCGAACTCCCGCATCATCCCGCCGATCGCCTCGGCGTCGGCCGGCCGTGCGGCGCGAACCGTGACCGCGCCCGCCGGCCCTCCGGTCATTGCGCGGCCTCCGCCGCCGCGACCTCGATGATGTCGAGGATCAGATTCGTCGCCCGCCGGATCAGCAGCACCTTGTCGTCGACGATCACCACGTCCTGCCAGTCCGGGCGCAGCGGCAGCAGCGGGACGAGATCGCTCGGCAGGCGCTTGGCCAAGCCCGGCGGCAATGTCCCGTTCCGTGCGAGCTGCTTGGCGAGGCCGGGCGGCAGGCTGCCCTTGCGCGCAAGCCCCGGCGGCAGGCCCTTGTTCTTGCCCTTGCCGGCTTCGGCCCATTCGCCGTAGGCCCGCTCGTAATAGGCGCGGATGATCCGCTTCTCGATCTCGGTGAAGACGATGTCGACGACATCGGGGGCTTCCTGCGCGACCGCCGGCGTGCCGGGCGGCAGGGCCGCGCCGCCGAGGGCAAGTACGAGCATCAGGACGACGGCACGCATCAATGTCTCCGGAGCTTGCTTAGACGGAACGCCGGGCGCGCGGATGGGCGCGGTCGTAGGCGGAAAGCAGCCCGGCCGCGTCGACTTCGGTGTAGCGCTGGGTGGTGGACAGCGACGCATGCCCCAGCAGCTCCTGGATCGCCCTGAGGTCGCCGCCGCCCGCCAGGAGATGGGTCGCGAAGCTGTGCCGCAGCGCGTGCGGCGTCGCGCTCTGCGGCAGGCCGAGCAGCGCCCGGAGCTGCTGCATCCGCAGCTGCGCGATGCGCGGGCTGAGCCGGCCGCCGCGCAGGCCGACGAAGAGCGGCGCGTCGGCGCCGCCGTCATACGGGCAGGCGGCGAGATAGTCGGCGATCGCCTCGGCCACCACGGGAAGGACCGGCACGGCCCGCTGCTTGTTGCCCTTGCCGACGACGGTCAACGTGCCGATTCCGCCGCCCTGCGGCGCGTCGCCGCGATCGAGCGAGAGCGCCTCCGAGATGCGCAGCCCGCAGCCGTAGAGAAGCGCGAGCAGCGCGGTGTCGCGCTTGCCGATCCAGGGCGCATCCGACAGCTCGCCCACCGCGTCGATGGCCTCCTCGGCCTCGGCGGCGGTGAGCGGGCGGGGCACCGAGCGCGGCAGTTTCGGCGTGCCGACCGTGGCAATCGCGCCGTTCTCGATGCCGGCGCGGCGCGCCAGGAACCGGAAGAATCCGCGGATCGTGCTCAGCGCCCGCGCGGTGGAGCTGCTGGACAGCCCGTCCATCCCGCGCCGCGCGAGCCAGGCGCGGAAGTCGGTCCGGCCGAGCGCCGCGAGGTCGCCGAGGGCGGGCGCCGCGCCGCGATGCTCCGCGACGAAGGAGAGGAATCCGGACAGATCTCTCGTATAACCGTCGAGCGTATGCGGGGAGACGCGGCGCTCGTGCTTCAGCCAGCGCCGCCACGCCTCGACCTGGGCGAGCGTATCGGCGGCCGCGGCGAAGCCGATCACCCGCCGGCCTTCAGCCACGTGCGGACGCAGTGCTCGAGGATGCGGGCGAGGAAGCTCAGAAGCTCGGTGCCCTGGCCGGGATTGAAATAGCCCGGATGCCGCGTGCCGAAGGCGAGCAGCCCGAGCGGCTTCTCCTCGCCGAAGCCCAGCCGCAGCAGGCAGTCGGAGCGCACCAGCCCCGCCGCGGCCCCGAAGATCTCCGGATCGCCGGCCACGTCGTCGCGCAGCGCCACCTCGCGCCCGCGGCCCAGCACCTCGTCGATCGTGCCGGGCGCCAGGATCTGCACGCCTTCGATCCGCGAGCGCGGAATCGACTCGTCGGCCGCCTCGACGCACAGCGTCGCGATATCGACGTCGAGCCAGACCGCGAGGTCGGTCGTCACCGCCTCGATCAGGCGCTCGAAGCTGTCGGCGCCGAGCAAGGCGAGGCAGGCGCGATGGACGCGCTCCTGCGTCGACAGGTTGTCGCGGCTGTTCGCCAGCAGGTCGTCCTGGTCGGCGCGGAGCCGCGCGATGTCCCGGCGCAACCGCTCCACCATGAAATGCTGGAGGTCGAGGATATGGTCGCCGTTGTGCCGCGCCGGGGCGAGCTGGATGTCGAGCAGCGCGGAATGCCGCAGCAGGAAGTCCGGGTGCCGCCGCAGATAGTCGATCACCTGCTGCGCGGTGATCCGCGGCCGCGCGGGCGTCCCGCGGGGAAGGGCGGCGTCCTCGGGGGTCTGGCTCATCGATCGGTCAGAGGATCGACTGGCCGGTCTTGGCCCAGTCGGCGAGGAAGGCGGCGAGCCCCTTCTCGGTCAGCGGGTGATTGAACATCTGCCGCAGCACGGCGGGCGGCACGGTCGCCACCTCGGCGCCCATCTTGGCGGCCTCGACCACGTGCACGGGATTGCGCACGGAGGCCACCAGCACCTCGGTCCGGATCTCGTCGTAGCTGCGGAAGATCTGGACGATGTCGGCGATCAGGCCCATGCCGTCCGCGCCGATGTCGTCGAGCCGCCCGACGAAGGGCGAGACATAGGCGGCGCCGGCCTTGGCCGCCAGGATCGCCTGGGCCGGGGAGAAGCAGAGCGTCACGTTGACCACGATCCCGTCGTCCGACAGCGCCCGGCAGGTCTTGAGTCCGTCCGGCGTCAGCGGCACCTTGACCGCGACGTTGTCGGCGATGCCGGCGAGCCTGCGGCCTTCCTTCAGCATCGTGTCATGATCGGTGGCGGCCACCTCGGCGCTGACCGGCCCGTCCACGATCTCGCAGATCTCGCGCACCACGTCGAGGAATGGACGACCCGACTTGGCGACCAGAGAGGGATTGGTGGTGACACCGTCGACGAGTCCCGTGGCGGCGAGGTCACGGATCTCGGCGGTGTCGGCGGTATCGATGAAGAACTTCATGGACCTCTCTGATCATCCCCGGAACTGGCGTGCCGCATTCTTGCCGGATTCGGCGGAAGAGCGCGTCGGGTCGATGGTTCCGCGCCCGCGGCGATGGGCTAGAGTCTAGCTTATGGCGACTCGCCACGCCAGTTCGGCGCCGCGCGACGACGATACGATCACGACGCAGGCCGCGGGAAGCACGCGGCGTGCGCGGGTGCTGCTGCCCCTGCCCCTGCCGGCGCCCTACGATTATCGCGTGCCCGAAGGACTTTCCTTCGAGCCCGGACAGTTCGTCCTGGTGCCGCTCGGCGGCCGGCAGGTGACCGGCGTCGTATGGGACTCGAAGGACGGCGATTGCATCGACGAGAGCCGCCTCAAGGACGTGCTCGGCCTCGTTCCTGCGCCGCCGCTTCCCGAGGCGAGCCGCCGATTCGTCGAATGGGTGGCGGGCTATACCATGGCGCCGCTCGGCGCCGTGCTGCGCATGGCGATGAGCGTGCCGGCGGCGCTCGACCTGCCGAAGCCGGTGACGGCGTGGCGTCTGGGCGACGCGCCTCCGGACTCCGTGAAGCTCACTGCGGCGCGGCGACGCGTGCGCGGCCTGCTCGCCGACGGGCCGCCGCGACCGACGGTAGAGCTGGCGCGCGACGCCGGAGTCGGACCGGCCGTGGTGAAAGGCCTCGCCGATGCCGGGCTGCTCGCGCCGGTTGCGCTGCCGCCACCGGCGGCCTTCGCCGCGCCGGACGGCAGGCGGCCGGGTCCGCGTCTCAGCGCGCCGCAGGCGGGCGCGGTCGCCGGGCTTGCCGCGAGGCTCGACGCCGGCGGATTCTCGACGACGCTGGTCGACGGCGTCACCGGCTCCGGCAAGACCGAGGTCTATTTCGAGGCGGTCGCCGCCGCGCTCCGCGCGGGTCGGCAGGCGCTGGTCCTGCTGCCGGAGATCGCCCTGTCGGCGCAATGGCTGGAGCGCTTCCGGGCGCGCTTCGGGGCGCCGCCCGCCGTCTGGCACTCCGATCTCACCGGGCTCGAGCGTCGAGTCGCCTGGCGCGCGGTGGCGACCGGCGAGGCGCGGGTCGTGGTCGGCGCGCGCTCCGCCCTGTTCCTGCCCTATCCCGAGCTCGGGCTCGTCGTCGTCGACGAGGAGCATGACGGCGCCTACAAGCAGGAGGACGGCGTCGTCTACCAGGCGCGCGACATGGCGGTGGTGCGCGCCCGGCTCGGCGGGATTCCCGCGCTGCTGGTCTCCGCCACGCCGTCGCTCGAGACGGTGCAGAACGTCGCGGCCGGGCGCTACGGGGCGGTGCATCTGCCGGGCCGCCATGGCGGCGCGGCGCTGCCCGAGATCGTCGCGATCGACATGCGGCGCGACCGGCCGCCGCGGCAGAGCTTCGTCTCGCCCTCCTTGCGCGGCGCGCTCGCCGCGACGATCGGGGCGGGCGAGCAGGCGATGCTCTTCCTGAACCGGCGCGGCTACGCGCCGCTCACCCTCTGCCGCGCCTGCGGCCACCGGCTGCAATGCCCGCGCTGCACGGCCTGGCTCGTCGAGCATCGCCTGGCCGGCCGGCTGATGTGCCATCACTGCGGCCATGAATCGCGGCTGCCGTCGGCATGCCCCTCCTGCGCGGCCGAAGGATCGCTCGCCGCCTGCGGCCCCGGCGTCGAGCGCCTGGCCGAGGAGGTCGCTTCCCTGCTGCCCAAGGCGCGCATCGAGGTGGTGACCAGCGACACGGTGACCGGCCCGGCGGCGGCCGAAGCCTTCGTCCGGCGCATGCAGCGCCACGAGATCGACCTGCTCATCGGCACGCAGATCGTTGCCAAGGGGCATCATTTCCCCATGCTGACCCTGGTCGGCGTGGTCGACGCCGATCTCGGCCTGCATGGCGGCGATCTGCGGGCGGCGGAGCGGACCTATCAGCTGCTGCACCAGGTGGCCGGGCGCGCCGGCCGCGCCGCCCATCGCGGCCGCGTCCTGCTGCAGACCTTCGATCCGCAGCATCCGGTGATGCAGGCCCTGGTCTCGGGCGACCGGGAGCGCTTCCTCGAGGAGGAGGCGGAGGACCGCCGCCGGGCGGGGATGCCGCCCTTCGGCCGGCTGGCGGCGTTGATCCTGTCGGCCGTCGATCTCGAGGCGGTCGATGCGGCGGCCCGCGAGCTGGAGCGCGCCGCGCCGCACGGCGACGGCGTAGCGGTGCTCGGCT
>DAIMFL010000057.1:18448-20103 GCA_036724615.1 Alphaproteobacteria bacterium | reverse complement strand
GGAGAGCGCGAGCGAGGCGGCCGTGCAGAAATTCCGCGACGCCCTCGCCCGGCAGGCCGATTCGATCGAAGCGGCCATGCAGAAGATCGCCGAGGACGGCGTCCAGCTCGGCGCCGCCGTCCGCGCCCAGGCGGGCCGGCTGGGCGAGGCCGCCGAGGCGGCGGCCGGGGCCTTCCGGCAGGCGCTGGCGGCGCAGTCGGCCGAGATCCGGTCGGCGAGCGCGGCGACGGCGGAGGAGAGCCAGCGCGCCCAGGCCGCCGCCCGCGCCCAGGGCGAGGAGCTGGTCGCCGCGATGCGGCTCGCGGCGCAGGCGTTCAAGGGCGCCCTCAAGGACCAGGCGCTCGAGACCGCCAACGTCTCGCGGCTGGTGCTGGAGCAGGCGCAGACGCTGAAGGCGGCGATGCGCGCGCAATCCCGCGAGCTCGAAGGGGCCGCCGGCGAGGCGGCGAAGGGCATCCGCCGGCAGCTCTCGGAGCAGACCGCCACCATCGCCGACATCTTCGAGGCGATCTCCAGGCGCAGCGAGCGCATCGAGGAGATGGGCAAGAGCCAGGCGATGGCTCTTGCGAAGGCGTCGGAGCAGGCGGCCATGGTGGCGGTCGCCATGCGCGAGACGCTGCGGACCCAGGCACAGACATTGGCGGAGACGGCGGCCGAGGCGAGCAGCAAGGCCGCCGCGGCGGGCGAGGGGCTGGAGCGCCGCATGGCGGAGGTGGCGCAGAGCCTGACGCGCAGCGTCGAGGAGAACGCCGCCGGTCTCGCCCAGGCGGCCCGCGCCGCGGCCGACGAGGCGGCCAGGGTGACGCGGGCCTTCGCGGCCGAGCGCGACGCGCTGGATGCGGCGATCGCCCGGGCGAACGGCGGCGTGACGGAGGTCGGTGACGGCTTGCGGCGGCACATGGACGAGCTCGGCGCGGCCATGGACGAGGTGGCGAAGGAAGCCGCCTCCGCCGGCACCGCGTTCCGGACCGAGGCGGAGCGGCTGGTCGCCGCCTCCCGCGAGACCCGGGTCGCGGCGGCCGGCCTGGCCGCCGACCTGGCCCGCGAATCGGAGGAGCTGCGGCGCACGGCGGGCGAGGTGGCGGAGCGGAGCCGCGCCGTGCACCAGACGGTGACGGCGCAGTGCGAGGAGCTGCGCACCGCCGCCGATGTCATCGCCGAGCGGACCGGGGACATGACGACGGTGCTGCGCGCCGGCGCCGCGGAGCTCGGCGGCACGGTGGAGACGGCCAGGTCGCAGCTGACCGAAGCCGGCGAGGCCACGCGGCGCGAAGCCGGGGAACTCTCCGCCGTCGCCGAGACCGCGCTCGAGCGAAGCCGCGCCGCCGGCGACGCCTTCCGCCGCCAGGCCGAGGAGCTGCACGTGCTGGCCGCCGACCGCCACGAGCGGGTCGAGGAGGTGCGGCGCGCAGTGGCCGCGCTCGGCGCGGAGCTGACCGCGGCCGCGGCCTCCGCCGCGCACGAGGCCAATCAGGTCACCAAGACCTTCCGCGCCGACGCGGCGGCGCTCGTCCAGGCCGCGCGGGACTCGGCCGAGCAGGCGGCGGCGGTGCGCGCGCTCACCCAGAAGCAGATGCAGGAGGTGGCCGTCCTGTCGAGCCAGGTGGCGCAGCTCGCCGACAGCGTGCGGGACAGTCTCAGGGGCCAGGCGGAGG
>DAIMFL010000057.1:3158-18438 GCA_036724615.1 Alphaproteobacteria bacterium | reverse complement strand
TCGGCGCGGCGATGCGCGGCGCCGGGGCGGACAGCGCCACCATCCGCCAGGACCTGCAGAAGCAGGCGGCGGAGCTGCGCGCCGCGGCGGAGGAGGTCGAGCGCCGGGTCGCCGGCATGGGACAGGCGCTCGACGACCGGTCGGCGACGCTGCTCGCCGCCTCCGACCAGGCGCTCGCCCGGGCGGCGGAGATCGGCGGCCTGCTCGACCGCCATGCCGGTGCGCTGGACGGGGCGATCGAGCGCGCGACCGCCGAGGCGGCCGCGCTCGGCAAGCGGCTGCGCGGCGAGGCGGAGACCCTGGCCCAGGCGACCGCCGATGCCGGCGAACAGGCGAAGCGCCTGCGCGAGGCCCAGGTGAAGGCCGGGCGCGACGCCTTCCTGCGCACCGCCTCGAAGATGGTCGACGAGCTCAACACGCTGGCCGCCGACATCCACAACCTGCTCGATTCCGACGTGCCGGACGAGGTCTGGCGCATCTATCACCGCGGCGACAAGTCGGTCTTCGCCCGCCGCCTGTTCCGCCTCAAGGACAGCTACACGATCCCGGCGCTGGAGCAGCGCTACCGCCGCGACGAGGCGTTCCGGCGCATGGTCACGGCCTATATGACGAGGTTCGAGGAGCTGCTGTCGCAGGCGAGCGAGGCCGACCCGGAGAGCACGCTCAACGCCACCTTCATCACGGCCGATATCGGCAAGCTCTACCTCGTCATGTCGCGCAGCCTGGGCCGCGCCGCGGCGCAGTAAGACCGCACTCCGCCCGGCATTGTCATTTGCCGCGGGCAGGGTAGCGTAGGGCCCATGTCCACGATTCGGCATTTCCCCCTCCGCGGGGTTCCCCGGTGAGCCCGCGCCACCCGGGCAGCCCGCCCTTGGCGGGGCTTCCGCGCCTCGGCCAGCGCGGCGCTTTCGTGTCGCTCATGCCCTATCTCTGGCCGAAGGGCGAGACGGCCCTGCGCGTCCGCGTCGTGCTGGCGGTCGCCTGCCTGGTCGTCGCCAAGCTCGCCAACGTCTACGTGCCGATCCTCTTCAAGGGGCTGGTCGACGCGCTGGACGGGTCGGGCGGGGCGGCGCTCGTCCTGCCGGTGGGGCTGCTCCTCGCCTACGGACTCGCCCGCGTCATGTCGCAGACCTTCGCCGAGCTGCGCGACGGGATCTTCGCCAAGGTCGCCCAGAGCGCGATCCGCAAGGTGGCGCTCCTCACCTTCCAGCATCTGCATCTGCTGTCGCTGCGCTTCCACCTGGACCGCCAGACCGGGGGGCTCACTCGCGCCATCGAGCGCGGCGCCAAGGGCATCGAGTTCCTGCTGTTCTTCCTGCTGTTCAACGTCGTGCCGACCGTGCTCGAGATCGCCATGGTCTGCGGCATCCTCTGGGTGCTCTACGACGTATGGTTCGCCGCCGTCACCTTCGTCACCATCGCGGGCTATGTCTGGTTCACCTTCGGCGTCACCGAGTGGCGCACCAAGTACCGCCGCCAGATGAACGAGACCGACAGCGAGGCGAACACCAAGGCGGTCGACAGCCTGCTCAACTACGAGACCGTCAAGTATTTCGGCAACGAAGGTCACGAGGCGCGGCGCTACGACGTGGCGCTCGCCGGCTACGAGCGCGCCGCGGTGAAGAGCCGCACGACCCTCTCCTTCCTCAATGTCGGGCAGTCGGCGATCATCGCCGTGGGCGTCACCCTCATCATGTTCATGGCCGGGCGCGGCGTGGTCGCCGGCAGCATGACGATCGGCGACTTCGTGCTGGTGAACGCCTATCTGATCCAGCTCTACATGCCGCTCAACTTCCTCGGCACCGTCTATCGCGAGATCCGCCAGTCGCTGGTCGACATGGAGACGATGTTCGCGCTGCTCCGGGTCGACCTGGAGGTGGAGGACAAGCCCGGCGCATTGCCGCTCCGCGTCCCGGAGGGGCGCGTGCAGTTCGACGGGGTGAGCTTCGGCTACGACCCGCGCCGGCCCATCCTGAAGGGCGTGAGCTTCGAGGTGGGGCCGGGGCGGACGGTCGCCATCGTCGGCCCGTCGGGCGCCGGCAAGTCCACCATATCGCGGCTGCTGTTCCGCTTCTACGACGTGACCGGCGGGCGCATCCTGATCGACGGGCAGGACATCCGCGACGTGACGCAAGCCTCGCTGCGCGCCGCGATCGGCATCGTTCCGCAGGACACCGTGCTGTTCAACGACTCGGTCTACTACAACATCGCCTATGGCCGGCCCGACGCGACGAAGGAGGAGGTGGAGCAGGCGGCGCGGCTCGCCCGCATCCACGACTTCGTGATGGGGCTGCCCGACGGCTACGGGACCAAGGTGGGCGAGCGGGGCCTGAAGCTCTCGGGCGGGGAGAAGCAGCGCGTCGCCATCGCCCGCACCATCCTGAAGCACCCGCAGATCCTGCTGTTCGACGAGGCGACCTCGGCCCTCGACACCCACACGGAGAAGGAGATCCAGAAGAGCCTGCGCGAGGTCTCCGCCGACCGCACCACCCTCGTCATCGCGCACCGCCTCTCCACCGTGATCTACGCCGACGAGATCCTGGTGCTGGAGCAGGGGCGCGTGGTCGAGCGCGGCCGCCACGCCGAGCTGCTGCGCCAGGACGGGAAATACGCCGCCATGTGGCGCCGCCAGCAGGAAGCCGCGGCGGAAGAGGCGCGGCTGGTCGAGGCGCTGTAGCCCCGGCGCGCCGCGCCCTCGGACAAATTAGCCGGCTTCTTCACCGAACCAATCGGCGAGGTCGCAGGCGGTCGCTGGCGATGCGCCGCCGGCGTGAAGACCCGTCCCGCCCGTTCTGTGTTGCGGCCGTCACCGAAGGACGGAAGTATAGCGGCGACTTCTGCATCGCCCCGGCGCAATCCCGGGTCATTGGACAGGATCGCCCTGCATGTCGCCGCTCGGTAGCTTGCTTGCTGAAGTGCCGCTGTTCCAGCTGCTCGATCCCGACGCGCGCTCCGCCCTGGCGCAGATGATGGAGCAGGCGAGGTTTCCCGCGGGCTCGGCCATATTCCAGGAAGGCGAGCCCGGCGACCGCATGTACGTGGTCTGCGCAGGCCGGGTCGAGCTGGCGACGACCGACAAGCTGGGGCAAAGGCTCGTGCTGACCACCGCGGCGCGCGGCGACCTGTTCGGCGAGATGTCGCTGCTCGACCATGGCGCCCGCAACGCCCGCGCGACCGTGCTCGAGGATGCCGAGCTGCTCGTCCTCGAACGCGCCGCCCTGGTCGAGTTCGTCCGCCGCTGCCCGGAAGCGGCGCTCGACATGATGGCGGTCATGGGCGGGCGCGTGCGCGCCACCACCGACCGCCTGCGGCAGACGGCGACGCGCAACGCCAACGAGGAGACGGAAGCCAAGCTCACGCTGCTGGAGCGCATCACCGACGCCATCGCCGCCTTCAGCGGCAGCCTGGCCTTCCTCGCCCTCCACGCCGTCTGGTTCGCGCTCTGGATCGGGCTCAACACGATCCCCGGCCTGCCGGCCTTCGACCCGTTCCCGTTCGGCCTGCTCACCATGTGCGTGTCGCTCGAGGCGATCTTCCTCGCGGTCATCGTGCTCCTGAGCCAGAACCGGCAGTCGGCCAAGGACCGCATCCGCGCCGACGTCGACTACGAGGTCAATCTGAAGGCCGAGCTCGAGGTGTCGCACCTGCACGACAAGGTCGACCACCTGCACGCCGTGCTGCTCGACCGGCTGCACCGGATCGAGAAGGCGGCGCGGCGGTGAGTCGGGCTTCAGGACCGGTGTGCGGCGCGACCGTGGTCAGGCTGGGCTCAGGCTGGCGGGTGGCGCGGCGGTAGGAGTACGGGCTCTCACCACCACCTACCCGATGTCATGCGCGGACTTGATCCGCGCATCCATTCGTCCGCATGCGCGAACGGCGGAATGGATCGCCGGGTCGAGCCCGGCGATGACAATGAGTGTGGGCGATGTCGGCGCTCACCCCCTCAGCCGCTCATTTTCAGGGTCATAGGCCGGCTCGGCGATGACCTTTGCCTTGCGGCACTCGCCAGGATGTCGATCTCGAGCGCGGTGCCGGTGGCGGCGAGCTCCGGCTTCACATAGGCGAAGACGAGGCTCTTCTGCACCGCGTGGCCGTAGCCGCCCGAGCAGAAGTATACTGCGGCCGATCCGCAATTGACCGTAAAAGACTATAGTCCTCTAAAGGAAGCAGCCCTCCATCATAGCGTGCAGGTGCCGCCGCTGCTCGGCGCTCCTGCACGCAAGAGGATCGTTTCCTGCAACAGCGCCCGATATGCGTCCACGTAGCGACTACAGGTTCCGGACACGGGATCTCGCCATGACGGCGAAGGACGAGGCGATGTTCTCGGAGGCGCTGCGCGCGGAATTCCCTCACATCGGGTTCACGACCGGAAGCGGCGAGCTGGAGTTCAAGCCGAGCATCGTCGAGTTCAAGGGCACGTGCAGCATCATCCTGCCGCCGGACGCCGAGTGGTGGGCGGAAGTCGGGAGCCACCCCTGGATCGTCAATCACGCCTCCCTGCGCCATTGTTCGCGCCCGTTCATCATGGTCAGCTTTCATCGATCGTGGTGGTGCTGGTCGGCGGGGTATGGCAACCACGACTGGACGTGGGACCCGCCGACGCTCCAGGCGGGGTTCATAGCCACGTCGTTTCTCAAGGACGGCCCGCCCGAGGTGGAGCGGGACATACGCAGGATATGGAAGGTCTCCGAGCGTGTGACCGCCCGCTGCCTGGTCGCCGCGCAGATTCCCGAGGAGCCTCTGCCGCCCGGCCCACGCCCGCGTGCGCTGCCCGGCACGCTTCCTCGTCTATGGGCCGGGCACTGGGCAGCCGTGTGGTGCCGCGCCGCGCCGCGCCGGATGATTGACGGCTGCGCCCGCCCGAGCCAGTACTGGAAGCAGCCGCGGTCGGACTGGCATGACGCGACTGCCGCGCGGATCGAAGAGAAATACGGGCCGCTGCTTGCGGACCCGGAGTCGCAGCCCCGGATCCGCAGTTCGTAAAAGGATCTACCCCCGCAGCCGCTCGTTCTCGGGATCGTAGATCGGCTCGGCGATGACCTTCGCCTTGCGGCGCTCGCCCAGGATGTCGATCTCGAGCGCGGTGCCGGTGGCGGCGAGCTCCGGCTTCACATAGGCGAAGGCCAGGCTCTTCTGCACCGCGTGGCCGTAGCCGCCGGAGGTGGCGACGCCGACGATGGTCCCGTTCGACCAGACCGGCTCGTTGCCGAGCACGTCGGCGTCGTCCGCGTCCACCTCGAGATAGGCGAGGCGATAGGGGAGCTTGCCCGAGGCCCGGCGCGCGTCGAGCGCGGCCTTGCCGATATAGTCCTTGTCCGTCGCCGCGAAGCGCTCCATCCCGGCTTCGAGCAGAGTGAGCTCGGCCGTGAGCTCGGAGCCCCAGCCGCGATAGGCCTTTTCCATGCGCAGCGAGTTCATGGCGTAGAGGCCGAAATCGGCGACGCCATGCGCCTCTCCGGCCGCGCGCACCGCGTCGTAGAGCTTGCCGATCTCCGCCATCGGGCAATGGAGCTCCCAGCCGAGCTCCCCGACATAGGAGACGCGGAGCGCCCGGGTGGCCACGCCCGCCACGGTGATCTCCTGGCCGCTCATCCAGCGGAAGGCGTTCGAGCCGAGATCGGCGTCGGTGAGATTGCGCAGCACGTCGCGCGACCGCGGGCCGGCGACGACCAGGCAGCCGCGCTCGCGCGTCACCTCCGTGATCTCCACCTGCTCGCCGGGCTTCACGCGCTGGCGCAGCATGTCGCCGTCGCGCGACGCCGCCGCCGCGGCCGAGGCCAGGTAGAACCGGTCAGCGGCGAGGCGGGTGATCGTCGCTTCGCCCTCGATGAAGCCGTTCTCGTTCAGCCAGTGCGCCAGCACCACGCCGCCGTCGCGCTTCGGCATGCGGTTGGCGAAGACGCGGTCGAGGAAGCTCTGCGCGTCCGCGCCCGTCACGTCGAACTTGGCGAAGCCCGACAGGTCGAGCAGGCCGATGCGTTCGCGCACCGCCTTGCACTCCTCGGCGACGGCCGGGAACCAGTTGCTGCGCCGGAAGGAATAGCGCTCCGCCTCGCCGCTCTTCGAGAACCAGCGCGGCCGCTCCCAGCCGAAGGTCTCGCCGAACTGGGCGCCGCGCGGCTTCAGCCGGTCGTAGAGGCCGCTCGTCTTCACCGGCCGCCCCGCGTCGCGCTGCTCGCCCGGCGCGTGGCAGTGATACATGTGCTGATAGTCGTCGACCGCCTTCTCGCGGGTGTACGTGCCGGCCGCCCAGTCGCCGAAGCGGCGCGGGTCGAACTCCAGCATGTTGATCTCGGCCTGGCCGTGCACCATCCACTGCGCCAGGTACTTGCCGGCGCCGCCGCCCTGGCAGATCCCGATCGAGGCGCCGCAGGCCATCCAGTAGTTGTCGAGGCCGGGGGCGGGGCCGAGCAGGAAATTGCCGTCCGGCGTGTGGGTGATGGCGCCGGAGATGACGCGCCGGATGCCGGCCTTGCCGAACAGCGGCATGCGCTGCGTCGCCTTCTCCAGGAAGGGCTCCAGCCGGTCGAGGTCCGGCGGCAGCAGCTCCATGTCGAAGGACCAGGGCACGCCGCCGTCGAAGCAGGTCTCGGCGCCCGCCGTCTCGTACGGGCCGATCAGCAGGCCCTTCTGCTCCTGGCGCAGATAGCTGTGGCAGTAGGGATCGCGCACGCCCGGCAGCTCGGTGTCGAGCGCCTTCACCTCGTCGAGCGGCTCGGTGACCAGGTACTGGTGCACCATGTTGACGATGGGCACGCTGAGGCCCGCCCACTGGCCGACCTGGTCGGCATAGGAGCCGGCGGCGTTCACGATCATGTCGCAGACGACGTCGCCCGAGTCGGTGAAGACCTTCCACGCGCCGCTCGGCAGTTGTTTCGTGTCCGTCACCCGCGTGCGCGTGGCGATCTTGGCGCCGAGCTTCCGGGCGCCGATCGCCATGGCGTTGGTGACGCTGGTCGGGTCGACATGACCGTCGGTGAAGGTGCGCGCGCCGGCCTTGACCCCGAACGGGTCGAGCAGCGGATGGACGCGGCGGATCTCCTCGGCGTCGATGATCTCGACCGGCGCGCCGACCTGCTTCAGCACGCCCTCAACGTAGCGGAACCAGTCGACCTCGAGGTCGGTGATGGCGAGGCGGATGCCGCCGCAGCCGTGCCAGCCCGTCGCCTGCCCGGTCTCCTTCTCCAGCGCCGGATAGAGCTGCGTGCCGTAGTAATGGATCTTCGCCATGTTGAGCGAGCCGATGAAATGCGGGCACTGCCCGGCCGCATGCCAGGTCGACCCGGAGGTGAGCTCGCCCTTCTCGATCAAGAGCAGGTCGGTCCAGCCCTCCTTCGCCAGGTGATAGAGCAGGCTCACCCCGAAGATGCCGCCGCCGACGATGGCGACGCGGGCGTGGCTGGGAAGATCGGCCATGTCAGTCTCTCCTGTCTCGTCCGTCTCGTGTGTCTCAGTAGACCGGCGGAGCGATCACCCAGAGGATGACCGTGCGTCCCGTGCCGGGATTGCGCCAGCGATGCGGCTCGCGCGCGAAGCGGAAGCTGTCCCCGGCGCGCAGGGCGAAATGCCGCGCGCCGACCCACAGGTCGAACTCGCCTTCGACGATGTAGCCCGACTCCTCGGTCGGCCGGGTCACCCATTCCTCGAGCTCGGCGCCCGGCTCGAACACCGCATGCACCACCTCGAAGGCGCCGCCGAGGTCGGGCGAGAGCAGCTCCTCGACCAGCCCGCCCTCCAGGCTGCCGATCTGCCGGCGCGAGCCGGCGCGCACGACATAGCCGCGCTCGGCCTCCGGCACGCCGTCATGGGCGAAGAACCAGCTGATCGGGGCGTCGAGCGCCTGGGCGATGCGCCGGAGATCGTTGATCGACAGCGCCGAGCGCCCGCGCTCCGCCTGGCTCATCCAGCCGATCGAGCGCCCGACCTCGAGGGCGAGCTCGGCCAGCGTCAGCCCGCGCGACTTGCGGAGCGCCCGGATGTCGCGGCCGACCGCCGCCTGTGAGACGCTGTCGGTGGGGTGTCTTGCCGCCGTTGCCGTCGTGGTGCCGCCCATGGGAGCCCGTGCAGACAAAACTCGGTGTCGTGCGCGGGCCCTCATCCCGAGCTTGTCGAGGGAGACCCGCGCATCCATGGAGCCGCCCGCGTGGGCCCGACCATGGATCGCCGGATCAAGTCCGGCGATGACAGTGGAGGGGCATGGTGGGCGTCCGGTCGTGAAATTTCCAGGAGAAATTTAACGGAGCGTGCCCCGCGGGTCGGATTGGTCAGACTTTCTTAAGCCTGGCCTGCTGTCCTGGCGCTCCTGCCGCCCCGGATGGAGACCGGCCCCGTGGGGTTCCTCGCCAAGCTGCTCAAATCACCCAAGCCGGCCGAAGCGGCGAAGCCCAACCAGGGGGACCTCGCGGCCCAGCGCGAGGCGGCGGCCGGGCGGCTGATGACGCCGGAGCGCGCCGCGCTCATCGCCCATGCCCTCGAGGTGCAGCGCTCCAAGCAGCAGGTCTTCAAGGAGCTGGCCGAGAAGGTCGGGCAGGAGCGCATGGCGGAAATGATCCGCCGCATGATGGAGCAGCGCTGATCCGAAGGGTGCCGCCGGTCCGGAGCAGGATCGGATGCAATCCCCGGCGATCTTGGTCTAGGCTCGCCGGCATGCAACCGGCCTTCACCCCCGCCTTCACCCATGTGGCGCTGCATGTGCGCGACCTCGACGCCTGCATCGCCTTCTATCGCCAGTTCTGCGGCCTCGTCCCCGTGCACGAGCGCGCCGGCAGCGCGCCCGGCGAGCGCATCGTCTGGCTCGCTCAGCCGGGGCGCGAGACGGAGTTCATCTTCGTGCTGATGTCCGGCGGACCGGGCCACGAGCAGGCCGAGCGCGACTACACCCATTTCGGCTTCGCCCTGGACAGCCGCGCCGAGGTCGACGAGATCGCCGCGCGGGCGGAGCGGGACGGCTGCCTGGTCTGGCCGCCGCGCCAGGAGCCCTATCCCGTGGGCTATTACTGCGGCGTGACCGACCCGGACGGCAATCGCATCGAGTTCTCCTACGGCCAGCCGCTCGGCCCGGGCGCCCCGGCCGTCGGGAGCGGCCGGAAATGACGGCGGTGCCCGCTCCCGCCGCGGCGGACGATCTCGCCGCGCGCGTCCTCGGCGGCGAGCGCCGGGCGCTCGCCCAGGCGATCACCCTCGTCGAATCGACGCGGGCGGATCACCGCGCCGCGGCGGAGGATCTGCTGGCGCGGCTGCTACCGGCGACCGGCCGGTCGATCCGCATCGGCCTCTCCGGCCCGCCGGGGGTGGGCAAGTCGACCTTCATCGAAGGCTTCGGCCTGCATGTGATCGGGGCCGGGCACCGCGTCGCCGTGCTGGCGGTCGACCCGTCCTCCAAGGTCTCCGGCGGCTCGATCCTCGGCGACAAGACGCGCATGGCGGAGCTCGCCCGCGCCGAGGCCGCCTTCATCCGGCCCTCGCCGGCCGGCGGCACGCTGGGCGGGGTGGCCCGCCGCACGCGGGAGGCGCTGCTGGTCTGCGAGGCGGCGGGATTCGACGTGACCGTGGTCGAGACGGTCGGCGTCGGCCAGTCGGAAACGGCGGTGGCCGAGATGACCGACCTGTTCCTGCTGCTGCTCCATCCCGGCGGCGGCGACGCCCTGCAGGGCATCAAGCGCGGCATCATGGAGCTCGCCGACCTCCTCGTGGTGAACAAGGCGGACGGCGACATGGCGGCGGAGGCCGGGCGCACCGCGGCCGAGTACCAGAATGCCCTCCGGCTGCTGCGCCACCCGCATCCCGACTGGACGCCCAGGGTGCTGCAATGCTCCGGGCTCACCGGCAAGGGAATCCCGGAGGTCTGGGCGGAGATCGGCCGGTTCCGGGCGGCCATGGAGGGCTCGGGACGGCTGGCCCGCCGGCGGTCCGACCAGGCGCGCGCCTGGCTCTGGGCCGAGCTGTCGGAAAGCCTGGTCGCCGCGCTCAAGGCCCATAGGGGCGTGGCCGAGCGACTGCCCCGGCTGGAGGCGGAGGTGATGGCGGGGAAGCTGACGCCGTCCGCGGCGGCGCGCCGCCTGCTGACGGAGTTCCTGGGCGGCCGGCCGGGCTGACGGCGCGTTCCGGGCTTGACCCGCGTCCCCCGGTGCCGTACAAACCCGGCTCGCTTTCCGGGACCGGTCCGCGGGCGCTTGGCGCCGGGTGGATTTCCCAGCAAAAACAATCGAGAAGGAGTTCGGTCATGGCCCGACGCTGCGCCATCACCGGCAAGGGCGTGCAGACCGGCAACAACGTCAGCCACGCCAACAACAAGACCCGCCGGCGCTTCCTGCCCAACCTGCAGGAGACCTCGCTGCTGTCGGACGCGCTGGGTCAGATGGTCCGGCTGCGCCTCACCGTGCACGCGATCCGCACGATCGAGCATAACGGCGGCCTCGACGCCTTCCTGCTCGGCACGCCCAATTCCAGGCTGCCCGAGGAAGCGCTGAAGGTGAAGCGGCGCATCGCCAGGGCGGCGGCGAAGCGCGCGGCCGCGGCCTGACCCCTCCCGCGCCACGGCGCATCCGGAAGCCCGCGGCCGCAACTCCGCGGGCTTCGTGTTTCCGGGGGTCAGTCGGCGAGCGCGAGCGGATTGAAGCGGGTATCCCGGTCGTAGACGTCGACCCCCTCGCGGCGCTTCAGCCAGCCCACCACCCCATAGGTCACCGGTGTGGCCAGGGCCTCGTAGGCCGACTTCACCAGCCACTGGGTCAGGATCATCGCGACCATCGCCTCGGCCGGGATGACGCCGCCGAAGGCCAGGGTGACGAAGACCAGGGAATCGAGCCCCTGACCGACCAGGGTCGAGCCGATGGTGCGCAGCCACAGATGCCGCCCCTGCGTCGCGACCTTGAGCCTCGCCAGCACGATGGAGTTGGCGAACTCGCCCACCAGATAGGCGCAGAACGAGGCGGCCAGGATGCGCGGCACGAAGCCCAGGATCTGCTCGTAGGCGGCCTGGCCCTCCCAGAACGAGGCCGGCGGCACCAGCCCGGCCACGGCGATCGCCGCGACGACCAGCAGATTGGCCAGGAAGCCCAGCCAGATCACCCGCCGGGCGGCGCGGAACCCGTAGACCTCGGTCAGCACGTCGCCCAGGATGTAGCTCACCGGGAAGACGATGGTGCCGGCGTCCATGACGAGGCCCCAGGGCTCGATGAGCTTGGTCGCCGTGATGTTGGCGGCAATCAGGCAGGCGACGAACAGCACCGTCACCAGCAGATAGAGCGGCGAGATCGCGGGCCGGGTGCCGTTCGGGGAAATGTCGGGCGCTTGCGCCATGAGGCGTCCTGGTCTCCTGCACGGACGGGGATGGCCAAGGGGGTAGTCCCCGGTCGCGGTCCTGTCAACGGCGCTTCCGCCCGGAGGTCCGGGCGGCTATATGCTGCCCCTCCCATGCGCGTCGACGATTTCGATTTCGAGCTGCCGCGGGAGCTGATCGCGGACCGGCCGGCCGTGCCGCGGGATTCGGCGCGGCTGCTGGAGGTCCGGCCCGACCGGCTGGCCGACCGGATCGTGCGCGATCTGCCGGAGCTGCTGTCCCCCGGCGACATGCTGGTCTTCAACGACACCAAGGTCATCCCGGCCCGCCTCAGCGGCCGGCGCGGCCAGGCGGCCGTCGAGGTGACTCTGCACAAGGCGGAGGGGCTCGGCCGCTGGCGCGCCTTCGCGCGGCCTGCCCGGCGTCTTCGGCCCGGCGACCGGATCGTCTTTGCGCCGGAGTTCTCGGCCGAGGTGGCGGAGAAGGGCGAAGCGGGGGAGGTGACGCTCGCCTTCGACTGCGGCGGCGCCGAGCTCATGGCGGCGCTGGAGCGCCATGGTTTCATGCCGCTGCCGCCCTATATGGGCCGGGATGCCGATGCGCGGGACCGGTCCGACTACCAGACGCTCTTCGCCGCGCGGGAGGGCGCCGTCGCCGCGCCGACCGCCGGGCTGCATTTCACGCCCGGGCTGATCGCCGCGCTCGAGGCGCGCGGCGTGGGCCGCGCCACGGTCACGCTCCATGTCGGCGCCGGCACCTTCCTGCCGGTCAAGGTCGAGGACACGAGGGACCACGTGATGCACAGCGAATGGGGCGAGATCGACGCCGCGACCGCCGCCCGCATCGACCAGGCCCGCGCCGCCGGCGGACGCGTGATCGCGGTGGGCACGACCAGCCTGCGGCTGCTGGAATCGGCGAGCGCGGAGGACGGCACGGTCCGGCCCTTCGCGGGAGAGACCGACATCTTCATCACCCCGGGCTATCGCTTCCGCGCGGTCGACCTCCTCATGACCAATTTCCACCTGCCGCGCTCGACCCTGTTCATGCTGGTCTCGGCCTTCGCCGGCCTCGCGCGGATGAAGGCCGCCTACGAGCATGCGAAGGCGGCCGGCTACCGCTTCTATTCCTATGGCGATGCCTGCCTGCTGCACCGGAGCGACCAGAATTGAGCCACGTGCCGTTCCATTTCCGGACGATCGCGACGGACGGCGCCGCGCGGCGCGGCCGCATCCACACCGCCCATGGCGTCATCGATACGCCGGCCTTCATGCCGGTCGGCACGGCCGGCACGGTGAAGGCGATGCTGCCGGACCAGGTGGCCCAGACCGGCGCGCAGATCGTGCTCGGCAACACCTATCACCTGATGCTGCGGCCGGGCGCCGAGCGGGTGGCGCGATTGGGCGGGGTGCACCGGTTCATGAACTGGCCGCAGCCGATCCTGACCGATTCCGGCGGCTTCCAGGTCATGTCCCTCGCCAAGCTGCGCAAGCTCGACGAGACCGGCGTCGTGTTCCAGTCGCATATCGACGGGAGCGCACACCACCTCACGCCGGAGCGGTCGATCGAGATCCAGCACCTGCTCGACGCCGACATCACCATGGCCTTCGACGAGTGCACGCCGTTCCCCGCCGACGAGAAGACCGCGGCGGAGTCGATGCGGCTGTCCATGCGCTGGGCCGAACGCTGCCGCGCCGCGTTCCAGGAGCGCCCCGGCTACGCGCTGTTCGGCATCGTCCAGGGCAGCGTCTATCCGGAGCTGCGCGCCGAATCCGCCGAGGCGCTGAAGGCGACCGGGTTCGACGGCTACGCGGTGGGCGGTCTCGCCGTCGGCGAAGGCCGGGAGACGATGTTCCGGATGCTCGACGTCACGGTTCCGATGCTGCCCGATGACCGGCCGCGCTACCTGATGGGCGTCGGCAAGCCCGAGGATCTCGTGGGCGGCGTGCTGCGCGGCATCGACATGTTCGACTGCGTGCTGCCGACCCGCTCCGGCCGCACCGGCCAGGCCTTCACGCGGCGCGGCACGGTGAACATCCGCAACGCGCGGCACCAGGACGATCCGCGCCCGCTGGACGAATCCTGCGGCTGCCCGGCGTGCCGCGGCTATTCCCGCGCCTATCTGCATCATCTGTGGCGCGCCGAGGAGCTGCTGTTCAACACGCTCCTGACCTGGCACAACCTGCACTACTATCAGGAGCTGATGGCGCGCCTGCGCCAGGCCATCACCGTGGGCCGGCTGGAGCAGTTCGCCAAGGCGTTCCGCGACGAGCAGGCGCTGGGCGACATCGAGCCGGTTTAGGCGGACCCTCACCCTCCCGTCGCTGACGCGACGGGCCCCCTCTCTCTCCCGCTTCGCAGGAGAGGGCTTTGCGAGGCTGACTTTCAAACCCTCTCCCGCGGATGTGGGTGAGGGTGCCGAGCGAAGCGAGGCGGGTGAGGGCTCCACTCGGTCCATGCCGTAAGTCACTTAGGACGACCACGTGACAGCGAAGGCCGCAGCCGATAGCATCCGCGAGGCGATCCGTGCCGAGGCGCGCGCCATCGGCTTCGACGCCGTCGGCTTCGCCGCGGCCGAGGCGAAGCCGGAGGTGAGCGCGGCCCTCGATCTCTGGCTGGCCGAGGGAACCCACGGCGACATGGGCTGGATGGCGACGACGGCGGAGCGCCGGCGGGCCCCGCGATCGCTCTGGCCGGAGGCCAGAAGCGTGATCGTGCTGGGCACGAATTACGGCCCCGCCGGCGATCCGCTGGCGCTGCTCGATGCGCGGGATCGCGGCAATGTCTCGGTCTATGCGAAGGGCCGCGACTACCACGACCTGGTGAAGTCCCGGCTGAAACAGCTCGCCCGCTTCATCCACCAGCGCTATGCCGCCGAGGTGAAGGTGTTCGTCGACACCGCGCCGGTGATGGAGAAGCCGCTCGCCCAGGAGGCGGGCCTCGGCTGGCAAGGCAAGCACACCAACCTCGTGTCGCGCGCGTTCGGGTCCTGGCTGTTCCTCGGCGAGGTGTTCACCACGCTCGAGCTGCCGCCCGACGAAGCCGAAACCGATCACTGCGGCCAGTGCCGGCGCTGCCTCGACGTCTGCCCGACCGGCGCGTTCTCCGCGCCCTATCGGCTCGATGCGCGGCGCTGCATCTCGTATCTGACGATCGAGCACAAGGGCCCGATCCCGCAGGAGCTCCGGGCGGCGATCGGCAACCGCATCTATGGCTGCGACGACTGCCTTTCCGTCTGCCCCTGGAACAAGTTCGCGCAGCGCTCGCGCGAGGCGGCCTTCGCCCCGCGCGCCGAGCGCAGCGCGCCGCGCCTCGCGGACCTGGCGCAGCTCGACGACGCGTCCTTCCGCGAGGTCTTCTCCGGCTCGCCGATCAAGCGCGTCGGGCGCGACCGTTTCGTGCGCAACGTGCTGATCGCGCTCGGCAACTGCGGCGACCCCGGGGTGCTGCCGACGGTGCGCCGCCGGCTCAGCGACGACTCGCCCCTGGTGCGGGCGATGGCGATCTGGGCGCTCGGCCGCCTCGCCGACCCGGCCGAGTTCGCCCGCGAGCGTGCCGCGCGCCTGCCCGGCGAAAGCGACCCGGAGGTGGCCCGCGAGTGGAGTTGACCGAAGTTTAGCGCGGCAGCAGTTCCGCCGGCGTGTCCTGCTTGTAGCAGACGAAAGTGGCGCGGGTCGGCTGCAAGGCCGGGCAGCGGACGAGGCCGGTGCCCTGGTCCAGCACGCGCACCTGCCAACCCTCTGTCGCCGGGCACTGCTCCAGCACCGCGGCCCGCAGCGACTGCGCGTCGTTGACCAACCGGCCGTAGCAGAAGCTGACCAGCTTCGGCCGGGTAATCTGCTGCCCCTTGGCGACGGGATAGGCCTGCGCCCGCTCGCGCAGGGAATCGCTCAGGCGCTGCGGCGGGGAGGTCCGCGCGGGTTCGGTGCTGCAGGCACTCAGCGCCAGCGCCGTCACGAGGGCAAGCGCCGCCGCCAAACCACCCGCCATCTTCGCCTGCAT
>DAIMFL010000057.1:2651-3148 GCA_036724615.1 Alphaproteobacteria bacterium | reverse complement strand
GTCCGCTTCGCCCCTTCCGTCTCGTCGCTGCCGACGATGGCAAAGTCGGGTCCGCCCCTCAAGTCCCTTGCGCCCCGCGCGTACTGACCGGGGGCCGAAAAATCGGGGGTCTTCGCCCTTCACAAGCCCGGCAAAGCGGCGCACCCTGCGCGCCTGTCCGAATCGGGGGATTCGCTGGAATCATGAACGTCGTCTTCTTCGCCATGGTGTTCTCTGCCTTCGTCGTCGCGGCGGTGCGCGAGGTGGCGTGGGACCCCGGCTCCGCGGACGAGATTTCGCCGATGGCCCTGCTCGGGCAGGAGATGATCGGCGCCGCCAGCGGCGCGGTCGACCTCGCCATCGGCCTGGTCGGGGTGATGGCCCTGTTCCTCGGCCTGATGAAGGTGGCCGAGGAAGGCGGCCTGCTGACCGTGATCGCCAAGACGGTGCGCCCGCTGATGGTGCGCCTCTTCCCCGACGTGCCGGCCGACCATCCGGCGATGGGGGCGATGATCCTC
>DAIMFL010000057.1:1201-2641 GCA_036724615.1 Alphaproteobacteria bacterium | reverse complement strand
AACATCTCCGCCAACGCCCTCGGCCTCGGCAACGCGGCGACGCCCTTCGGCATCCGGGCGATGCAGGAACTCGACAGCCTGAACCCGCACAAGGGCACGGCCAGCGACGCGATGGCGCTGTTCCTCGCCATCAACACCTCCAGCGTCACCCTGCTGCCGACCGGCGTGATCGCGCTACGCGCCGCGGTCGGCTCGGCCGATCCGGCGGGGATCGTGCCGACGACGCTGTTCGCCACCATCTGCTCGACGGCGGTGGCGATCGTTTCCGCGAAGTTCCTGCGCCGCTTCTTCGCCCTGCCGGCAGTGGAGACAGCGGCGGAGGGCACCGCCGAGGCCGCCCCCGAAGCGCCGGCCGCCCCGCTCGACGCACCGGCACCGGCGGTGGAAGGCGCCTATCCGGCCTGGGTTTCCTACCTCGTGCTCGGCGGCATCGCCGCGCTGATCCCGCTCACCGTCTTCTACGGCCGCATCATCGCCCACTGGGTCATTCCGGGGCTGGTGGTCGGGCTGCTCGGCTTCGGCGCCTGGCGACGGGTGCGCATCTACGAGTCCTTCGTCGAGGGGGCGAAGGAAGGCTTCCAGGTGGCGCTGCGCATCATCCCCTATCTGGTCGCGATCCTGGTCGCGGTCGCGATGCTGCGCGCAAGCGGCGCGCTGGAAGCGCTGATCACCCCGCTGTCGTCCCTGACCGGCGCGCTCGGCCTGCCGGCCGACGCGCTGCCGATGGCGCTGCTGCGGCCGCTATCCGGCTCCGGCGCCTACGGCATCCTCGCCTCGCTGCTGGAGGACCCCTCAATCGGGCCGGACAGCTATACCGGCTATCTCGTCAGCACCCTGCAAGGCTCGACCGAGACGACTTTCTACGTACTCGCCGTCTATTTCGGGGCGGTGCAGGTGCGACGGATCCGGCACGCGCTGGCCGCCGGGCTGTCCGCCGATCTTGCCGGCATCGCGGCGGCGGTGATCGTCTGCAGCCTTCTCTACGGCGCACTTTAGAACGGAACGCCATTAACGGTTGCGTTAGAAAAGGCGCGCTAGGCTTGCTCCGACAAACGGAAGGGCGGCCACGACCACAATGGACAGCGATGCCTTTGCCCGGAAGCTTCACCACGCGCTGCACCGCGAGTGCTTCGCCTACTGGCGCGCGAAGGCGCCCGACGGCCGGCTGCCCTCGCGCGCCGACCTCGACCCGGTCGACATCCCGCAACTGCTGCCCTGGCTGCACCTGATCGACGTCGCGAGGCGCGAGGACGGTAAGCTTCGCTATCGCCACCGCCTGATCGGCACCGGCATCACCAATCGGGTCGGCCGCGATGTCACCGGCAAGTGGTTCGAGGAGATCTACGACGAGACCTGGCGGGGCCGGATCGAGGACGACTTCCGAGGCGTCGTCGAGAGTGGCGAACCGCAGTTGCGGCACTGCAACTCCGCTGTCGCGGG
>DAIMFL010000057.1:0-1191 GCA_036724615.1 Alphaproteobacteria bacterium | reverse complement strand
CTTTGCCTGCCCCTTGCCAAGGACGGCGCGACGGTGGATATGCTGCTGCTTTGTCTCGCTTTTTCCGGCGCACGGGCGCAGGCGGGCGGAGACGTGCGGCGCGGCTACAACGCGCGGCTCTAACGTCGCCGGCGGTCCCTCTGAGCCGCTAAAATCAGGTCTGCGCCGCGGCGATCGTTCGCATAACAATTACCTTGCAATAATCGCAAAGGAGGTTTGTTCTACGCGCAACGGTGAGACTTCGCCGCTCTTATATAGTCCACGCCGGGACGTAGTCGCGAGTAACATTACCTTGACGGGATGGCGCGGTACGTTACGAAGCAAAAAAGGTTTCGAGGAAAGGAAGGCACGAATGGAAAGACGTAAATTCTTGAAGGGCGCGGCCTTGGCCGGCGTCGCGACCGCGGGCGCCGCCGCGAGCAGCCTGCCCCGTCCCGCCATCTCGCAGGGCCGCGAGGAATGGCGCATGGTCACCTCCTGGCCGATGAACTTCCCGGGCCTGGTCACCGGCGCGGAGCGAGTCGCCCAGCGCATCACGACGATGAGCGAAGGCCGCCTGACGGTGAAGGTCTATGCCGCCGGCGAGCTGGTGCCGCCCTTCGAGTCGTTCGATGCCGTTTCCCAGGGTGCCGCCGACATGGCGCACTCCGCCGCCTATTACTGGCAGGGCAAGGCGAAGGCCCTCAATTTCTTCACCGCGGTGCCCTTCGGCCTGACCCCGGCCGAGCACGACGCCTGGATCATGTACGGCGGCGGCCAGCAGCTGTGGGACGAGGTCTATGCCGGCTTCAACCTCAAGGGCTTCAACGCGGGCAACACCGGCACCCAGATGGCCGGCTGGTTCCGCAACGAGATCAACTCGCTGGAAGACCTCAAGGGCCTGAAGTTCCGCACCGCCGGCCTCGGCGGCGAGGTGATGCGCCGACTCGGCGTCGCCGTCACCACCCTGCCGGGCGGTGAGATCTTCCCGGCGCTGCAGGCTGGCACCATCGACGCGGCCGAGTGGGTCGGCCCGTGGAACGATCTGGCCTTCGGCTTCTACCGCATCGCCAAGAACTACTACTGGCCGAGCGTGACCGAGCCGTCGGCGGCGCTGGAGCTGTCGGTCAACAAGCAGAAGTGGGACGCCCTGCCGGCCGACCTGAAGGCGATCATCGAGGCCGCGACCCAGGCCGAGATGTATCAGGTGTC
>DAIMFL010000056.1:0-20145 GCA_036724615.1 Alphaproteobacteria bacterium | reverse complement strand
TTGTTCCGCGACGAGGGCGGGCATCACACGCGGCTCGTCACGGCCAATTACTGGGCGGGCTATGGCGCGCGGAGCGTCTCGCTCTGGCTCTGCCTGTTCGACGCGGCGGGGGACCGCCTGGCCGAATGGCGGCAGGACGTGCCGGACGGGCCCGCCGGGATCGTGATCGACAGCCGCGAGATCCGCCGCCGCTTCGGCCTGCCGGAATTCACGGGATCGCTGTTCGTGCATGCGGTCGGCGTCGCCGGCCACGACGTGGTGAAATACGCGCTCGACAGCTACGGCGACGATCCGGGCGTCCTGTCCTGCACGCATGACGCCAATGCCTGGCCCGCCGACCTCTATGCCGGGCTGCCGGCGCCGGCCGCGGACGAGCGCGTCCTGCTCTGGGTCCAGAACAGCCATCCGCGACCGATCCCTGCCGGCGCGATCGGCCTCAATCCCATGGGGCGGGACGATGCGGCCGCATGGTACCCGCGCGCGGTGCCGGCCTTCGGCACGGCCGCCATCGACGTCGCGGAGCTGCTCCCCGGGCTCTCCTGGCCGGGGCAGATCGAGATCCAGGCCGGCAAGCATTTCGTGCGGCCGCGCTACGAGGTGGTGGCAGCGAACGGCCGGCGCCGCATCGCCCACGCCAATGTCGAGCGCACCGACCTCGCGCCCGACCCGCGGATCGCCGAGCTCGGCAATCTCATGGGCAAGGGCTTCATCCTGCCGGCGCCCGTCCTGCCGCAGGGCCGCTGGGAGACGGAGGTGCTGCCGACCCCCATGGCGACCGGGCAGAGCGAGCTGCCGATCAGCCTCGCGGTCTACGATCCCGATGGGCGCCAGCTCGCGCAGCAGTCGCTGGGGCGCGTGCCGCGCCATGGCTGCCCGGCGCTCGTCGTCTCCGAGGTGCTGGCCGAGGCGCGCGCGGCGTCGAACGGTGCCGGTGGGCATCTGGAGCTCACCTACGACTTCACCGAGGGCGGCGGCGCCGATGGCTGGCTGCACGGGCTGTTCCGCTATCGCGACCGCCGGTCCGGCCATGCCGCGGAGACCAGCTTCGGCGCCCATGTCTTCAACACGGTGCTGACCTTCGGGAACGAGCCGCAGAGCTATGCCGGGCGCGCCCCCGGGCTCTCCACGCGGCTGTTCCTGCGCCTGGGGCAGGCGCCGGAGATCACGCTCTGCCACCTCATCTACCCCGCCTCGACGCCGTGGCACGCCGCGAGCCGGACCGTGCTCCTGCTCCATGATGCGGACGGACGCGAGATCGCGCGGGCCGAGCTCGCCATCCCCTGCGGCGGATCGCGGCTGTGGCGCGCCGACGAGATGTTCGGCACGGAGGCGATCGCGCGCGCCGGGATGGGGGGCTACGTCCTCGTCCGCGACACCACCTGCCGGCTGTTCGGCTATCACATCCTGGAGCGCGACGGCGCCTTCGCCCTCGACCACATGTTCGGGTTTTAGCCGAGCGCGAGGACGAAGCACCCCGAGGCGAGGATTGCGGTGACCGCGCGCACGTGATTCCAGCCGGTCCACTTCGCGAGGTAGCGACGCCAGAGCGCCGCCCCCACCTCGCTCGAAGGATCGGCCGCGGCGAGCGCGTTGTTGAGCGGCACGTTGCGGACCAGGGTCACCACGATATCTCCGCCGAGATAGAGCGCGCTGCCGGCGAGCAGCCAGGGCGTGCGATGATCGCCCCATGTCACGACGGAGATCACGGCCAGCGCCAGGCACAACAGGGCGGTGCCGAACAGCGCGGCCATGAAGAGCGGCGTGACGGCCACGATGTTGATCGACTGCATGGCGGCGATGCCCTGGGCCGCCGGCAGCCGGCCCAGGGCTTTCATCACGAAGGCCGAGAACGCGAAGAAGACGCCGGCGTTGAGCCCGCAGCCCAGCGCCGAGGCGAGGGTCAGCACGAAAATCAGCTGTTCGGTCATGGGAGGGGGCGCGCCTTCAGCCAGAGGAACAAGGGCATCCGCTTCCATTGCATCATGTGCGGCGCGCTGGCGTTCGCATCGGGTACCGGCTCGCGGATGCCGGTGATCGCCAGCCCCGCCTGCTCCAGGGCGGCGCCATAGGCCTCCAGCGGCTGCGACCACCCGGCGAAACGCATCCGCAGCCCGGCGCGCTCCTCGGTCCCTTCGAAGCGCTCCCGGCCGAAATACGAGCCGTGCAGGACGAATGGCGCATCCGGACCGCTGCCGGGGAAGCTTCCACGGTCGCTGAAGGGATGCACGACGGACAGCACCACCCCGCCGCCCGGGCGCAACACCCGCCGGATCTCACGGACCGCCGCCGAAACATCGGCGACGTCCATGAGGACGTTGTAGGCCACGACCAGATCGAAGCTGCCATCGCCGAACGGCAGGCTGGCGGCATCGGCGACGGCGTAGCGATCGGCCGAGTCCGCCTTCGCCGCCGCATCGACCAGCTCGGCCACCGCATCCGTCGCGGTCACCCTGTGGCCGAGCGCCTTCAGCTCGCGCGAGACGCGGCCCTCGCCGCAGCCGACCTCCAGGGCCTCGGCTCGCCCCGTCCCGATGAACTCCCGCAGCGCGCCGCGATATGCCCAGAATGCGTCATGATCCGGCCTGCGGGCCCAGGCCGTCCATTCGGCGGCGACATCGGACCAATGCTCGCGGTCCGGCCGCGTGCCCGTCGCCGTCGAACTGGCCGTCTCCCTGCAGCGCCCGCTCATGACACCGAACTATGAACATTCCGCGCGGGCTGTAAATGCGCGTCCGGCGACGGCCTCGGCCGCTCTGCCGGGTTGATGGGGGCCGGTGACGGGGCGCACCGGAGCGGCCGGTCCGGCTTGTTTCGCCGGTTCCGTCCCCCTATCTTTCCCGCAGCATCCCTCGTCCCTCCCTCAGCCCTCCGGAAGGCCCATGGCCGAGCATCGCAGCAAGGTTCTCATCATCGGTTCCGGCCCGGCCGGCTACACGGCCGCGATCTATGCCGCGCGCGCCAATCTGCACCCGATCGTGGTGGAGGGCATGCAGCCGGGCGGCCAGATGACGATCACCACGGACGTGGAGAACTTCCCGGGCTTCGCCGACGTGATCCAGGGACCCTGGCTGATGGAGCAGATGAAGGCCCAGGCCGAGCATGTGGGCACGCGGTTCTTCGGCGACCTCATCGTCTCGGCCGACCTGTCGAAGCGGCCGTTCCGCTGCGTCGGCGATTCGGGCGACGTCTATGTAGGCGATGTGCTGATCATCTGCACCGGCGCGCAGGCCCGCTGGCTCGGCCTGCCGAGCGAGGAGACGTTCCGCGGCTTCGGCGTCTCGGCCTGCGCCACCTGCGACGGCTTCTTCTTCCGCGGCCGGGAGGTGGCGGTGGTCGGCGGCGGCAACACCGCCGTCGAGGAGGCGATCTATCTCACGAATCACGCCAGCAAGGTCACGCTGATCCATCGCCGCGATGCCTTGCGCGCCGAGAAGATCATGCAGGATCGCATGTTCCGGAACCCGAAGATCGAGGTGATCTGGGACACCGTCGTCGAGGAGATCCTGGGCGGCGGCACGCCGCCGGCGGTCACCGGGCTCCGGCTCCGGAACGTGAAGTCCGGCGACCTGCGCGAGCTGCCGGTCGAAGGGGTGTTCATCGCGATCGGCCACGAGCCGGCCACCGCCCTGTTCAAGGGGCAGCTCCAGATCGACGGCGAAGGCTATATCGTCACCCGGCCCGATTCGACGGAGACCTCCGTGCCCGGCGTGTTCGCCGCCGGCGACGTGAAGGACAAGGTGTTCCGCCAGGCGGTCACCGCCGCGGGGATGGGCTGCATGGCTGCGCTCGAGGCGGAACGCTTCCTCGCCGCCCACGAGACGCACAGCGAAGGATCAACCGGGGAGCAGGCGGCCGCGGAATAGCCGCAGCCGCATGGAGCATGATCGGATCGCACCGAGCCGAGCCAGTGCGGTCCGTGAATCATGCTCCGCTTCGTTGAAGAAGAGCGCGAGTCGCCGATCAGGGTGGTCAATCTGGTCGGACCGTGCTCCAGCAGGGGCGCCAGGGCATCTCGCTGCCCGGCGGATGTCGGGCCGTGATGGACTGGGACAAGCTGCGCATCTTCCACGCCGTCGCCGAAGCGGGGAGCTTCACCCATGCCGGCGAGTCGCTCAATCTCAGCCAGTCGGCGGTCAGCCGGCAGATCGGCGCGCTCGAGGAAAGCCTCAACGTCACGCTGTTCCACCGCCATGCGCGCGGGCTGATCCTGACCGAGCAGGGCGAGCTGCTCTACCGCACCGCGCACGAGGTGTTCTCGAAGCTCGCCATGGCCGAGGCGCAGCTCACCGAGAGCAAGGACCGCCCGAAGGGCCAGCTCAAGGTGACCGCCACGGTCGCGCTCGGCTCCACCTGGCTCACCCCGCGCATGGGCGAGTTCCTGGAGCTCTACCCGGACATCGCCGTCGACCTGGTGCTGGACGACCGGGAGCTCGATCTGTCGATGCGCGAGGCCGACGTGGCGATCCGCATGGCGCCGCCCCGGCAGCCGGAGCTGGTGCAGCGCCACCTGCTCACCATGCACATGCATGTCTACGCCTCGCCGAGCTACATCAAGAAGCACGGCATGCCGAAATCGGCCGAGGATCTCGACACCCACAAGATCATCGTCTACGGCGACGATCCGCGGCCGCCGGTGCCCGGCATCAACTGGCTGCTGGGGATCGGCGCCCGCAAGGGCCACCCCCGGCGTCCGCTGCTCGCCGTCAACAACGTCTACGCCATCCTGCGGGCGACCCAGAGCGGCCTCGGCATCTCGGCCCTGCCCGAGTTCATGGTCCAGGAGGCGTCGAATCTGGTCCAGGTGCTGCCGGAGCTGGAAGGTCCGCGAATCGACGCCTATTTCGTCTATCCGGAAGAGCTGAGAAATTCGAAGCGGATTCAGGTCTTCCGGGACTTCCTGCTGCGAAAGGTCGCAGAGACCACGTTCTGAGGGAATTTTGATTCCGCGTTTCGATTCAGGTTATTATTGCGAAGTTTCGGATCGGTCTGGAGCCATGCATGGAACGCATATCCTCCTTGCCGATTTGAGTCTGGTGATTGGGCGGCGGCCGGTTAAATTAACACCAGTGCTGCATTGCAGCATGATGAGTTTCGCGGCGGGGCGTTGATCCGCCGCACGATATTCCGGGTGCAATGCCCGGAATGAGGGTCTTCGGACCCTACGTCTCCCAGACGTGAAGCCTCCCTGTTTAACTTGCCGGGCCTTCGGGCCCGGCATTTTTTTTCGACTTGGCTGGGGGCTCACGCGAAGAGCCGCTCGTGCTCCAGCCCCTGGTAGAGCTCTGCCACGTATTCGCCGTAGCCGTTGTAGAGCTGGGTCGGCACGTACTCGTCGGTACCGATCACCCGCTCCATCGCCTGGCTCCAGCGCGGATGCGGGACTTCCGGGTTCACATTGGCCCAGAAGCCGTACTCGCTCGACTGCAGCTCCTCCCAGAAGCCGACCGGCCGCTCGTCGGTGAAGCTGAAGCGCACGATCGACTTGATCGACTTGAAGCCGTATTTCCACGGCACGACGAGGCGCAGGGGCGCGCCGTTCTGGTTCGGCAGGGGCTTGCCGTAGAGGCCGGTCCCCAGGAAGGCGAGCTCGTTCGTCGCCTCGGCCATGGTCAGCCCCTCGATATAGGGCCAGGGATACCAGATGGCGCGCTGGCCGGAGGCCACCTCCGGGTCGTGGAAGGTCTCCATGCGCAGGTACCGTGCGCCGGAGAGCGGCCGGGCGAATTCCACGAAGGCCGCGAGCGGGATGCCGCTCCACGGCACCGCCATCGACCAGGCCTCCACGCAGCGCAGGCGGTAGAGCCGCTCCTCGAGCGGCAGCTGGGCCAGCAGGTCGTCGATCGCGACGGTCCTTTCCTGCTCCACCATGCCGTCGATGACCACGGCCCAGGGGCGGATCGGCAGCGCCTGCGCCGAATCGACGATGTCCTTGCTCGAGCCGAACTCGTAGAAATTGTTATAGGAGGTCGCGAGCTCCTCCGCCGTCAGCTCGCGGTCGAGCTCGTAGCGCGGATTCCGCGGCACCGGATAGAGAGCGGCGGAGGGGTCCTGCGCGCCCGCGACCCTGTGAGCGGGCAGGAGCGATCCGGCCGCCGCCAGCATGGGACCCGCGGCGAGTCCCTTGAGCAGGCGTCGCCGCGCGTGGAAGACCGATTCCGGGGTCGCGGCCGATTCGGGGAGCTCCCAGCCGCGCTTCTTCCTGATGAACATGCTCCGCATCCTTTCACCCAGGGGGCGCGTCGCCCGCATCTTAGGGTCGCGCTCATCTTAGAAAGGCGCCCCTGCCCCGCAATCCACGCCGGTTCACGTCTGGGTGAACGCCGCGGCGGCCTCGATGGCTCCCGCAACGAAAAGGGCGGCAGCCTTGAGCTGCCGCCCCTGGGAAGGCGCTCGCGGATCGCGCGCTCAGGCGAGCAGGCTGCGCAGCATCCAGGCGTTCTTCTCGTGCGTCTGCATGCGCTGGGTGAGGAGATCGGCGGTCGGCTCGTCGGCCGCCTTGTCGACGGCCGGAAACATCTTGCGCGCCGTGCGCACCACCGCCTCCTGCCCGTCCACCAGCTGCCGGATCATGTCCTCGGCGGACGGCACTGCGGTCTCCTCCTTGATGCTCGACAGCTTGGCGTACTGGCTGTAGCTGCCGGGCGCGGGGAAGCCCAGCGCGCGGATGCGCTCGGCGATCAGGTCCACGGCCGCCGCCAGCTCGGTGTACTGCTGCTCGAACATCAGGTGCAGCGTGTTGAACATCGGGCCGGTGACGTTCCAATGGAAATTGTGAGTCTTGAGATAGAGCGTGTAGCTGTCGGCCAGCAGATGCGACAGGCCGTCCGCGATGGCGGCGCGGTCCTTCTCGCCGATCCCGATATCGATCTTCGTGGTCTTGTTCATCGCAGTCGTTCCCCTTCGAACGGTTCGTTCAGCGTCCGGCATAAAATCCTTTGATGGAGATGGGCATTCGCGGCAGCAGGTTCAAGCAATTTGCCTAACGATTGCAGGCAGATGACGGCGCGCGGGCGGGCCTTCCGCGCAGGGCACGCCAGTCGGAAGATGCGCCTATTGCGCGGCCGCGGCCGCCCGGCTTTCCACGACCTTGTCGGCCAGGCGGCCGGACAGCTCCTGCAGGTGGTCGAACTTCCAGGCGAAGGTCCCGACGCCCATGGTGAGCGAGCGCAGCTCTATGATGAGATCGTGCAGCTCCGACTGCGGCAGATAGACGCTGACCTCGTCCCAGCCGTCCCAGCCGTCCTTGGCGTCGAAGCCCAGGATCTGCCCGCGCCGGCCGCTCACCAGCCCGTGCACCTTGGCGGTGAACTCGGTCGGCACCGCCACCTGGACCAGGAAGATCGGCTCGAGCAGCACCGGATCGCATTTCGGCATGGCTTCCTGCATGGCCATGCGCGCGGCGGTCTTGAACGCCATGTCCGAGCTGTCGACGGAGTGATACTGGCCGTCGGTCAGCGTCACCGCCACGTCGACCACGGGAAAGCCGAGCGGACCGCGGTTCAGATACTCGCGCACGCTTTCCTCGACCGAGGGGATGTACTGCCGCGGGATCGCGCCGCCCACGATGCGGTCGTGGAATTCGAATCCCTCTCCGCGCGCCTGCGGCCGCACCTCCACATGCACGTCGCCGAACTGGCCATGCCCGCCCGACTGCCGCTTGAACCGCGCATGCTGCGCGGTGCCCTTGCGGATCGTCTCCTTGTAGCCGACCGACGGCCGCCGCGACTTCACCGGCATGTTGTACTTGAGCTTCAGCCGGTCGAGCGCGATCTGCAGGTGGATCTCGCCCTGGCCCCAGAGCAGCATCTCGTGGGTCTCGGCCTTGTGCTCGACGGAGAGGGACGGGTCCTCGTCGTTCAGCTTCTGCAGCGAGGCCGACAGCTTCACCTCGTCCTGCCGGTTCTCGGGCTCGATGGCGAGCGAGAACAGCGGCGGCAGCGTCGCGGGCCACGCGATCGTCCCGGCCGGCCGGCCGGAGGCGGTCAGCAGCTGTCCGGTCGCGACCGCGTCCATGCGGCCCAGCGCCGCGACCTCGCCCGGGCCGGCGCTCGCCCGCTTCTGCAGCTCGTGCCCCTGCATCTGGAACACCCCGCCGACGCGCTGGCCGGACAGGGTCATGCCGTCCTCCACCTTGCCGGACCAGATGCGAGCGAGCGACAGCTTTCCGGTATGAGGCTGATGATAGGTCTTGAACACCAGCGCGGTCGTCTCGGTCGGGGTGACGCCGAGCCGCGCCGCGGTCGCCTCGTGGCCCGGCACCTCGTGCCTGAGCGCCTTCAGCAGGCGCCGGACGCCGTGATCGCGCTCCGCGATGCCGAAGAACACGGGCACGATGAGATCGCCGGCGAAATCCTTCGCGAGCTGGCCGTAGATCTCGTCGCGCGACGGCACGGAGTCCTCGAGCAGCTGCTCGAGGAGGGTGTCGTCGAAATCGGCCAGGGCCTCCAGCAGCTCCTGCCGCGCGCTCTGTTCGCGGCTCGTCAGATCCTCCGGGATCTGCACGAGATCGGAGGCCTCGCCCGGCCGATAGTGGTAGGCGCGCTCGCTCACCAGGTCGACATAGCCGGTGACCTGCGCACCCCCGTCCCGGATCGGCACCTCGCGCAGCACGAGCGGACGCGACGAGACCGCCTGCAGCGCCGAGA
The DNA here is from genome assembly GCA_036724615.1 of Alphaproteobacteria bacterium. GTDB lineage: Bacteria > Pseudomonadota > Alphaproteobacteria > Dongiales > Dongiaceae > DAIMFL01. Next base: position 11,500 of record DAIMFL010000056.1, on the reverse strand, counting down.
GCACCTCGCTCACCCGGTGGGTCGCCGTGTCCATCTTGTTGATGAACAGCATGTGCGGGATGCTGCGGTCATCGAGGAACTTGAACAGCGGAGCCAGGAGCAGCGCCTTGCTCACCTCGGGCTCGCAGACGATCACCGCCGCGTCGACGGCCATGAGCGCGTTCTGCGCCTCCTGTCCCAGCTCGATCGAGCCCGGGCAATCGACGAAGGTCCAGCTTTCGTCCAGGAAGGTGGTCGACGCGATATTGAGCTCGGTCGACATCTTCCGCGCCCGCGCCTCCGGCGCGCTGTCCCCCACCATGTTGCCGTCCCGGGCCGTTCCCTTGCGGGTCAGGGCGCCGGTGACGTTGAGGAGGCTTTCGAGGAGGGACGTCTTGCCGCTGAGATAGGGACCGATGAGGGCTGCGCAGCGCGGCGCAGCAGCTGGTCTTCCGCCCATGCTCGTTCTCCCTGTACCGGGGCCAAGGCCTAGACAGGGGACGGTTACCCGGCCGGGACGGCGGGCCCGCCCTCGTTCCAGAGAGCATGATTTCAGGCTCGCGAGCGGGGGTGCAAGCGAAAAGACTCCGGCCGGCCGGCGACCGGTGGACCCGCCCCTCGGCACCGTCCCGCCCGCCCTTCAAAACCCGTCGGGGCGGCACAATATCTGCGCCCAGCCATCTGAGCAGTGCTGACCGTTCCTCGGCCCCACGATCCTGGAATCCCCAGCATGACCGAAGCCTTGCGCCCTGATGCCGCGGCGGGCGGCACGCCCCGGCCTGCGGTCGGCAGCCCGGCGATCGAGGGCATCGAGAACGGCCGCGACGTCTCCGACGTGCTGCGCGAAATCGCCAATACCTGGCCCGAGGAGCGGATCTCCCTCGGCGATTTCGTGGACCTGTTCGGCGATCGCGGGCACGGCCTCCTGATGTTCACCCTGACCCTGCCCAACCTGGTGCCGATCTACCTGCCCGGGCTCTCGGCGATCACCGGGCTGCCGCTCGCCTCGCTCGCCGTCCAGCTCGCGATCGGCATGAAGCATCCCTGGTTCCCGGGGTTCCTCAGGCGGCGGACCGTGGCGGTCGCCGACCTGCGCCGGATCGTCGACCGGGCGGAGCGCTGGCTGCGGCCGGTCGAGCGGGTGCTCCACGCCCGCGCGCCTGGGCTGGCGCACGGACCGGCGATCCGCATCATGGGCGCGGTCTCCGCCCTGCTCGCGCTGCTGCTGGCGACGCCGATCCCGTTCACCAACATGGCATTTGCCGCGCCGATCGCGGTGTTCTCGCTCGGCATGGTCCAGCGCGACGGCATCGCCGTCGCCGTCTCGGCCGTGGGCAGCCTCGCCGCGGTCGCCGTGGTGTTCACCGCCTCCTGGACGCTCATCGCGAGCGCCCTGTCGGTCCTCGGCCTGTAGAGGGCCCCGCCGACCCGTGGGTCAGCGCAGCGCGGCGCAGGCGCGCTGGATGCGGGTGCAGGCCTCGCGCAGCGCCTCGGTCGAGGTGGCGTAGGAGATGCGGAAGAAGGGCGACAGGCCGAAGGCCGAGCCCTGCACCGCCGCGACGCCTTCGGCCTCCAGGATATAGGTGACGAAGTCGTCGTCGCTTTCGATCACCTTGCCGTCCGGGGTCTTCTTGCCGAGGGTCCCCGCGCAGGACGGGTAGACGTAGAACGCGCCTTCCGGCCGGTGGCAGGAGATGCCGGGCGCCTTGTTCAGCATGTCGACGACCATGTCGCGGCGCTCCTTGAACACCTTGTTGTGCTCGTCGATGAAGCCCTGCGGACCGTTCAGCGCCTCGACCGCCGCGGCCTGGGAGACCGAGCTCGGGTTCGACGTGCTCTGCGACTGGACCTTCGCCATCGCCTTGATGAGCGGCGCCGGGCCGCCGGCATAGCCGATGCGCCAGCCGGTCATGCAATAGGCCTTGCTGACGCCGTTCACGGTGAGCGTGCGCTCGTAGAGCTTCGGCTCCACCTGCGCGGGCGTCACGAACTCGAACCCGTCATAGACCAGGTGCTCGTACATGTCGTCGGTCATCACCCAGACATGCGGGTGCTGGAGCAGCACGGCGGGCAGCGCCTTCATCTCCGCCCGGGTATAGGCCGCGCCGGTCGGATTGGACGGGCTGTTCAGGATGAGCCACTTGGTCCGGGGCGTGATCGCCGCGGCCAGGTCCTCGGGCAGCAGCTTGAAGCCGTTGTTCTGCGGGCAGGGCACGCTGACCGGCGTGCCTTCCGCCAGCAGCACCATGTCCGGATAGGACACCCAGTAGGGCGCCGGGACGATCACCTCGTCGCCGGCGTCGAGCGTGGCCATCAGCGCGTTGTAGAGCACCTGCTTGCCGCCGGTGCCGACCGAAATCTGCTCCGGCTTGTAGGACAGCCCGTTCTCGCGCTCGAACTTGGCGCAGATCGCCTTCTTGAGCGCCGGCGTGCCGTCCACGTCGGTGTACTTGGTCTCGCCGGCCTTGATGGCGGCCATGGCCGCCTGCTTGATGTTGTCCGGCGTGTCGAAATCGGGCTCGCCGGCGCCGAGGCCGATCACGTCCCGCCCGGCGGCCTTGAGGGCGCGGGCCTTCTGGGTGACGGCGATGGTCTGCGACGGCTTGATGCGGTCGAGGCGGGCGGCGAGGAACGACACGGCGCGGGCTCCGGCTGGCGGGAAGGACGAACGGCGCGCCGGACGATAGGTCCTTCGCCCCCAGGGCGCAACAGCCGGCGCAACAGCCGACGCAACAGCCATTGGGCGCAAGCGCGCCGTTTCCGGCGGGAAATCGGCGGCGACCCGTGATTAACTTAGTGGAGACCAGGGGAGCCCGCCGACATGCTCGACCATCGCCGCCCGGCCGAGGTACTCAGCAGGCTGGACGCCTTCCTCAAGACGCCGCTCGACAGCCTGCTCGCCCGCGCGCCCGAGGGTCACGCGGAGACGGAAGCCGTGGCGTTTTTTCACGACGCGGCGCAGAGCGTGCCCGCCTACGGCGCCTTCCTGAAGGCGCAGGGGATCGACCCGGCCGGAATCCGCACCATCCAGGATTTCCGGCGGCTGCCGCTGGTCACCAAGGAGAACTACCTGCGCAAGTATCCGCTGCCGGCGCTCACCCGCGGCGGGCGGCTGGAGGCCTGCGACATGGTCGCGGTCTCCTCGGGATCGACGGGCGAGCCCGGCTTCTGGCCGCGCGCGCTGACGGACGAGCTGGCCGTCGCCGCCCGGTTCGAGCAGGTCTTCCACGACAGCTTCGCGGCCGACACGAAACCGACTCTGGCGATCGTCTGCTTCGCGCTCGGCACCTGGGTCGGCGGCATGTTCACCGCCGCCTGCTGCCGGCATCTGGCGGCCAAGGGCTACCCGATCACCGTGGTGACGCCGGGGAGCAACCGCGACGAGATCCTGCGGGTCGTCCGCGACCTGGCGCCGCAATTCGCCCAGACCGTGCTGCTCGGCTATCCGCCGTTCCTCAAGGACGTGATCGACCACGGCAACGCCGCGGGCATCGACTGGGCCGCGCGCGACATGGGCCTCGTCACCGCCGGCGAGGTGTTCAGCGAGGAATGGCGCGAGCTCGTCTGCACGCGCGCCGAGATCGGCGATCCGCGCTATCGCACCGCCTCGCTCTACGGCACGGCCGATGCCGGCGTGCTCGGCAACGAGACGCCGCTCTCGATCGCGATCCGCCGGCATCTCGCCCGGCAGCCCGAGCTCGCCCGGACGCTGTTCGGCGAGGCGCGGCTGCCCACCCTGGTGCAGTACGACCCGCTCGCCCGCTTCTTCGAGGTGGTCGACGGCACCCTCGTCTTCTCCGGCCGCAGCGGCGTGCCGCTCCTGCGCTATCACATCGCCGATACCGGCGGCATCATCGGCTATGACGAGATGCTGCACCGTTTGGGCGAGACTGGCTTCGATCCCGTCCGGACGCTCGCCCGGTCCGACTGGCGCGGTGTGCGCGAGCTGCCCTTCGTCTACGTGTTCGGGCGAACGCAGTTCGCCGTGTCGTTCTTCGGCGCGAACGTCTTTCCCGAGACGGTCGCCATCGGCCTGGAGCAGCCGGAGATCGCGCCGCAGGTGACCGGCAAGTTCGTGCTGCAGGCGCGGGAAGGGTTGAACGAAGCGCCGCATCTGGCGCTCGCAGTGGAGCTCGCGCCGGGCAAGCAGGCCGCCGACATCTCGCCCGAGGCGATCGCCGAGGCCGTTCTCGCCCAGCTCCTGCGCCTCAACAGCGAGTTCAAGGCCTATACGCCGGCCGAATTCCAGCGCCCCCGCGTGACCCTCCATCCGGCCGGCGATCCCGAGTGGTTCCCGCCCGGCGTGAAGCACCGGTATACGCGGCGGTAGAGTCCGGGAGGAAAAGTTTAACCACAGAGGCACAGAGACACAGAGAGAAAGCCATAGGAATTATGTCATGCGCGGACTTGATCCGCGCATCCATTCATCGGCTTACGCAAGCTGAGGAGTGGGTCGCCGGGCCGAGCCCGGCGATGACGACTTGCTTAGATCCCTCCGTGACTCTGTGCCCCTGTCGTTATCTTGTTCTCTAGCTGGCCTGCGCCGGCTGGAAAGGGCTGCAGCAGCATCGTCCCGCCATTCGGTGACAGCCAAGCTTTCCTGGAGATGTGGGAAGGCACCGATCTGCCGTAAGCTCCGTTTCCATGGAGGCGGCGCGCACATCCCCCGATCTTACCTTCCGCATCGACAGCCTGGCCGATCCGGCGAAGCGCGCGGCCTGGGTCGATCTGCTGCGCGACATCTTCGAACTGGAGTTCCATGAATTCAGCGGCCTCGGCATCTGGGACGAGGGCTTTCGCGCGTTTTCCTGGATGGACGGCGATGCCATCGCCGCGAATGTCGCGCTCCGGCCCCTGCACCTCGTCATCGCCGGACGGCGCGTCGCCGCCGGCCAGATCCATGCGGTCGCAACGCGACCGGCCTATCGCCGCCGCGGGCTGTTCCGCGATCTCATGAGCCGCGCTTTGGCCGAAGCCGACAGGCAGTTCGAATGCGTGCTGCTCTACAGCGAGACGCCGCAGCTCTATGAATCTTTCGGATTCCGCGTCATCGCCGAGTCCCGTTTCCGCGGGCGGCTCGAGCTCGGCCACACGCCGCAGCGCCGAGTCCGCATCGTCGAGCTGTCGGTCCGCGACGCGCAGGATCGCGCCGTGATCCTGCGGCTGTTCGCAGCGAGACGTCCGGTATCCGATCGCTTCGGCCTTCTCGGCAACGCAGGCATCTTCGTCGCCAATGCGCTGGCCCATCCGGGCTGGCGGCTGAGCTTCCTGCCGGAAGAGGACGCGCTGATCGTATGGGAGCGCAGGGAGGGCGCGACACGGCTGCACGATATCGCCGCCAGCCGCATACCGTCCGCCGCCGGTCTCGCCGCGGCGATGGAGCTGGCCTGCGGTCCCGATAGCCGCTCACCGGAGCTCGAGGTGCTGTTCCCGCCCGACCTGCTCGCGGGCACGTTCGTGCCGTTCCCTCACCTGCCGGAAGACAACGACCGGCTCTGCCTGCGCGGGCCCCTGGCCATCGAGGGCACGCCATTCATGCTGCCGCTCACTGCGGTGTCATGAGAATCTGGAGGTTTTCTACCTTCGATGTAATGGTATTATGGATAAATATATTTCAGGTTGCAGAAGTAAGAACCAGCAGGCACGCTGAGGCTTGAACGAAACAACCTAAACGCTTAGGTTATGGGCGGATCGCGTGCCGACGGTTCTGAAATTCGATGGCCTTCGCGTCGTCATCTATCCGAACGACCACCGGCCGGCGCATGTGCATGTCATCGGCGGCGGGCATGAAGCTCTGTTCGATCTGAATTGCCCGCTTGGCCCGCCGTCGCTGATCGAGAACTACGGGTTTTCGCGCGCGGCAATCACCCGGATCCAACGGACCGTGGGCGACAATATCGAGATGCTGTGCCGCAGTTGGGAGGGTATCCATGGCCAAGCAGGATGAATTCGAGCGGGCGAACATGAAGGCGATGCAGCGGCTCGAGGCTGGCCCGACCGCCATCGACGCCCGTTACGACCGGCGGATCGGCCGAGTCGTCATCCGTCTGAGTTCCGGGCTCGACGTGTCGTTCGCGCCGCGCGATGCGCAAGGGCTGGAATCGGCGCGTCCGGGCGACCTCGACCAGATCGAGATCAGCCCCTCGGGCCTCGGGCTGCATTTTCCCAAGCTCGATGCCGACATCTATCTGCCCGCGCTGCTGGAAGGGTTTCTCGGGTCCAGGCGCTGGTCAGCCGCTCGGCTCGGCGCACAGGGTGGCAAGGCGACGAGTGAGGCAAAGACCGCCGCGGCCCGGGCGAACGGGCGGCTCGGCGGCCGCCCGAAGAAGCTGCAGCCCGTCTGACGTAGCGCCGCCTCCTCTCTGGAATCTGGTCATCGGTCGGACAACCGAAACCGAAATCCGCTCTCTCGCGGAACGAGCCCCCGCCGTCGTTCCGCCGCAATCGCCGCGGAAATGCCCAGCGGCCGCGCCAAGGCCGCCCAGGTCATAGGCCGAAATTCCCCTGTCGTCGAAACGGCACGGCCGTCCTGGCCGCCGCCGGAGACGCATCAGGGGACCCCACATGACGATGCTCCGAATCGACACCGCCGCCGCGCCGCATCGGGCCCGCCGGTGCGACGGGCTTCTGTTCTGGCGCGGCCTCGCAATCCTGTCGGCGCTGACGCTCGTGGCCATGCTGCTCGTTCCGGCGGGTTCCCGGTCGCAGCCCGGCGCGCCGGAGGGCGAGGCTTACGGCCTGCTCTTCCGCGGCGCCGACGGCGCGACCGGCTTCCTCGCGCCGAGCCTCGCGACCGAGGTGCGGATGGCCGTGAGCGGCACGGTCCAGCGCGTCACCGTGCGCCAGCATTTCGTCAACCCGTCCAATGCCTGGCTGGAAGGCGTCTACGTCTTTCCGCTGCCGGAGCGCTCCGCCGTCGATCATCTGGTGATGCAGATCGGCGACCGCCGGATCGTGGGCGAGATCAAGGAGCGGTCCGAGGCGCACGCGATCTATGAGGAGGCCGCAGCCGACGGCCGGCAGGCGAGTCTCGTCTCCGCCGAGCGGCCGAACCTGTTCACCACCGCCGTCGCCAATATCGGGCCGGGCGAGACCGTCGTCGTCGAGATCGGATATCAGGCTGCGGTCACGGTGGAGAACGGCCGCTACTCGCTGCGCTTCCCGATGGTGGTGGCGCCGCGCTACCTGCCCGCCGATCCGGTCGCCCGGCTGGTCGGGCACGGCCACCGTCCGGATCTGGAGCGCGTCCCCGATGCGGAGCGGATCGACGGGCCGGTGCGCCATCCCGATGAAGGCCCGGCCAACCCGCTCACCCTGTCGATCGATCTCGATGCCGGCTTCCCCGTCGCGGAGCTCGTCAGCCGCTATCACCCGGTCCGCGTGACCGAGGGGGAGGACGGCCGGCAGCGCAACGCCCAGGCCGAAGGCCGCGTGCCGGCCGACCGCGAATTCGTGCTGGACTGGACGCCCGCGCCCGGCGCGGCGCGCGCCGCCGTCTTCGCCGAGGCGCGCGGCGGCGACACCCATCTGCTCGTCACCCTCACCCCGCCGATCGCGGCGCCGCGCGGGGAGCGCCGCCCGCGCGACGTGATCTTCGTGATCGACACCTCGGGCTCGATGGCCGGCACGTCGATCGAGCAGGCGCGCGCGGCGCTGTCGCTCGCCATCGACCGGCTCGCCCCCGGCGACCGCTTCAACGTGATCCGGTTCAGCGACGAGACCCGGGCCCTTTTCCCGGGCCTGCGGCCGTGGAACGCCGAGACGCTGCGCCAGGCCCAGGCAGCGGTCGGTGCGCTCCAAGCGCAAGGCGGGACCGAGATGCGCCCGGCACTGCGCCTCGCACTCGATACCGAGCGGGACGGCACGGCGGCCGGACCGCGGCTGCGCCAGGTGGTGTTCCTGACGGACGCCGCGGTCGGCAACGAGGCCGAGCTGTTCGACGATATCGCCGCGCGGCTGGGCGACAGCCGGCTGTTCACCATCGGCATCGGATCGGCGCCGAACAGCTATTTCATGCGCAAGGCGGCCGAGCTCGGCCGCGGCAGCTACACCTATATCGGCGACATCGCCGAGGTAGGCGAGCGCATGGGCGAGATGCTGGCCCGGCTCGAAGCCCCGGTCCTGACCGACATCGCCGTCGCGTGGCCGGCCGGGCTGGCGGGGCAGGCCGAAGCCTTCCCGCAGCCGGTCGCCGACCTCTATCGGGGCGAGCCGGTGAGCTTCGCCGCACGGCTTCCGGGCACGCTGCCCGCCGATCTGTCGGGCAGCATCACGGTGACCGCGGCGACGGCCGGCGGCGGCCTCTGGCAGGCCGAGCTGCCGCTGTCCGGCCTCTCCGAATCGCCCGGCGTCGCCGCGATCTGGGCGCGCGCCAAGCTGGAGGCGATCGAGGACCGGCAGTGGCGCGACGCCGATCCGCAAGGCGTGCGCGACGACGCCGTCGCCCATGCGCTCGCCTACGGGCTGGTCGGCAGCTATACGAGCCTGATCGCCGTGGCGCAGGAGGTCGTGCGACCGCAGGGCGAGGAGCTGGTGAGCGGCGAGGTGGCGCGCAACCTGCCGGAGGGCTGGATCTACGAAGCGGTGTTCGGCGCCGCCAGGTCCGTCGACCCCGCCGCCTTGCCGGCGCCGGACGCGCTGATGCAGCGCATCGCCCTGCCCCAGTCGCTGCAGACGAACGGCCAGCGCCTGCCGGCGACCGCCACCTCCGCGGCGCTGCAGATGGTGGCGGGAGGCGCCGTTCTCCTCGCCGCGCTGGGCCTGCTCCTCGCAGCCCGCCGGAGGCCGGCAGCCGGGTCCACCGAAGGCCGGCCATGACCGGCCGGAAAGGCACATCGCGTCGGCTGGCGGCGGGCTTCGCCTTGGCGCTCGCCGCCATTGGGCTGTGGCAGCTCGGCAGCGGGGCCTGGCTCCAGGGCAAGGCCTGGCTCGCGCAGCTCCTGATCGCCCGCGCCTGGGCCGAGGCCGGCGACGCCGGAGCCGCGCCGCCGCCCTGGCCCTGGGCCGACACGCGGCCGGTCGCACGGCTGCTCGTGCCCGAGCTCGGCATCGACCAGATCGTGCTGGCCGGCGCCTCCGGGCGGACCCTCGCCTTCGGCCCCGGCCATCTCGACGGCACGGCGACGCAGATCGGGCATGCGGATCGGGCGCGGAGCGTGCCGGCTGCGGCCGGAACGCCGCGGCTCCTCCTCAGCACCTGCTATCCCTTCGACGCGATCCTTCCCGGAGGGCCGCTCAGATTCGTGGTCCTCGCCGAGGCCATCGGCGAGGGGCCGGCGGCGGTCACTCCGCCAGCAGCTCGTAGCTGACCACCGTGTACCGGCCGTCATACACATAATAGTAGAAGATCACCTTCGTACCCGGCTCGAGCCCGTCGATCTCCACTCCCGGCGCGGCGAAGAACTTCGTGCCGTCGTCGAGCGTGACCGTATCGGCCGCCGCGTCCACCGACTGCACCGTTCCCGGATAGGGCCTCGAGTCGGCCAGCGCGACGCCGCCGCCCGTGAGGACCCCGATCGACACGGCAAGAGCAGCGAGCATTCTCATCCTGTCCTCCTTTTCCGCCTCGCCCGGCGCCTCGGCAATGCGGGAACCGCAGGTTCCGAGGCGCTTCGGAGCTGAAACGATCCGGCCCCGACTTCGCTGCACGGGAAACGGGTGCAGGGGGCATGCTGCGGCGGCGCGTCCGCTCCTGACGCCATGCTGTCAGGAGGCGCGCCGGCCGTGGAGGACTCCGGCCGGCAGCGGCAGTATAGATCGCCGCAGGCCGCGTGGCCGTCACGTGGCCTGCCGCTGCGGTCTGCCGCTGTGGTCTGCCACTGTGGTCTGCCACTTGGGCCCCCAACCGCCGCGTCCTATATTGCCGCCATGACCCTAGAGCTGATCGAGCGTCCGGCGCCCGCCACCGGCGGGAGGCCGTTCAGGATCCTGTCCGACTACCGGCCCGCCGGCGACCAGCCGCAGGCGATCCAGGAGCTCGTCGCCGGCTTGCGCAACGGCGACCGCGACCAGGTGCTGCTCGGCGTCACCGGCTCCGGCAAGACCTTCACCATGGCCCAGGTCATCGAGGCGATGCAGCGCCCGGCGCTGATCCTGGCACCCAACAAGACGCTGGCGGCGCAGCTCTACGGCGAGATGAAGGGCTTCTTCCCGGAAAACGCGGTGGAGTACTTCGTCTCCTACTACGACTACTACCAGCCCGAGGCCTACGTCCCGCGCTCCGACACCTATATCGAGAAGGAATCCTCGATCAACGAGCAGATCGACCGGATGCGCCACGCCGCCACCCGCGCGCTGTTCGAGCGGCGCGACGTGGTGATCGTGGCCTCGGTCTCCTGCATCTACGGCATCGGCTCGCCCGAGACCTATTCCACCATGGTCATCCCCCTGGCCAAGGGGCAGATGATCGACCGCAACGAGCTCCTCCGGAAGCTGGTCGAGATCCAGTACAAGCGCAACGACACGGACTTCCACCGCGGCACCTTCCGGGTGCGCGGCGATTCGATCGAGATCTTCGCCTCGCATATGGAGGACCGGGCCTGGCGGCTGTCGCTGTTCGGCGACGAGATCGAGGCCGTCCACGAGTTCGACCCGCTGACCGGGGAGAAGTCGGTGACGCTGGAGGAGGTGCGGATCTATGCCAACAGCCACTACGTCATCCCGCGCCCGACGCTGACCCAGGCGGTCAAGCAGATCAAGGAGGACCTGAAGCTCCGCCTCGACGAGCTGGTGCGCGAGAACAAGCTTCTCGAGGCGCAGCGGCTGGAGCAGCGCACCCGCTTCGACCTGGAGATGATGGAGGCGACCGGCTCCTGTGCCGGGATCGAGAACTACTCGCGCTATCTCACCGGCCGCAAGCCGGGCGAGCCGCCGCCGACCCTGTTCGAGTACCTGCCGCAGGACGCGCTGCTGTTCGTCGACGAGAGCCACGTGACGGTGCCGCAGATCGGCGGCATGTATCGCGGCGACTACGCCCGCAAGCACACCCTCTCCGAATATGGATTCCGCCTGCCCTCCTGCATCGACAACCGGCCGCTGAAGTTCGAGGAATGGGAGCGGATGCGCCCCGACTCCGTCTTCGTATCGGCGACGCCGGGGTCCTGGGAGATGGAGCGCACCGGCGGCGTGTTCACCGAGCAGGTGATCCGGCCGACCGGCCTCATCGATCCGGTCTGCATCATCCGGCCGACCGAGATCCAGGTCGACGACGTGATGGCGGAATGCAAGGAGGCCGCGGCGAAGGGCCAGCGCGTCCTGATCACGACGCTCACCAAGCGCATGGCCGAGGACCTGACCGAGTACATGCACGAGGCCGGGATCCGCGTGCGCTATCTCCATTCCGACGTGGAGACGCTGGAGCGCATCGAGATCATCCGCGACCTCCGGCTCGGCGCCTTCGACGTCTTGGTCGGCATCAACCTGCTGCGCGAAGGGCTCGACATTCCGGAATGCGCCCTGGTGGCCATTCTCGATGCCGACAAGGAAGGCTTCCTGCGCTCGGAAACCTCGCTGATCCAGACCA
>DAIMFL010000055.1:7984-20189 GCA_036724615.1 Alphaproteobacteria bacterium | reverse complement strand
TTCAGGTCTTCCCACAGCTCCTTCACCCTGGCGAAGAAGCCGTCGGATTCCGGGCTAAGGCTCTTCTTGCCGCCGCCGGCCTTCTCGAACTCGCGCAGCAGCTCCTGCTGCTTCTTGGTGAGGTTGACCGGGGTCTCGACGACGATCTCGACATACATGTCGCCCCGCGCCGGCGAGCGCAGCACGCTCATGCCCTTGGAGCGCAGCCGGAACTGCTGTCCGGTCTGCGTTCCGGCGGCGACGTTCACCTTGGCCCTGGCGCCGTCGATGGTCGGCACGTCGACCGCGCCGCCGAGGGCGGCGGTGGTCATCGGGATCGGGACCCGGCAGTGGATGTCGGCGCCGTCGCGCCGGAACACCCGATGCGGCGCGATGGCGAGGAAGATGTAGAGGTCGCCGGGCGGCGCGCCGCGCAAGCCGGCCTCGCCCTCGCCGGCCAGGCGGATGCGCGTGCCTTCCTCGACGCCGGCCGGGATGTTGACGTTGAGCGTGCGCTCCTTGCGCACCCGGCCGGCGCCGTTGCACACCTTGCACGGCTTCTCGATGACCTTGCCGGCGCCGTTGCAGCTCTGGCAGCTGCGCTCGATGGTGAAGAAGCCCTGGGTCGCGCGCACACGGCCCGTCCCCGCGCAGGTCGGGCAGTTGACCGGATGCGCGCCCTTCTCGCCGCCGCTGCCGTGGCAGGCGTCGCATTGCACCGAGCTCGGCACGCGGATCGTCGCCTGCTGGCCGCGGAAGGCGTCCTCCAGGCTGATCTCCAGATTGTAGCGCAGGTCGGCGCCGCGGCCGCGCGCCTGCTGGCTGCGCCGCCCGCCCATGAACTCGCCGAACATCTCGTCGAAGATGTCGGCGAAGCCCGCCGCGGTGAAGTCGAAGCCGCCGGCGCCCCGGCCATTGCCGTTCTCGAAGGCGGCATGACCGAAGCGGTCATAGGCGGCGCGCTTCTGGTCGTCCTTCAGGACGTCGTAGGCTTCGCTGATCTCCTTGAAGCGGTGCTCCGCCTCGACGTCGCCCGGATTGCGGTCCGGGTGATACTGCATCGCCAGCTTCCGGTAGGCCTTCTTGATGGTCTCCGGATTGGCGCCCCGTTCGACGCCCAGCGTGGCGTAGTAGTCCTGTTTCGCCATGATCTACCTGTCGCGTCCCCGACGACAGCCGCTCCGGACGGCGGCGCCGGCCGGAGGGTCAGCTCTGCAAAAAAGCCGGCCGGACGCCCCCTGCCCGCGTGACCGCGCGCCTGGCGTCCGGCCGTGCATCCTTCGCGCCCGGGCTCAGGCCGACTTGTCGCGCCGGCCCTCGTCGACCTCCTCGAAGTCGGCGTCGACCACGCCCTCGCCGCCGGACTGGCCGCCGCCGGCGCCGGAATCCGGCCCCGCACCGCCGCCGGTCCCGTCGCCGCCGGCCTGCTGGGCGCGATACATCGCCTCGCCGAGCTTCATCGAGGCCTGGGCGAGCGCCTCGGTCTTCGCCTTGATCGCCTCGGCGTCGTCGCCTTCCATCGCCTTGCGGACCTCGGCGATGGCGTCCTCGATCGCCTGCTTCTCCGCGGCGCCGACCTTGTCGCCGTGCTCCTTCAGCGTCTTCTCGGTGCTGTGCACCAGCGCGTCGGCATGGTTGCGGGCCTCGACGGTGGCGCGGCGCTTCTTGTCCTCCGCCGCATGCGCCTCGGCGTCCTTCACCATCTTCTCGATGTCGGCGTCGGCCAGGCCTCCCGAGGCCTGGATGCGGATCTGCTGCTCCTTGCCGGTGGCCTTGTCCTTGGCCGACACGCTGACGATGCCGTTGGCGTCGATGTCGAAGGTGACCTCGATCTGCGGCATGCCGCGCGGCGCCGGCGGGATGCCGACCAGGTCGAACTGGCCGAGCAGCTTGTTGTCCGCCGCCATCTCGCGCTCGCCCTGGAAGACGCGGATGGTGACCGCGGTCTGCCCGTCCTCCGCCGTCGAGAACACCTGGCTCTTCTTCGTCGGGATCGTGGTGTTGCGGTCGATGAGCCGGGTGAACACGCCGCCCAGCGTCTCGATCCCCAGCGACAGCGGGGTCACGTCGAGCAGCAGCACGTCCTTGACGTCGCCCTTCAGCACGCCGCCCTGGATCGCCGCGCCGAGCGCCACGACCTCGTCCGGGTTCACGCCCTTGTGGGGCTCCTTGCCGAAGAGCTGCTTCACCGTCTCCTGGACCTTGGGCATGCGGGTCATGCCGCCCACCAGGATCACCTCGTCGATCTCCGAGGCCTGCAGCCCGGCGTCCTTGAGCGCCGCCTTGCAGGGCGGGATGGTGCGCTGGACGAGCTCGTCCACCAGCGCCTCGAGCTTGGCGCGGGTGAGCTTGATGTTGAGATGCTTCGGCCCGCTGGCATCGGCGGTGATGAACGGCAGGTTGACCTCCGTCTGCATCGCGCTCGACAGCTCGATCTTGGCCTTCTCCGCCGCCTCCTTCAGGCGCTGCAGCGCGAGCCGGTCCTTCCTGAGGTCGATGCCCTGCTCCTTGCGGAACTCGTCGGCCAGGTAGTCGATGATGCGCGCGTCGAAGTCCTCGCCGCCGAGGAAGGTGTCGCCGTTGGTCGACTTCACTTCGAACACGCCGTCGCCGATCTCGAGGATCGAGATGTCGAACGTGCCGCCGCCGAGGTCGTAGACCGCGACCACGCCGGTCTTCTTCTTCTCCAGCCCGTAGGCGAGGGCGGCGGCCGTCGGCTCGTTGATGATGCGCAGCACCTCGAGCCCGGCGATCTTGCCGGCATCCTTGGTGGCCTGGCGCTGGGAGTCGTTGAAGTACGCGGGAACGGTGATCACCGCCTGGGTGACCTTCTCGCCGAGATAGCTCTCGGCCGTCTCCTTCATCTTCTGCAGGATGAAGGCGGAGATCTGCGACGGCGAGTACTTCTTGCCGTGGGCCTCGACCCAGGCGTCGCCGTTGTCGCCGGAGATGATCTTGTAGGGCACCAGGCCCTTGTCCTTCTCGGTCAGCGGATCGTTGTAGCGCCGGCCGATCAGGCGCTTGATGGCGAAGAGGGTGTTTTCCGGGTTGGTCACCGCCTGGCGCTTGGCGGGCTGGCCAACCAGCCGCTCGCCGGATTCGGTGAATGCCACCATGGAGGGCGTGGTGCGTGCGCCCTCGGTGTTCTCGATCACCTTGGCGTCCTTGCCGTCCATCACGGCGACGCAGGAGTTGGTGGTGCCGAGATCGATGCCGATCACTTTGCTCATGTCGTTTCCGTCCCTTCAGCAGGCCCCAGCCGGCCTCGCTCGTCCGAGCGCCGCAAGGACCCCCATTGGAAATCGCTGGCCGGGACGGCCGATCCGCCCGGCGGGAAGGAGGTCACCGGGGCGCCGTCGCGCCGCGTAACCTCACGTTACGCCGGGATATATAGGGAGGGGATCAGACCGTGCAAGCGCGTCGGCAGGGCAAGGGCCGGGCGGATTTTCGGGCGGGCGGCGGCAGGCGAGCCCCGGGCGGGACGACCGGCGCGGGACGGCGCCCTCCCAGCCGGCCCGGCGTCCCGGTGACGGGGAGCTAATAGTCGGGAATCCGGATATCGGCCGCCCTGACCTCCTGGTCCATCATCTCCACGAAGCGGAGCACGTCGGGCGCCCCGGAGCGGCGGTCGGGAAACACTAACGAAACGTGAAGCAGCATGAGGCGCCGCCCCTGGATGAGGCAGCGGACCCAGCGGACGAAGGCGAGCCGTTCGCCGTTCTCCGGCCCGAACTCCCGGTAGCGCGTGATCCGGTCATGGGGCGCGCCGTCGCAGCGCAGATCCTCGGCGTCCTCCGGGACGGGGATGGCGGCGTCCACGCCTTCGAAAGGCGGCCGGTCGTCGCCGGCGGTGTCGGCGAAGACGTTGTAGGCGAGCCACATGACCCCGGTGTTGTCGTCCTCCCGTTCGTCCGGGCGATAGCCGCACCACATGCCGGCATCGGGATCGTAGCCGCAGGTCCAGACCGTCGGGACGCGGATGCGGATGCAGCCATAGCAGGTGATCGTCTGCCAGTTCCGGTACGGGTCGGCCCCGGGCTCGAGCGGCGGCGGCGGCAGCGGCGGCAGGCCGAGGAGGCGGATCTGCGGCAGCTCCGCTGCGAAGCGCTCCACGAGGCCGGCGAGGGCCGGATCGCCGTCCCGCGCGGCCGGGGCGGTCAGCGTCAGGATGGCGACGAGCACGTCGTCGCCCCGCCGCTCGGCGACGTACCAGCGATGATGCCAGAATCGCCCGCCCTCGGCGGGCTCGAAAGGATCCACCACCCGGTAGACCGCGCGATCGCCATCCGAAACGGCGGAGATCGGGCGCCGTCCGGGGAGCTGCTCCTCGCGCCCCCTGATGCAGTCGAGCAGCCAGGCGCCTGCGGCGGTGTCCGCTGGCGGCAGATCGCCGTCAAAGGCAAGCTCCTCCAGCGGAAGCTCGCCGAGGCGCAGCCACAGCGTGACGTCCCGGTCGTGCCAGTCCCGCGCCATCCACTGGGCGAAGCCGTCCTCGGCATTGACCTGCGAATCGATCCAGTTGCCGGGGATCCGCAGCTCCAGCGCGTCGTCGAGCCGGACCGTGCGCCAGGGCAATAGGGGGCGTCCATCTCCGGCGGGATCTGTCCCGCCCGGCAGGGGCCGATCGGACGGATCGTCGGGTACGGTCACGGCCGGTCGCCTCCCGACAGGAAATCGGCCGCCCGGACCTCCCGGTCGATGGTCTCCACCAGCCGCCGCCACGCCGGCCGATCGGCCGTCGCAGCACTGAATACGAGCGAGAGATACGCATGCACGACCGAGCGTCCTATGGCGGCCGCGCGGTCCCAGCGGTGAAACCGCAGCGGCCCTTCGGCGTCTTCACCATCGTGCTGGATGTAGCGCACCGAGCCGTCCGGCAGCTCGGCGACTGAAAGGGCTTCCGCGCCCTGCACGGCGGCGCTTTCCCTCTCCGAGAGGCGATGCGAGAGCTTGCGGGCGAACTCGGCAGCAGACCGGGTCGCATGCGACACGTCTTCCGGCTCGACGACGAAATGGTCGTAGCCGATCCACAGCGTGCCGGTGTCCTGATCGTCCTGGCAGCAGCACCACATCCCGGCCTTCTCGTCCCAGGCGCAGCGCCAGATCGCCGGAACCCGGAGCCGGATCCGGTCGAACGCCGTGATCGACTTCAGAGGCGCGAACGGGTCCTCGTCATCCGGCGCGCGTCTGCCGCGCGTGATGCCGAGGTCCGGCCGCGGTAGCAGCCGCGCGTGGGAGAGTTCCCGGTCGAGCTGCTCCACGATGCGCGTCACGGCGGGATCGCTCTCCGCGGCGCCGGCCGCCGAAAGATGGACATAAAGGCACGTCGTGCCCGCCTCGTCGGCATGGACCAGCGCCACCCATTGGTGAGCCAGCCCGTCGGCGGACCGGCGCTCGAACCGCAGAAGCCGGTCGTCCGCCCCCTGCTGCACCCTTACGCGGCGCCAGCCGGGCCCGATCCGGCGGGGGTCCAGGTTGCGAAGGGCGTTCCGGCGATCCTCGCGCGTCTGCGTGCGCAGCGGTCCGAGACGCTCCGTCCGGAGCCGCAGGACGAAGGGCGGTCCTTCCTGGTTGCCGGCGAACCAGCCGCCTTCGGCGAGCGGCGCGTGCACCCAGGCGGTCGGGATCCTGAGCGCGACGGCGCCCTCGACGGCGATCGTCTTCCACGGAAGGGTCTCGCCCGCGCGTTCCTCCGCCGACGCCCAGCTCGGTGGGAACTCGGCATGTTCGATCAGCATCAGCAGCCGGTCGACACCGCCCGCCTGCCCGTCGGCTTCGCGGTCTCCTGCCCCGTTCGCGGGCCCGCTTCCCGGGGACCCGGCCCAGGGCCCGGCCAGATCGATGGTGGCCAGCCGCCCGGCGTCTTGGTCCCCCTCGGCGGTCCATATCACCCAGCGCAGGACCCGGGAGGGTCCGGCCGCGCGGCCGCGGAAGCAGATGTTGCCCGTGTCCGGGCGGCGCAGCTCCGGTTCGCCGGCGAAGGCGTCCCGGGCAAGCCGCTCCAGATGCCGCGATACCTCCGCCCGCGATCCGTGGAGCGCCGCGTGGGTCGCGGTCAGGACGAGCTCGCCCGAGCGCAGAACCGCGCGGTCCGGCTCCGCCGCGACGGACGACCAGCCCGGAGGAAGCCGCAGCAGCAGATCGCCGTCACAGGCATGGGCGAGAAGGGTGCCGGCGAGGTCGAGGAACGTCCAGCCGGGCGCGACCCGGAGCGCTTCCACGTCCTCCCCGATCGGGGTGCCGTCCCAATCCTCGATGATCATGGACCGCCCGCCCCTGTCCCCGCCGATGTTGCCCGGCCGTTCCGCCCGTCCGACTCGGGCACTCGGATGATGGAACATCCGGGGAACATGTGCAATCATGAAGAGAGGCGGGTGACGGATATTCACGCGCGAGCCGATCCCCTCCTTGTGCGCCGGCCGGCGGCACGGTCATATGAAGACATGGCGAGACCCGATCCGGACCGGACTTCCCGCGACCCCGCCCGCGACGGCGTCTATCGCGGCATCCAGGTCCTGCTGTTCCTGGACGTAGTCCTCGGCCTGGCGCTCGCGGTCGTCGGGGCGGCGGTGCTGGAGGTCGACTCGATCGCCTATGCCGGGCTCGGCCTGGCGGTGATCGGGCTGGTGCTGATGGTCTTCTTTTACGCGCTGGCGCGGCGCTCCGGCGAGCGCCGCTGATGCCGGCGCACCGGGGAAGCCCGGCCTGAGCGTTCGCCCTCGCCCTTCGACAGGCTCAGGGCGAGGCCTCTCCTGTATCCATCGCCTCCCTCACGCCTCGTGCTGAGCCTGTCGAAGCACGAGATGGCACATGTCCGTCAGACCGTGGTGTCGACCCGGCCGGCGTCGCCGGGCTCGGCCGCCTGTGCCGGCTCGCCCTTGGCCACGCCGACCATGGCGGGGCGCAGCAGGCGGTCGTTGAGCAGATAGCCGGCCTGCATCTGCTCCACCACCGTGCCGGCCGGCTGGCCGCTGCCCGGCACCTCGAACATCGCCTGGTGCAGGTTGCTGTCGAACTTCTGGCCGAGCGCGTCGATCCGCTTGATTCCGTGCTTCTCGAAGGCGGCGAAGAGCTGCCGCTCGGTCATCTCGACGCCGGTGACCAGCGCCTTCAGCGCCTCGTCCTCGGCCAGCGCCTCCGGCGCCACGGCCTCCAGCGCGCGGCGCAGATTGTCGGCGACGGTCAGCATGTCGCGGGCGAAAGCGGTCACCGCGAACTTGGACGCGTCCTCGCGCTCGCGCGCGGCGCGGCGGCGCACGTTCTCGGTCTCGGCCAGCGCGCGCAGCAGCTGGTCCTTGAGCGAGCCGATCTCGGCCGCGGCCGCGGCGAGCCTCTCTTCCGAGGCGGAGTCCGGCTGCGGCGCGTCCTGCGCCTCGGGCCGCTCGTCCGTCGGGTCGGGAATATCGTTCTTCACATCAGACATGGCGCGTTCCAGTTTCCGTCGTCCAACCGATTTAGGGGAATGGCGGCTGCCGGCAAGGGTTCCGCGGGCGGAGCGATCAGCCGAGCACGCGGCCGATCACCTGGGCGGTGTAGTCCACCATCGGGATGATGCGGGCATAGTCGATGCGGGTCGGGCCGATAACGCCGACCGCGCCGACGATCCGCTGCCGGCTGTTGCGATAGGGCGCGATCACCATCGAGCAGCCGGAAATGCCGAACAGCTCGTTCTCCGCGCCGATGAAGATCTGCACGCCCTGCGCCCCGCCCGCCGCATCGAGCAGCCGCAGAAGGGACTCCTTCGTCTCCAGCGTGGCGAACAGCATGCGGATGCGCTCGAGGTCGGAGAGCGCCGTCACGTCCTCCAGCAGATGGGTGTGGCCGCGCACGATGAGCGCGCCGCCCTGCTGGCCGCCCGCCCAGGTCGCGAGACCGGCCGCCACGACCTTGGAGGTGAGCGCATCGAGCTCCGCCCGGTGGGTCTCGAGCTCCTCCAGTATGTCGGTGCGCGCCTCGTCCAGCGTGCGGCCGAGCAGGCGCGCAGTCAGGAAGTTCCCGGCCTCCACCAGCGAGGAGGCGGGCAGCCCGACCGGCAGGTCGATGATGCGGTTCTCGACCAGCCCGCCTTCGGTGACCATCACGACGAGGGCGCGGCCCGGGCCCAGATGGACGAACTCGATATGCTTCAGCGGCTGGTCGGTTTTCGGCGCGACGACCAGCCCGGCGCAGCGCGACAGGCCGGAGAGCAGCGACGTCGCCTCCTCCAGCAGCTCGGGCAGGCTGCGCCCGGCGGCCACGCACTTGCCGTCGATCGAGTCCCGCTCCTCCTGGGTGAGGTCGCCGACCTCGAGCAGCCCGTTCACGAACATCCTGAGGCCGAGCTCGGTCGGCAGCCGGCCGGCCGAGGTGTGCGGCGCGTAGAGCAGCCCGGCATCTTCCAGATCCGCCATCACGTTGCGGATCGTGGCGGGCGACAGGTTCATGCCGAGCCGGCGCGAGATGGTGCGCGAGCCGATGGGCTCGCCCGTCTCCACATAGGCGTCCACGATATGCCGCAGGATCTCGCGCGTGCGGGCGCTGAGCTCGCCGACGGCGGGGCCTTGCTTGCCTTGGATGCTCATCGTGCCGGACATGGTTTTTCCAAGCCGGAAATGTAGTTAGCGCCCCCCGGAGCGTCAATGTCAGGGCCGGCGGCCAGACCGGACGCGGTCTGGACCGGGACCGCCCGGAAGAGTAGCTTGCCGCCGTTTCGCGATCCCCCTCACCCTCATCCGGAGCTCCCGTGACCAGCAGCAGCAGGCTCGGCCCCGTCTCGTCCCGTCCGTCCGGCCGCGCCGCCGATCAGCTGCGGCCGATCCGGCTGGAGACCGACGTCAACAAATACGCCGAGGGGTCCTGCCTGGTGCATTTCGGCGACACGCGCGTGCTGTGCACGGCGAGCGTCGAGGACCGGGTTCCGCCGTTCCTGCGCAACACCGGCCGCGGCTGGGTGACCGCCGAGTACGGTATGCTGCCCCGCGCCACCGGCACGCGCTCCGACCGCGAGGCGGCGCGCGGCGGCCAGGGCGGGCGCACCCACGAGATCCAGCGGCTGATCGGCCGCTCCTTGCGCGCCGTCACTGACCTCGCCGGCTTCGGCGAGCGGCAGATCAAGGTCGACTGCGACGTGCTGCAGGCCGATGGCGGCACCCGCACCGCCGCCATCACCGGCGGCTATGTCGCGCTCCATCTCGCCTTCCAGCATCTGAAGCGGATCGGCGCCGTCGCGCGGCTGCCGCTGCGCGACCAGGTGGCCGGGGTGTCCTGCGGCATCGTGAAGGGCGTGGCCGTGCTCGACCTCGACTACGCGGAGGATTCGACCGCCGAGGCGGACGCCAATTTCGTGATGACCGGCAGCGGCGGCATCGTCGAGATCCAGGGCACCGCCGAGGCCGCGCCCTTCGCCGAGCAGGCCTTCCTGGACATGATGGCCCTCGCCCGCAAGGGCACCGCCGAGCTGGTGCTGCACCAGCGCGCGGCGCTGGGGCTGTAGAGAGTGAGAGCCCGCTCTCGCCATCGCGCCTCTCCAACCCCCTCCCCTCGCGGGAGGGGCCCATCGTGGCGAGCGAGGCGAGCGCGATGGGAGGGAGAGGGGGCGCCCGCAACCGAAGACTCTTTCGCGCGCATCCGCGCGCTTAGACCCCTCCCCCTACCCCCTCCCGCAAGGGGAGGGGGACTTCGGCATTTCCGGCCGTGACGACCACCCCCCGCCGCCCCTTCGCCGGCGGCAAGCTCGTCATCGCCAGCCACAATGCCGGCAAGGTGCGCGAGATCGCCGAGCTGCTGGCGCCGTTCGGCGCCGAGGCCGTTTCGGCCGGCGCGCTCGGCCTGGCCGAGCCCGACGAGACCGGCGCGACCTTCGTCGCCAATGCCGAGCTCAAGGCGCGCGCGGCGGCCGCGGCATCGGGCCTGCCGGCGCTCGCCGACGATTCCGGCCTCGCGGTCGATGCGCTGCACGGCCAGCCCGGGATCTATTCGGCGCGCTGGGCCGGCGCCACCCGCGACTTCGCCGTCGCCATGGGGCGGGTGAACCGCGAGCTCGCCTATCTCGGCGCGAAGGATCCCGCCGCGCGCCGCGCGCATTTCGTCTGCGCCCTGTCGCTGTGCTGGCCGGACGGGCATTGCGAGACCTTCGAGGGCAAGGTCCACGGCGCGATCGTCTGGCCGCCGCGCGGCGGGCGCGGTTTCGGCTATGATCCGATCTTCGAGCCCGACGGCGAGACGCTCACCTTCGGCGAGATGGAGCCGGAACGAAAGCACGCCATGAGCCACCGCGCCGCCGCCTTCCGGCAGCTCGTCGCGGCGTGCTTCGCGCGATGAGCGCCGCGGCGAAGGCCCTGCCGCCACTCGGCGCAGAGGCGGCCGACCGGCGCGGCTTCGGGCTCTACGTGCACTGGCCGTTCTGCCTGTCGAAATGCCCGTACTGCGACTTCAACAGCCACGTGCGGGACAGCATCGACCAGGCGCGCTGGCGCGCCGCGCTGCTCGCCGAGCTCGACCATTACGCGGCCGAGACGCCCGGGCGGCGCCTCACCAGCATCTTCTTCGGCGGCGGCACGCCGTCGCTGATGGAGCCCGCGACCGTGGCCGCGGTCATCGCCCGCGCCGACCTGCATTGGGACTTCGTCGAGGGGATCGAGATCACGCTGGAGGCGAACCCGAGCTCGGTCGAGGCCGCCCGTTTCGCGGGCTATCGGGCCGCGGGCGTCGACCGCGTGTCGCTCGGCGTGCAATCGCTCGACGATGCCGCGCTGAGAGAGCTCGGCCGGCGGCACGACGCGCGCGAGGCGCGCGCGGCCGTCGCCCTGGCGCACCGACATTTCCCGCGCGTGTCCTTCGACCTCATCTACACCCGCCCCGGCCAGACCCCGGCGGCCTGGCGCGCCGAGCTCGACGCGGCGCTCGAGATCGCCGGCGAGCATCTGTCGCTCTATCAGCTGACGATCGAGCCCCATACCGCCTTCGAATCGCTGCACCGGCAGGGCAGGCTCGTCCTGCCCGACGAGGACAGCGCGGCCGAGCTCTACGAGCTGACGCAGGACAGGATGGCGCGCGCCGGACGCCCGGCCTACGAGATCTCCAACTATGCGCGGCCGGGCGCGGAGTCGCGCCACAACCTGACCTATTGGCGCTCCGGCGACTATGTCGGCATCGGTCCCGGCGCTCATGGCCGGCTCACGATCCGCGGCGAGAAGCTGGCGACGCGGCAGCACCGCGCGCCGGAGGCCTGGCTCGCCGCAGTGGAGGCGGAGGGCCACGCGACCCGCACCCGCGAGCCCGTTCCGGCCGAGGGCCGCGGCGCCGAGATGCTGATGATGGGGCTGCGCCTCGCCGAGGGCGTGTCGCGCGCCGCCTTCCATGCGGAGACGGGCAGCGAGATCACCGACCGGCTCGACGCCGCCACGCTGCGACGGCTGACCGAGGGCGGCTATGTCGAGCTCGACGCACAGGCGCTGCGCGCCACGGCGGACGGGCGGCAGCGGCTCGACGCCGTGCTCGCCGCGCTGCTCGCCTGAGTTTCTCGAGACAGGTTCGGGCCGGCCGTCAGAACACCGCCGGCTCGAAGCTCTGCGGCGCCGGGTCGATCACCACCGGGCCGCCGGCCTGCAGCTCGAACACGGCGAGGCCGCGCTCGACCTGGCCGTCGGGGCGGAAGCGGAACACCCCGTCCACCCCCGAGAAGCCGCTGGCCCCGGTCAGCGCCTCCGGCCCGAAGCCGGCCCCGCCGCTGCGGCCGAGCACCGCGGCGAGCGCGGTGGCGTCGTAGGCGAGGCTGGCGATGCGCGGCGGCTCGGACCCGTAGAGCGCGCGGTAGCGCTGGGCGAAGCTCGCCCACTGCTCCGGCTGCGGGGCGGCGAACCAGCCGCCGACGAGGGCCGGCTCCCGGGCCAGGCCGCCATCGTCCCACAGCGCCGTGCCGAGCAGGCGCACCTTCGTCGTGTCGATGCCGAAATAGGACAGAAGCGGCGCGATGGTGGTGAGGCGCGGCGCGCCTTCCGGCAGGAGCAGCGCGTCGAATTGCGGCGTGCCGCCGGGGTTGAGCTGCTGCACCGGGCCCGACATGTCGGTTTCCGCCGGGTCGTAGTAGCCGACCTGCGCCACGGCCGCGCCGAAGCGCGGCGCGGCGCGGTTCAGCGCGGCGACCACGGTCTGGCCGAAGGCGGAGGACGGCGCCAGGGCGGCGACCCGCTTCAGCCCCTGCGCGGAGGCATAGCCCACCACCCGCGAGACCTGCAGCCCGGGCAGC
>DAIMFL010000055.1:0-7974 GCA_036724615.1 Alphaproteobacteria bacterium | reverse complement strand
ATCACGTAGACGCCGTCGCCCGCCACGGTGACGTCGGTGGAGAAGGCGACCATCGACACGCCGGCCGTGCGCACCGCCGGCGCGGCCTGGGTGACCTGGGCGGCGAAGATCGGGCCGAGCACGATTTCCGCCCCCGCCGCCACCAGCTGCTGGGATGCGGCCGCGGCGCCGCCCAGCGTCTCGGTGTCGCGCACCACCAGGGTGAAGCGCTCGTCGCCGAGATCGAACACCGCCATCTGGGCGGCCTGCAGCATCGCCTGGCCGAGCGCGGCATTGGCGCCGCTGAGCGGCAGCAGGAGCCCGACCTCGACCGCCTCTGCCTCCGCCGGCGGCAGGGCCTGCGGCGCCGCGGTCGGCGGCACGCCGGCGGGGCCCGCCGTCGCGGGCGGGGCGGCTTGCTCCCCGGCGGGGGGCGTGGCTACCTTCTGCGCGCAGGCCGCGACGGAGAGTGCGAGCAGGGCGGCGGCGAACGCAGCCAGAGGACGCCGGCTTCGCGACGGGTGCGGCGCCGGATTGGAAGAGCGGCGGCGAAGCCGCTGCGGACGGGGCGCGAATGGCGGCGGCGCGAGCAGGCGGGAAAACATCAAGGGACGCGGACCCCCGGCCGGCGGAACGGACTGGCCGTGAGCCTAGCGGCGGGTCGGAACGAAGTAAACCGCGCGCGGCGGCCCGCGCCGACACGACGTCACCCGTCGCCAGGCTCGCCGGCGGGCTCTATGTCGTGGCGACGCCGATCGGCAATGCGGCGGACATCACGCTGCGCGCGCTCGACGTGCTGGCGCGCGCCGATCTCGTGGCCTGCGAGGACACGCGCATCACCGCGAAGCTGCTCTCGATGCACGGGCTGAAGGCCCCGCTCGCGCCCTATCACGAGCACAACGCGGCGCGGCAGCGCCCGATGCTGCTCGCCCGGCTCGCCGCCGGAGAGGCGATCGTGCTGGCGAGCGACGCCGGCACGCCGCTCGTCTCCGATCCCGGCTACAAGCTGGTGCGCGAGGCGATCGCGGCCGGCCACAGGGTCACCACTCTGCCCGGCCCGTCCGCGCCGCTCGCCGCGCTGGTGCTCTCGGGTCTGCCGAGCGACCGCTTCCTGTTCGCCGGATTCCTGCCGCCGAAGAGCGCCGGACGGCGCGCCGCTCTGGCCGAGCTCGCCGCCGTGCCCGCCACGCTGGTGATGTTCGAATCGGCGGGACGGCTGGCCGACAGCCTGGCCGACATGGCCGCCGTTCTGGGCCCGCGGCCCGCCGCCGTCGCACGCGAGCTCACCAAGCTCTACGAGGAGGTGCGGCGCGGCCGGCTCGACGAGCTCGGCCGACATTACGCCGAGGCCGGCGCGCCGAAGGGCGAGATCGTCGTCGTCGTCGGGCCGCCGGAAGAGAGCGCGACGGCGCCGGCGGAGTCCGATCTCGACGCCGCGCTCGACGCAGCGCTGGCGCGGATGAGCCTGCGCGACGCGGTGGATGCGGTGGCCGCGGCGACCGGGCGCAAGCGGCGCGAGGTCTATGCCCGCGCGCTGTCCCGGACGAAGCCGCGATGAGCGAGCGCCGCAGGCGCGCCGAGGCGCGCGGCCGGCTGGCCGAGACGCTGGCCGTGCTGGCGCTCCGTCTCAAGGGCTATCGCATCCTGGCGCGCCGGCTGCGCCTGTCGGCGGGCGAGATCGACATCGTCGCGGCGCGCGGCCGCTGCGTCGTCTTTGTCGAGGTGAAGGCGCGGGCCGATGCGGCGGCGGCGACCGAGGCGCTGACCGCGCGGCAGCGGCGCCGGCTGCTGCGTGCCGCCGAACAGTATGTCGGCCGCCATCCCCATCTCGCCGGGCGGGATTTCCGCTTCGACCTGATGCTGGTCGCGCCGCGCCGCTGGCCGGTGCACATGGCCGACGCTTGGCGGGCGGACGGGGCGGCGACAGAATGAGCCCGCCGATTCGCCGGCGCCGGACCGGCGCCGGTGCCAGGGGGTGCGACGAGGGGAAGGACGGGGGAATGGTGGCGCCGCAGGCAAGCGCGCCCTGCCCGCGCGCGGGACGACGCGTGCGGAAGGTCCTGTCGCTCATCGCTGCGGCACAGCTCGTCGCGGCGCTCGGCGCCTGTACGCCCGTGGGCGTTGCGGTCGGGGTCGGCGCCGCGGCCGGTACCGCGGCCAGCTCGGAGCGCGGGCTCGGCACCACCATCTCCGACCACGGCATCTGGTTGGCCATCAACAAGGGCTGGCTGGAGCACGATCCCGGCATGTTCCAGGCGGTGAAGCTCCAGGTGCATGAGGGCCGCGCGCTGCTGTCGGGCCTGGTCGAGACCCCGGAGATGCGGGTCGATGCGGTCAGGATCGCCTGGCAGGCGGAGGGCGTGCGCGAGGTGATCAACGAGATCGAGGTGTCGGACGCGGGCGATGCCGGCGGGTTCCTGCGGGACCGCTGGATCGTCACGCAGTTGCGCAACAAAATCATGTTCGACCGGGAGATCCGCTCGATCAACTACAGCATCGAGACCGTCGCCGGGGTCGTCTATCTGATGGGCATCGCCCAGGACGGGACCGAGCTGCAGCGGGTGGTCGACCACGCCCGCGACATCGCCTATGTCCGCGAGGTGGTAAGCTATGTCCGGCTGGAGGACGATCCGGCGCGCCAGGCGGCGCGGTAGGCCGCCGTCGCGGGCGCGGACCGGACGACCGGGAACGAGGCAAGGTGAGCGGGCGGACGGGCAGACACGCGGCCATCGACCTCCTCTCCGGCATCGGCAAGGCGCCGGCAGAGGCGCCTTTCGACCTGGCCGAGGCGGCGCTCGCCTTTTCCGTGCTCGCCCGGCCGGAGCTCGACCTCGTCCCGTATCGCCGCCATCTGGCCGACCTCGCCGCCGATATCGCCGCAGCCGCCGACGCGCAGGCGGGCAATCCTGACGGCGATCCCACGCTCGGGAAGGCCGCCGCCCTCAGCAGCACCATCGTCGACCGGTACGGCTACCAGGGCGACCGCGAGACCTATGACGATCTCGACAATGCCGACCTGGCGCGGGTGATCGACCGCCGCCGCGGGCTTCCCGTCGCCCTCGGCATTCTCTGGATGCATGCGGCACGGGCCCAGGGCTGGGCGATCGAGGGGCTGGCCTTCCCCGGCCATTTCCTGCTGCGGCTCGGCGCCGGAGCGGCGGCCGTCATCCTGGATCCGTTCGATCTGGGGCGGATCCACGACGCCGCATCGCTGCGCGGCCTGATCAAGGCGACGGTCTCGCCGGAGGCGGAGCTGGCGCCGGCGCACTACGCCGCCGTCAGCGACCGCGACGTCCTGCTGCGGCTGGAGAACAACATCAAGCTGCGGCTGATCCGGGACGGCCGGCTGCAGGAGGCGGCCGATCTCATCGCCAGCATGCTGCTCGTCGCCCCGCGGCAGCCGCCGCTCTGGCGCGAGCTGGGGCTGATCCAGGCGCGGCTCGGCAATCTGCAGCATGCGGCGCTGGCCATGCAGACCTTCATCGACCTGCAGCCCTCGCCGGAGGAGATGCGCCACGCGGCGCAGGTCCTGCGCGACCTCAAGAACCGGCTGAACTGACCCCTTCGATCCTTCCCGCCGTGCCCGGCCCGTCATGCGCGGACCATGGCGCGTCCCGCGGCCGCCGTCCTATAGTCCGCCGTTCCCGCCCCCTGCGGACCGCATCCCCCGGAGCCCGACCGTCCCATGAGCCTCGCCGTCGCCATCCAGATGGACCCGATCGAGACCATCGATATCGACGCCGACAGCACCTACGCCCTGGCCCTGGAGGC
Organism: Alphaproteobacteria bacterium; assembly: GCA_036724615.1. Classification (GTDB taxonomy): domain Bacteria; phylum Pseudomonadota; class Alphaproteobacteria; order Dongiales; family Dongiaceae; genus DAIMFL01. Next base: position 4,224 of record DAIMFL010000055.1, on the reverse strand, counting down.
GCAGGCGCGCGGCCATGCCCTGTTCCACTATCTGCCGCGCCACCTGTTCTTCCGCGACGGCCGGGTCTATGCCCGGGCGCGCCCGCTCGAGGTGAAGCGCGAGCGCGGCAACCACGCCCGGCTCGGCGCGGCGGAGACCATCGATCTGGCCACGATGGACGTGGTGCTGATGCGCCAGGACCCGCCCTTCGACATGTCCTACATCACCGCGACCCATCTGCTGGAGCACGTCCATCCCCAGACGCTGGTGGTGAACGACCCCGTCCATGTGCGCAACGCGCCCGAGAAGCTGTTCGTCACCCATTTCGAGGGGCTGCTGCCGCCGACGCTCATCACCGCCGACCGGGCCGAGGTCGCCGCCTTCCGCGTCGAGCACAAGGACATCATCGTGAAGCCGCTGTTCGGCAACGGCGGCGCCGGCGTCTTCCACATCACGCCCGGAGACGAGAACCTGAACGCCCTCCTGGAGCTGTTCACCCAGCTCTACCGCGAGCCGGTGATCGTGCAGAAATACCTGCCCGAGGTGCGCCAGGGCGACAAGCGCATCATCCTGGTCGACGGCGCGCCGGCCGGCGCGCTCAACCGCGTGCCGCCGGCCGGCGAGGCGCGCTCCAACCTCCATGTCGGCGGCAAGGCCGTGAAGGCGACGCTCACCGCGCGCGAGCGCGAGATCTGCGAGGCGATCGGCCCGACGCTCAAGGCGCGCGGGCTGATCTTCGTCGGCATCGACGTGATCGGCGACTACCTGACCGAGATCAACGTGACCTCGCCCACCGGCATCCAGGAGATCGACCGCTTCGACGGGGTGAAGCTCGAGGCGCAGATCTGGGACGCGATCGAGCGGCGCTTCGCCGAGCGGCACGGCGTGCGGCCGGCCTGAGGCGGGAGGGGAGCCGATGTTCTACGAGCCGCGCCTCGGCCACGGCCTGCCGCGCGATCCGTTCAAGGCGCTGGTCGTGCCGCGGCCGATCGGCTGGATCTCGACCGTCGATCCGGAAGGCCGCGTCAACCTGGCGCCGTTCAGCTATTTCAACGCCGTGGCCGACAGCCCGCCGCAGGTCTTCTTTGCCGCGAACGGCCGCAAGGCGGACGCGCCGCTGAAGGATTCCCGCAGCAACGCCGAGGCCACGGGCTGCTTCGTCGTCAACCTCGCCACCTGGGGCCTCAAGGAGGCGATGAACGCCAGCTCGGCCAGGCTGCCGGCCGGCGTCGACGAGATGGCGCATGCCGGGCTGACCGCGGCGCCGTCGCGCATCGTCGCGGCACCGCGCGTGGCCGAATCGCCGGTCCATCTGGAATGCCGCTATCTCCAGACCGTGACCCTCGCCAGCGACGACCCCGACGAGCCCAACGCGCTCGTCATCGGCGAGGTGGTCGGCGTGCATATCGACGAGGCCTGCCTCGTCGACGGCCGGGTCGACGTGGCCCGGCTGAAGCCGATCGCGCGGCTGGGCTACGCCCAGTACGCCGCCGTCGAGACCGTCTTCGAGATGCGCCGGCCGGGTTAGCCGCGCAGGCGCGGCAAATGCTTGCACTGTCACAGTTCTTTACAACCCTATGCCTGCAGCGGTCCCCTGGGCGTCGGAAGATGCTGATGAATCGGCCTTTTCGAATCCGGCATGGATATTGCGTCGTCCACTCCCGTTGAGGAAATGAACGCGAAACGGGGGCGTATCGATGTCTACGGGACTGAAGACCGTCGCGGCCGCCGCCGCGATGTCGGCCACTCTTGCACTGGCATCACAGCCGGCCCAGGCGATCTCCTACGCGATCAGCTGGACGGGGTCTGGCGGCTACACCATGGCCGGCACGTTCAGCTATAGCGACGCGCTCATCGGGACGGGCGCCATCGACGAGACGCAGATCGACAGCCTGACCATCGAGGTCTTCCTGTCCGGCGTCTCCCAGGGCAGCTGGGATTGGCTGACAGATGGCGTTGTCGGCGTGTTCAACTTCAACTTCGACACCACCCTCGAGAAGTTCCTGGTGGGAGGTTTCAGTGGGACCAGTACCGGCCAGTCGTGGAATACGGACGGCTCCGGCACCGGGTGTGCCGGCAGCGTAGGCTTCATCAGCGGCAACAACGGCCAGGGCGTCTGCGTCGACGGGAGCTTCGTCAGCTCGATCCTCACCGGGCAGTCCACTCTTACGGCAATCCGGATCGAGGTGCCGGAGCCAGCGACGTTCGGCCTGCTCGGCGCCGGTCTGGCCGGCCTCGCCGTCATGCGCCGGCGGAAGGCCGCCTGAGACCCGTCACCGAACGGCGGCCGCCGCCCGCTTCTGCCGCGCCTGCGCCGTCTCCCGGTGCAGGATATAGAGGCCGCTCGCGATCACGATCGCGGCGCCGGTGAGGATCCACGGGTCCGGCACGTCGCCCCAGACAGCGAAGCCGATCGCCATGGCGAAGACCACGGCCAGATAGTCGAACGGGGCGACGATGGCGACCGGCGCCAGGCGGAAGGCATGGGTCATGGCGAACTGGGCGAAGCCGCCGATGAGCCCGATCGAGGCGAGCAGGGCGAAATCGATCCAGCTCGCCGGGGTGACCCATTGCCCGAAGGGCAGGCTGGCCGCGGCGGCCAGCATGGCGAACAGGGTGAAATAGAAGACGATCGTGGTCGGGTGCTCGGTCCGGCTGAGCTTGCGGATCGCGACCATGGCCAGCGCATAGAAGAACGCGCCGCCCAGCGCCAGCAGCGCGCCCGGATCGAACACCCCGGCGCCCGGCCGGGTCATCACCAGCACGCCGAGGAAACCGATCATCACCGCGATCCAGCGCCGGGGCCCCACCTGCTCGGCGAGCAGCGGGACGGAGAGCGCGGTCATGAAGATCGGCCCGGACATGCCGATCGCCACCGCGTCGCCGAGCGGCAGGATCGCGTAGGCGGCGAAGAAGCAGACCATGGCCGCCACGCCGACCGCGCCGCGGACGACATGCCCGCCGATATTGCTCGTGCGCAGCACGGCGAGCCCGCCGGCGCCGCGGACGAAGAGCAGGATCGGCAGAAAGGCGAACAGGTTGCGGAAAAAGACGATCTGCCCGGTCGGGTGCCACTGGGCGACCCATTTCACCAGCCCGTCCATGCTGGTGAACAGGAACACCGAAAGCACCATGAGCAGGATGCCGCGGACGGGGTTCGAGGCGGCGGAGGCGGCGGAGGCGACCAAGGAACGCTCGGGCGGCAGGGACCGGGGGACAGCACGAAGCCGCGACCCTAGCCCGCGCCGGCCCGCCAGGCCATCGCCATTTCCGCATCGCGCGCAGGCCGCCGCCCGTCCCTGTCCGGGTCGCGGGCCCTTGTCACGGAAACCCTTGGCGGGCGGCGGCCGGATACCCTAAGGTCTGGAAAAACACCAACGAGGCGGCTGCGGGGGTTTCTATCTTGGCTCAGCAAAACGCCGTGGAGGCACGCGGCGTCAGCAAGATCTTCGGACAAGGTCCGGACGCGGTGCGCGCTCTGGACGACGTTTCCGTCACCATCCGGGAGAACGAGTTCTTCACGCTGCTCGGGCCGTCCGGCTGCGGCAAGACCACCCTGCTGCGGCTCATCGCCGGCTTCGAGCTGCCCTCGGCCGGCGAGATCCTGATCGAGGGCGAGGCGGTGGGCTATCTGCCGCCTTATCGGCGGCCGGTCAACACCGTGTTCCAGAGCTATGCCCTGTTCCCGCACATGACGGTGGCGGAGAACATCGCCTTCGGGCTGGAGATGCGCGGCGTCGACCGCGCGGAGGCGCGCAAGGTCGTGGACGAGATGCTGGGCCTGGTGAAGCTCTCCGGCATGGGCGGGCGGCGGCCGAACCAGCTGTCCGGCGGCCAGCAGCAGCGCGTGGCGCTGGCCCGGGCGCTCGCCAACCACCCGAAGGTGCTGCTCCTCGACGAGCCCCTGTCCGCGCTCGACCTCAAGCTGCGCCAGGAGATGCGCAGCGAGCTCAAGAAGCTGCAGCTCGCCACCGGCATCACCTTCGTCTTCGTGACGCACGACCAGGAAGAAGCGCTCACCATGTCGGACCGCATCGCGGTCATGAGCCACGGCAAGATCCTGCAGATCGGCAACCCGGCGCAGATCTACGAGCATCCCACGGTGCGCTTCGTCGCCGATTTCATCGGCGAGACGAACTTCATGCCGGCCCATGTCACCTCGGTGGTCGGCGACAAGGCCACCATCCGCCTGCCGGGCGGGGTGGAGTTCGCGGCCGCCGCCGCCTCCGGCGTCGGCAACGGCA
>DAIMFL010000054.1:0-20193 GCA_036724615.1 Alphaproteobacteria bacterium | reverse complement strand
CGCAGCGCCGGCCCGGAGGACGTGCGCCGGCTCATGGCCGCCTCGCCCGCCGCCTGGCGGCTCGGCGCAGCGGCCGGAAACGGCGGCCGGGCCATTTCATGGCGTGTTCGATGATCGCCTGCTCCCTGCATGCGGGCGTCGTCCCGCCCCGGAAGCCCTCTGCCTGGCCGCTCCGGAGGCGGTCGCCGCCTCTTCCTTGCCCCCATTAGAACGCATGGATGGTATGAATGCAATCGTTTGCATAAAACCGCCGGACACTGCTGTGCTACGGTGCCGCTTTCAAAGGAGGCGAGATGGCGTTCAAGCCCAACTACAGGCAGCAGCGCGCGGAGCGCGATCGCGCCAAGCAGGCCAAGAAGCAGGAGAAATTGCGGCAGCGTCAGCTCGACGCCGAGCAGCGCAAGGCACAATCGGAGTCGGACCGGGAAGCGGAAGGCGAGCGGACCGACATTGTGGACTGAGCGCTGCGGGGCCGGCCTCGATTTCCTTTCGCCGGTTCCGTAGCCATATCAAACGCCAGACGCGAGGGCGGCCGTCCTGCCTCCGGGCGGGAGGACGGCCGGCCTGTGCAACCGGACACGCCGAGGATTTCCGATGTGAACCCGATCGGAAGGCGGCGCAGATCAGATTGGAGAGAAGCAATGGCTCGCAGGACCAAGAAGGCGAACGAGAGCGGGTTCGTCCTGTTCGACGTCCTCTACGAGGACGGCACGCGGACGTCGAACCGCAAGGTGCCGAGCGCGGAGCTCGGCGGGCTGGACGGCGACGCGCCGGCCCGCGCGATCATCGAGGCGCAGGACCGCAAGATCGCGGAGATGTCGGGCCGCCCGCGCGGGCCCATCAAATCCCTGGTTCGTTCGCCCAATCAGTAGCGCCGCTGCGGCGGAGTAGCCTGCCCGTTCAGGCTTCCCGACCTCCGTCCGCCGACCTCCTCCGAGGCGCAGCGGACGGAGCGTCGGCGCGGGCGGCCGCGAGGCTCATGGCGAGAAGCTCGCGACAGATCCGCCGGCCGATCTCCGGCGGCACGACGACCGGGCCGTCGATCACGTAGCGCAGCCAGAATCCGTCGACCATCGCGGTGACGATGGTCACCAGCTCCTCGACCTTCTCCGCGGGCACCAGCTCGCGCAGGGCGACGGCGACGTTGGAGCGGAAGCGCCGGGCGATCACCCGGTGCAGCCGCTTGAAGCGCGGCTGGTGCTGCACCTCGGCCCAGAAGCTGAGCCAGATGACCATCGAGCCCGGCCGGAAATTGTCGGCCAGCAGACAGGAATCGATGACGGCGTGCAGCCGGTCCATCGGCCCCGGGTCGGGCGGCAGGTGCTTCAGGAACGCTTCGCCCAGATCGGCGGCCAGGCGCCGCATCGCCGCTTCGAGCAGGTCGTCCTTGCCCTCGAAGTAATGGTTCACCAGAGCCGGCGAGACGCCGGCCTGGGCCGCGATCGTCGCCAGGGTGATCTCGGACATGCCGCCTTCGGCGATGGCGGCGAGCGTGGCGTCGATCAGCTCGTTCCGGCGCAAGTCGCGGATTGTCAGCCTGGCCATGCAGCTATCCCCCTCTCGGTCGGCTTGTATACTGCAACAGAAAGCTGTTCGCTCATTCAATTTATTGTTTGACTCGACAATGAGCCCGGCGTCAGCCTGATCGCCGGCATTCAGGGGAGGCGGCTTTGCAGTCGATGGCGCGGCGTCCGCGGCCATCTGTCGCGAGGCGGTCGGCAGCCTGGCGAGGCCGCAACCGAGCGTCTGACGAAACCGCCGGCCGCGGGCCGGCACCACAACACAGGGGAGGCTAAATGATCGGCGGTACGGAATTGACCCGGCGGGGATTCATCTGGGCCGGCGGCCTGGCGGCCGTCGCAGCGGGATTGCCGAAAGGCGCCTGGTCGCAGGACGGCGGCACGCTCAGGATCCGGGCCTGGCAGGACATCCAGGTGCTGGATCCCGGCTGGATGATCGGCGGACCGGAGATCGACCTGCAATACGCCTGCCTCGCCTCGCTCGCCATCTATCAGCCCGGCGAGAAGCTCACCTGGCGCCCCTCGCCCTTCGTCAACCGCATCGAGCAGGTCGACGACCTCCATATCGAGTTCGAGCTGAAGCCGGGCATCATGTGGTCCGGCGGGTACGGCGAGCTCACCGCCGAGGACGTGAAGTACTCCTTCGAGCGCATCGCCGATCCGAAGAACGAGGCGCCGTGGAAGGACAAGTGGAGCGCGCTCCAGGAGGTGCAGGTCACCGGCACGCATAGCGGCGTCATCGTGCTCTCGAGGCCGTCGGTCCCGCTCTGGCTCACCACGATCTGCGACGGCACCGGCAGCATCGTCTGCAAGAAGGCGGTGGAAGCCGCCGGCGGCCGCTTCACCACCGAGTTTCCGGCGGTCTGCGGCCCCTACCGGGTCAAGGAATGGGTCCCCGGGCAGTATATCGAGATCGAGTCCAATCCGGAGTGGACCGGCGAAAAGCCGGAATTCGAGCAGGTGCGACTGCTCTTCATCGACGACAAGAAGTCGGCCGAGCTCGCCTACGAAGCCGGAGACGTCGACTTCGTCCATGTCGAGCTGAGCTCGATCGGCCTCTATCGCGAGAAGCTGCCGGCCAACTCCAAGCTCTACGAGGGACCCGGCCTGTCCTGGACCTGGATGGGCATGAACACCGAGCATCCCAAGCTCTCGGACATCCGGGTGCGGCAGGCGATCCAGCACGCGGTCGACGTGGACGCCATCATCGAGGCCGCCTATGGCGGGGTGAAGGAGGCGCGGGCCCGCGGCGTGGTGCCCCGCGGCATGATCGGCCACCGCGATACCACCGCCTTCGAAAAGCCGAATCCGGACAAGGCGCGTTCGCTCCTGGCCGAGGCCGGCGCGGACGGACTCGAGATAGAGCTCAAGGTCCTCAACGACACGCTGCACCTGACCAGCGCGCAGATCATCCAGGCGAACCTCGCCGAAATCGGCATCAACGTCATCATCACCCAGCTCGATACCGGGCCGTTCTGGACCATGGGCATGGAGAGCGAGGGCGAGGACTGGCGCGACCTGCAGCTCTGGATCATGCGCTACCAGGACGCGCCGGACCCGAGCCAGCAGACCCAGTGGTACGTGTCGGAGCAGGTCGGCGTGTGGAACTGGGAGCGCTGGAAGGACCCCGAGTTCGACCAGCTCCACCAGGATGCGCTGATGGAGGCCGACGAGACGAAACGGGCCGCCATGTACCTGCGCATGCAGGAGATCATGGAGGCGACCGGCGCCTATGTCTGGATCGCGCACGAGCCGACGATCATCCTCTACCGCGACAGCATGGTGCCGGAGATCCTGCCGCCCGATCACCCCTACGTGCTGGGCTTCAAGCGCGCCTGATCGTCGCTCTCCGCACCGCCGGGACCGCGCCGCACCATCGGCGCGGCCCTGGCCGCTCCCATTCGTTCCTCCTTGCAAGGATGCATGAAGTGACCCGTCCTGCCGCGCCCCGCCAGGTTCGCAATCTCGAGACCGTCTGGATTCCGATGTCGGACGGCATCCGGCTCGCCGCCCGAATCTGGATGCCGGAGGACGCGGAGGCCGACCCGGTTCCGGCTATCCTCGAATACATCCCCTATCGCAGGCGCGACGGCACGCGCGGCTGGGACGAGCTCACCCATCCCTGGCTCGCCGCCCAGGGCTATGCCTGCGTGCGGCTCGACATCCGCGGCACCGGGGATTCGGAGGGCGTGATCCGCGACGAGTACCTGAAGCAGGAGCAGGACGACGCCGTCGAGGCGATCGCCTGGCTTGCGGCGCAAGGCTGGTGCAACGGCGATATCGGCATGATGGGCATCTCCTGGGGCGGCGTCAACTCGCTCCAGGTCGCTGCGCGCCGCCCGCCGGCCCTGAAGGCGATCGTCACGCTCTGCTCGACCGACGACCGCTATGCCGACGACATGCATTACATGGGCGGCTGCCATCTGACCGGCAATCTGGAATGGGGCTCGAGCTACTTCTCCATCATGGGCCGCGCGCCCGACCCGGAGGTGGTCGGCCCGCGCTGGCGCGAGATGTGGCTGGAGCGGCTCGAGGCGGTGACGCCCGCCTATGCCACCTGGCTCGAGCACCAGCGGCGCGACGCCTATTGGCGCCACGGCTCCGTCTGCGAGGATTTCGCGGCCATCACCTGCGCGGTCATGGCGGTCGGCGGCTGGGCGGACGGCTACACCAACGCGGTGTTCCGGCTGCTGGCAGGTCTCGAATGCCCGCGCCAGGGGCTGGTCGGGCCGTGGGGACACAAATATCCGCATACGGGCGTCCCCGGTCCGGCGATCGGATTCCTCACCGAGATCACCCGCTGGTGGGACTGCTGGCTGAAGGGCCGCGACACCGGGATCATGGACGAGCCCATGCTGCGCGCCTATGTGCAGGACTCGGTGCCGCCGAAATCGCATTACGAGGAGCGGCCTGGGCGCTGGGTCGCGGAAGCCGCCTGGCCGAGCGCGAACGTGACGGCCTCGCGTCTCTATCTGAATGCGGATGGTCTCGGCACGGCGCCGAAGCCCGGCGCGCCGCTCCCGATCTGCTCGCCGCAGACGACGGGCGCGGCGGGCGGCGAATGGTGCCCCTACGGGCTCGGCGGCATCGGTCCGGAGAATCCGACCGACCAGCGCATCGACGACGCCCATTCGCTGCTGTTCGACGGCGCGCCGCTCGATGCGCCGCTGGAGATCCTGGGGGCCGCCGAGGTGGCGCTCGACCTCGCGAGCGACAAGCCGGTCGCGCAGGTGGTCGTCCGCCTGAACGACATCGCGCCGGACGGGCGGGTGACGCGGGTGACCTATGGCGTGCTGAACCTCACCCACCGGGAGAGCCATGCGGAGCCGACGCCGCTCGAGCCGGGCAGGCGCTACCGGGTCACGGTGAAGCTCAACGATGCCGGCTACCGCTTCGCGGCCGGCCACCGGGTGAGGGTCGCGATCTCGACCGCCTACTGGCCGATCGTCTGGCCGGTGCCCGAGTCCGCGACGCTCTCCATCGCGCCCGGCGCGTCCACCCTCTCCCTCCCCGTCCGGCAGCCCCGCCCCGAGGATTCGGCGGTCCGCTTCGCGCCGCCCGAGACGCCGACGCCGATGCGCTGGCGCGTGCTGCGCCCCGGCGCGGTCAGGCGCACCGTGTGCCACGACGTCGAGACCGGCGTCCAGTCGATCCACGTGCTGCGCGACGACGGGCGCGGCGTGATCGAGGAGATCGGCGTCGAGACCGACTTCCACAAGGAGCTCGATTACCGGCTCGATCCCGACGACCCCGCGACCGCGCGCGCCGCAGCCGACTACGACATCGTCCACCGGCACGCCGATGGCGGCGGCACCGGCTGGGACACGCGCATCCGCACCCATTCGGCGATCGCCTGCACGGCGGACGCGTTCATCGTCGAGGCCGATCTCGAGGCCTTCGAGGGCGAGCGGCGGATCTTCTCGCGCAGCTGGACGAAGCGGATCAAGCGGGACCTGGTGTAGAGCCCTCACCCTCCCATCGCTGACGCGATGGGCCCCTCCCTCTCCCGCATTCGCGGTAGAGGGTTACGAAGGCTTGGCGAGGCGTCAGCCGAGCCTAGCCGGAGTTGGGTGAGGGCGAGCGTCGCAGGAGAGCTAACGAGACGACTGGGCCCCCGCCGCCCGCCGCCGCAGCCGCCAGGCCATCGGCCCGATCAGCGCCACGGCGGCGATGGCGAGGAGCGCCGCCGAGAGCGGCTGGGTGAAGAACACGGACGCGTCTCCCTGGCTGATCGACAGGGCGCGGCGCATCTGCTCCTCGGCGAGCGGCCCCAGGATGAGGCCGATGATGCAGGGTGCGACCGGAAAGTCGAAGCGGCGCATCAGAAAGCCGACAAGCCCGATGATCCAGAGCAGGACCAGGTCGAAGGCGGAGCCGTTCAGGCTGTAGGCGCCCAGGCTGGAGAACAGCAGGATGCCTCCGTAGAGATAGGGCTGCGGGATGGCGAGGAGCCGCACCCAGAGCCCGACCAGCGGCAGGTTGAGAACCAGCAGCATCACGTTGCCGATATAGAGGCTGGCGATCAGCCCCCAGACCAGCGCGCTGTTGCCGGTGAAGAGCAGCGGGCCGGGCTGCAGCCCGTATTGCTGGAAGGCGGCGAGCAGGATCGCCGCCGTGGCCGAGGTCGGCAGGCCGAGGGCGAGGAGCGGCACCAGCACGCCGGCCACCGCCGAGTTGTTGGCGGCTTCCGGCCCCGCCACGCCCTCGATCGCGCCCTTGCCGAACTCCTCCGGCTTGCGGGCGAGGCGCTTCTCGACGAGGTAGGACAGGAAGGTCGGGATCTCGGTGCCGCCGGCCGGCAGCGCGCCGATCGGAAAGCCGATCACGCTGCCGCGCAGCCAGGGCTTCCAGGAGCGCGACCATTCCTCGCGCGACATCCAGAGCGAGCCCCGGACCGGCTCGATCTCGAACCGCCGGAGCTCGGGGCGGGAGGCGATGTAGAGCGCCTCGCCGACCGCGAACAGCCCGACCGCGACCAGCACGATGTCGATGCCGTCGAGCAGGTTCGGGATGCCGAGGGTGAACCGCCCCTGCCCGGTCAGCCGGTCGATCCCGACGAGCCCGATGCCGAGCCCCACGAACAGGCTCGCCAGCCCGCGCAGCCGCGAGGCGCCGAGCACCGCCGTCACCGTGACGAAGGCCAGCACCATCAGGGAGAAGTACTCGGCCGGACCGAAGGTCAGCGCCACCTTCACCATGAGCGGCGCGACGAAGGTGATGGCCAGCGTTCCGACCGTCCCGGCGATGAAGGAGCCGATCGCGGCGGTGGCGAGCGCCGCGGCCCCGCGCCCGGCGCGGGCCATCAGATGGCCCTCCACCGCGGTGATGATGGAGCCGCTCTCGCCCGGCGTGTTGAGCAGGATCGAGGTCGTCGAGCTGCCGTACATCGCGCCGTAATAGATCCCGGCGAACATGATGAAGGCGGAAGTCGGGTCGAGATGCAGCGTGACCGGCAGCAGCAGCGCGATGGTGAGCGCCGGCCCGATGCCGGGCAGGATGCCGACCGCCGTCCCGAGCGTGACGCCGAGCAGCGCCCAGAGCAGGTTGAGCGGCGTCAGCGCGACACCGAACCCCGCCATGAGCTGGCTCAACGCCTCCATTCAGAGCAGCCCTTCGAGGAAGCCGGCCGGCAGGGTGAGGCCGAGGCCGCGCGTGAACCCGACATAGGAGACCACCGCGAGGGCGGCGCCGATCGCGGCGTCGCGCAGCACGTGACGGCTGCCGAACCCGGCAGCGGTCAGCATGAACGTGACGGTGGCGGCGATGACGAAGCCGATATGGCTGATCAGCAGGGACTGCAGCACCAGCCCTCCGACGACGAGCGCCATGCCGAGCCTGTCGGGCGGCTCGTCCCCGGCCGGGTCGGCATCGGGGTCGAGCCCGCGCCACGCGCGCCATGCCAGCGCGGCGCCGAGGACGAGGAGGCCGGCGGCGACCAGATAGGGAAAGGCGCGCGGCCCCACCCGCGCATAGCTCGGCAGCACCCGGATGGAGGCGGCCTCGATCGCGAAGAACAGCCCGAGCCCGACCAGCCCCGCCGCGAGCGCCAGCCGTTTCCAGGATCGCCGCGGCGCGGACGGTCGCATGCGCCCGGCCCCAGCCGGTTCGGGGCCGGACGAAGCGCCGCCGGTCACGGTCTAGGACACCGGGCCGGACCTACTGCACCAGGCCGATGTCGCGCAGCACGGCCTCGATCTCGGTCTGCTGCTTTTCGAGATAGGCGGCGAACTCGTCGCCCGGCAGATAGAGATCCATCCAGTCCCGCTGGGCGAGGGTGGAGCGCCAGCTCTCGCTCTCCGCCATCTTCCCGACCGCGGCGATGAGGGCGGTGCGCTCCGCCTCCTCCAGCTCCGGCGGCCCCATCACGGCGCGCCAGTTGGCCAGCTCGACGTTCACGCCCTGCTCCATCAGCGTCGGCACGTCGATGCCCTCGATCCGCTCGGCCGAGGAGATCGCGAGCGCGCGCAGATCCCCGGAGGCGATCTGGCCGGCGAACTCGCCATAGCCGCTCACCCCCGCCGTGACATGGCCGCCGAGGATGGCGGCGAGCGCCTCGCCGCCGCCGGAATACGGGATGTAGTTGATCTTCGTCGGATCGGCCCCGACCGCCTTGGCGATCAGCCCGACCAGGATATGGTCGGTGCCGCCGGCCGACCCGCCGGCCCAGGAGACCGCTCCCGGATCGGCCTTCAGCTTCTCGACCAGCTGGTCGAGGGTCTGGATGTCGGAGCTCCCGGGCACCACGATGCCCTCGTACTCGCCGGTCAGCCGGGCGATCGGCGTCACCTGCTCGAGGGTGACCGGCGACTGGTTGGTGAGAATCGCCCCGACCATCACGAGCCCGCTCACCATCAGCGCCTGGCCGTCGCCCCGCTTCCGGTCGACGAACTGGGCGAGGCCGACCGTGCCGCCCGCGCCGCCGACGTTCTCGACCTGCACCGAGCCCGCTATGCCGGCGGCCTGCATGGCGTCCTGGATGGATCGCGCCGTCTGATCCCAGCCACCACCCGGGTTGGCGGGCGCCATGACGTAGAGGCTGTCCAGGCTCTGCGCACCGGCGCCGGGCGCGGCTAGGGCCAGCAGACCCGCTGCCGTTGCGCCAAGGACCTGCCGGATCCACCCCGTGACCCTCATTTGCTCCTCCCTGCTGCTGGCGTTTCTCGCTAGCTTCCGGCCGCGAGGGTAGCAACACCGGCTCTCCGAGACCACCTTCCGGGCTGCGGTCTGCCCGGCTTGCCGGAGGTCGCCCCATCCTATATCTATTCGATATATTGCCGCCCGATATATCACCGGTTTCTTTCGCCTCCCGGAGACCCGACGCGTGGACACGACGACACTGTGCCTTGGCGCCCTGCAGCTCGGGGATGCGAGCGGCTACGAGATCAAGAAGATGTTCGAGGACGGCCTCCTCAGTCACCTCCACGCGGCGAGCTTCGGGTCGATCTACCCGGCGCTGACCCGGCTGGAGCGGGACGGCCTCGCCACGGCGACCTCCATGGCCCAGGAGAAGCGCCCGGCGAAGAAGGTGTACAGCATCACGGACGAGGGCCGGGCGGCGCTGGCGGCCGCGCTCATGGCGCCGCCGGCGCCCGACAGGCACCGCTCCGACTTCCTGTTCATCCTGGCCTTCGGCCATCTGGTGCCGCCCGGGCACCTGGCCCGGGTGATCGAGCAGCGCATCGCCTGGTACCGCGAGGCCATCCGCCACCTGGAGTCCTGCGACCTGTCCGGTCAGCCGCCGGGCGCGCGGCTGGTGAACGGCCTCGGCCTGGCGGTGTGCCGCGCGGCGGCCGAGTATCTCGAGCAGAACCGGCACGTGGCGGAGGCACACGCGGCCGCGCCGCCGGCCCTGGTGGCGGAGTAGCGCCATGAAGTCGTCCTATATCGTCGCCGCCGTGGTGGCCGTCGCCGCCACCGCCTGGATCCTGTCCGGCCAGATCGCGACCCCGGAGGGGGCCGCAGAGATGCCGTCCGCGCAACCGCAGACCGAGCCGGAGCAGCTGGCCAGGGTTCGCGTGCGCAGCCAGACGGCGAAGCCGCACACGGCCGACATCGTGCTGCGCGGGCGCACCGAGGCGGAGCGCAGCGTCGAGCTGCGCGCCGAGACTCGCGGCACGGTGGCCGAGATCATGGTCGAAAAGGGCGCCGCCGTGGCCGCGGGAGACGTGATCCTGCAGCTGTCCCAGGACGACCGCCTGGCGCGGCTGCGCCAGGCCAAGGCGCTGCTCGACCAGCGGCAGATCGAGTTCGAGGCCGCCGACCAGCTCTCGGCAAAGGGTTATCGCTCCGACACCGCGGTGGCGGAGGCGCGGGCCCAGCTCGAGGTTGCGCGCGCCGCCGTCGCCGCCATGGAGATCGACATCGCCTACACCACCGTGAAGGCGCCGTTCGACGGCATCGTCGACGAGCGCCCGGCCGAGATCGGCGACTTCCTCGAGATCGGCGACGCGATCGCGACCATCGTGGATCTCGATCCGATCCTGGTGGTGGGGCAGGTCTCGGAGCGCGACGTCGGCGCGATCTCGGTCGGCGACAGCGGCACGGCGCGGATGATCGACGGCACGGTGCTGAACGGCACCATCCGGTACGTCTCGACCACCGCGGACGAGACCACCCGCACCTTCCGCGTCGAGCTCCAGGTGCCCAACCCCGACCGTCGTCTGAGCCACGGCATCTCGAGCGAGCTGCGCCTGCCGCTCGATCCGGTCTCCGCCCATCTCGTCTCGCCGGCCATTCTCACCCTGGCCGACGACGGCACGCTCGGCGTCAAGCTCGTCAACGAGGACGACGTGGTGGAATTTCACCGGGTGTCGATCATCGCCGACGGGCCGGACGGCGTCTGGCTCGCCGGGCTGCCCTACCGCGCCACCTTCATCACTGTGGGCCAGGAGTTCGTGACCGCCGGCCAGAAGGTGGAGGCGGTGCCGCAAGAGGCCGTGCCGGCGTCGTGAGGGCGATGCGACGATGAACGCGATCATCGACGCCGCGCTGTCCCGCTCGCGCACGGTCATCCTGTCCCTGGTCCTGCTGCTGGGGGCGGGCTTCCTGGCCTATCAGGCCATGCCCAAGGAATCCGATCCGGACGTCGAGGTCCCGATCGTCTACACCCTGCTCGCCCACGAGGGAATCTCGCCGGAGGACGCGGAGCGCCTGTTGCTCCGCCCGGTGGAGCAGGAGCTGCGCGCGGTCGAAGGCGTCAAGGAGATGCGCTCGACCGCCTATCAGGGCGGCGGCTCGGTCCTGCTCGAGTTCGAGGCCGGCTACGACATCGACCAGGCGCTGCTCGACGTGCGCGAGAAGGTCGATCAGGCCGAGGCGGAGCTGCCGGAGGATGCCGAGGAGCCGACGGTCCACGAGGTCAATTTCAGCCTCTTTCCCGTCCTCGTGGTGAGCCTGTCGGGCGACCTTCCGCACCGCACCCTGATCGACTTCGCCGAGCAGCTGCAGGACAGGATCGAGGGCATCGACAGCGTGCTGGAGGCGAAGCTCGCCGGCGACCGCGAGGAGCAGGTCGAGATGGTGATCGACCCTCTCCTCCTCGAAAGCTACGGGCTCAAGCCGAACGACATCGCCGAGCTGGTCGGCCGCAGCAACCGGCTCGTCGCCGCCGGCAATCTCGACACCGGCCAGGGCCGGTTCGCGATCAAGGTCCCCGGGCTGTTCGAGACGGCGCAGGACATCCTCGACATGCCGCTCAAGGCGAGCGGCGACGCGGTGGTCCGGGTGCGCGACGTCGCCTCGCTGCGCCGCACCTACAAGGACGCCGAGAGCTATGCGCGGATCGACGGCAAGCGCGCCGTCGCGCTGGAGATCTCGAAGCGCAGCGGCGAGAACATCATCGACACGATCGAGAAAGTGAAGACGGCGGTCGAGGCGGAGCGCCGGTACTGGCCCGCGCAGGTGGAGGTCACCTATTCGCAGGACCGCTCCACCGACATCCGCATCATGCTGACGGACCTGGAGAACAACCTGGTCAGCGCGATCGTCCTCATCATGGTGGTGACGGTGGCCACGCTCGGGCTCCGCAGCTCCATCCTGATCGGCGTGGCGATCCCGGGCTCGTTCCTGATCGGCATACTGGCGCTCGCCGCCTTCGGCCTCACCATCAACATCGTCGTGCTGTTCAGCCTGATCCTCGCGGTGGGGCTGCTGGTCGACGGCGCCACGGTCATGGCCGAGTTCGCCGACCGCAAGATGGCGGAGGGGCTGCCGCCGCGCGAGGCCTACGGCCTCGGCGCCAAGCGCATGGCCTGGCCGATCATCTCCTCCATCGCGACGACGGGCGCCGCCTTCGTGCCGCTGCTGTTCTGGCCGGGCGTGGTCGGCGAGTTCATGAAGTTCCTGCCGATCACGGTGAGCGCGACCCTGCTCGCCTCGCTCGCCATGGCCCTCATCTTCGTGCCGGTGCTGGGCGCCAGCTTCGGGCGGCGCGAAGGGGTGGCCGACCCCGGCCGGATGAAGGCGCTTGCCCGCGGCGACGAGCACGATCTCGGCAGCATCGGCGGCTTCATCGGGCTCTATGTCCGGGTGCTCTCCGGCGCGCTGCGCCGTCCGGGGCTGGTCGTGCTGGCCGCCGGGCTCGTGCTGGTCGGCATCTGGTGGGCCTACGCGAATTTCGGGCGCGGCATCGAGTTCTTCCCGGAGGTGGAGCCCGACGTCGCGATGCTGCAGGTGCACGGGCGCGGCAACCTGTCGATCGACGAGCGCGACGCGCTGATGCGGGAGGTCGAGGCCGAGGTGCTCGCGATGGATGCCGAGCGCGACGAGTTCGACTCCGTCTATACCGTCACCCTGGCCAGCGCCAACACCGAGGGCGAGCTGTCGGAGGACGTGATCGGCACGGTCCAGCTCGAATTCGTCGACTGGGACCAGCGGCGCCCGGCCGACGAGATCCTGGACGAGATCCGCGACAGCACGGCGGGGCTCGCCGGAATCTTCATCGAGCCGCGCAAGATGGAAGGCGGCCCGCCGGTCGGCAAGCCGATCCAGGTCCAGCTCTCCTCGCAGTTCCCCGAGCTCCTCGGCCCGGCGATGGAGCGGCTGCGCGGCTTCGTCGAAAGCCTGGACGGCGTCGTCGACGTGGAGGACAGCCGGCCGGTGCCCGGCATCGAGTGGGAGATCACGGTCGACCGCGCCCAGGCCGCCAAATACGGCGTCGACGTGACCACGGTCGGCAATGCCATTCAGCTGGTGACGCGCGGCCTGAAGTTCGGCGAGTTCCGCCCGGACGACGCCGAGGACGAGATCGACATCGTCGCGCGCTATCCGCTGGATGCGCGCAGCATCAACGAGCTCGACCAGATCCGGGTGCCGGCGAGCAGCGGCTTCGTGCCGATCAGCAACTTCGTGGACCGCAGCGCGCAGCCCAAGGTCGGCCTCATCAACCGGGTCGACGGCGCGCGCGTGCTGACGGTGCGCGCCGACGTCGCGCCCGGCGTGCTGCCGGACGACAAGGTGCAGCAGATCCGCGCCTGGCTGCAGGAGGCCGAGCTCGATTCCCGCGTCGGCGTCACCTTCAAGGGCGAGGACGAGGAGCAGCAGGAATCGCAGGCCTTCCTGGTGAACGCGTTCATGGCGGCGCTCTTCCTCATCGCCATCATCCTGGTCACGCAGTTCAACAGCTTCTACAGCGCAGGCCTCATCCTCTCCGCCGTGGTGATGTCGACGGTGGGGGTGATGATCGGGCTTCTCGTGCTCGACCAGCCCTTCGGCATCGTGATGAACGGCATCGGCGTGATCGCCCTGGCCGGCATCGTCGTCAGCAACAACATCATCCTGATCGATACGTTCGATCAGCTTCGCAAGACGGAGCGCACGCCGCGCGAGGCGATCCTGCGCACCTGCGCCCAGCGCATGCGGCCCGTGCTGCTCACCGCGGTCACGACGGTGCTCGGCCTGGTGCCGATGATGATGGGGGTCAACATCGACTTCATCTCGCGCGAGGTGACCGTCGGCGCGCCGTCCACCCAGTGGTGGATCCAGCTGTCGACCGCGATCGTCTTCGGCCTCACCTTCGCGACGGTGCTGACGCTGATCGTGACGCCCTCTGCGCTGATGGTGCGGGAGAACCTGCGGAGCTGGCGTCGGGACCGGCGCCTGCGGCGCGCCGCCCGGCGGCAGGAGCCGGAGACCGAGACGGCGCTGCCCAAGGCGGCCGAATAAGGCGGCCGGATAGGCCCTCCGCGCCCGGCCGGTCAGCGGAAGTCGCGCCAAGCCGCGGCGACGCGCGTCAGCGTCGTCACGCAGCACAGCGCGCCGAAGATCCAGGCCAGGACAGGAAAGCTGTCCGGAAACAGGCAGAACGCCGCGAAGGCGGCGATCGTCTCCGTCCCCTCGGTGAGCCCGCCGAGATGATAGAAGCTCTTCCGCCCCCGCCGCGCGGTCTCCAGGCCGCGCTTGGCGGCAACGATGGCATAGGCGAGAAAGCTCGAGCCCGTGCCGACGAAGGCCAGCATCAGGAACGCGGCGGCGACGGCGTTCTCCGGGCGCGCCAGGGCGAAGCCGAAGGGCACGGCGGCGTAGAAGACGAAGTCGCAGACGATGTCGAGATAGCCGCCGAACTCCGTCGGGCCGCGGAGCCGGGCGACGGCCCCGTCCAGCCCGTCGGCGAATCGGCTCGCCAGGATCGCCACGAGCGCCAGCGCATAGCTTTCCCAGGCGATCAGGGGAACGGCGAGAAGGCCGAGCGCCAGCCCGGCCAGGGTGATCGCGTTCGCGGGGATGCCGGCGGCGGCGACCGGCCGCGCCGCCGCCTCGAGCGGCCGGTCGATCAGCCGGCGCATCGCGGCGTCGAGCATGGCGAGACCGCGTGCGTCAGGTGGCGGGCGTGTCGCCCGGCGCGGAGACCTCCTCGGTGGCGACCTCGCCGCGCAGCCGCTCGAGCCGGCGATAGGACAGCAGGCTGAAGGGGATCGACGCGGTGTAGAGCACGCCCAGCACGGTCAAAGTGAGCCAGGGCATGCTGACCAGCAGCGCCGCCATCGACCCGACGCCGAGCAGGGTCGGCACCACCAGCTGGTGCGGCACCCGCACCCGCTTCAGGGAATAGGTGGGCACGCGGCTCACCATCAGGGCGGCGACGGCGATAGTCACGGCGCCGGTGAAGACCGGGTTGTCGAACAGGCCGGGGCCGAACAGCAGGGTGGCGAAGACCGGCATCAGCGACAGCCCCGCCCCGGCGGGTGCCGGCACCCCGACGAAGAACCGCCCGGTCCAGGCCGGCAGGTCGGCATTGTCGATGCGCGTGTTGAAGCGCGCCAGGCGCAGCGCCACGCAGACGCCGAAGACGAGCGCGATCACCCAGCCGAGGCCGCGGGCGGACTGCAGGGTCCAGTAGTAGAGGAGGATGGCCGGCGCCACGCCGAAGCTCACGAAATCGGACAGCGAGTCGAGCTCGGCGCCGAACTTGCTGGTGCTGTCCAGCAGCCGCGCGATGCGCCCGTCGAGCCCGTCGAGAATGCCGGCGATGACGATGGCGAACACCGCCATCTCCCAGCGGTTGTCGAGGGCGAAGCGGATGCTGGTCAGCCCGGCGCACAACGCCAAGACCGTCAGCATGTTGGGGATGAGGCGGTTGAGCGACTGGTCGCGCAGGCGCGTTCCGGATCGTCTGTACATCAGCGGACCTCTCCCGGCCTCTGAGGCTCATCGGACGTCAGATCGGCGAGCACGGTCTCTCCGGCGACCATGCGCTGGTCGACCGCGACGAGCGGGGCGACGCCCGCCGGCAGGTAGACGTCGAGCCGGCTGCCGAACCGGATGATGCCGAAGCGCTCGCCCGCCCGGACCGCCTGCCCCTGCTGCAGGTCGCAGCGGATGCGCCGCGCCACCAGCCCGGCGATCTGCACCGTGGCGAGCTCCCGCCCGTCGGGCACCCGGAGCCGGATCGACTGACGCTCGTTGAACTCGCTGGCCTTGTCCAGCGACGCGTTGAAGAATTTCCCAGGGCGGTAGCTGGTGGCGATCACCTCGCCGTCGACCGGCACGCGGTTCACGTGCACGTCGAAGACGCTCATGAAGATGCTGATGCGGGTGAGCGGCTCCGGCGCCATGCCGAGCTCGGTGGGCGGGATCTGCCGCTCGATCGCCTGCACCAGCCCGTCGGCCGGGCTCACCATCAGGCCGGGGCGCGCGGGCGTGACGCGCGCCGGATCGCGGAAGAAGAACACGCACCACAGCACGGCGAACAGGCCGAGCCAGCCCAGCCAGTCCTCCCACCACCACAGCAGCAGATCGGCCAGCACGAAGATGCCGATGATCGGCCAGCCGTCGCGGTGAATCGGAAACAGAACGTATTTCAGCAAGGCTGCGCCTTCCGCAGTTACGACCGAGCGGCTCCTCGGGCCGCCGGGCCGGCATCCTACCCGAACTGGCCGGTCCGCAAGACAGTTAATGGCGCGGTAGGTTAACGCGCCGGCCGCCGCTTTGGCTCCCGGCCCGGGCCCGCCGCTTTACGGCTCCTTAAACCGCCCGGTGATACCTGTCCCGTCCAGCCGAGTCCAAGGGGGCATGTATGCACATCGCGCATCTAGCGCAGACGACGGGTCCGTTCGAAGTGAACTCGCTGGCGCTCGATCCCGACGGCAGGCTGATCCGCGTCGATCCCCGCGCCCGCCCCTTCGGCTTCCGCTTCCAGTGCCTGGGCCTCGGCTTCGTCGCCTCGACGCGGCAGTCGCAGGACAAGCTGCTGCTCCAGCTGAGCGCCAAGGCGGGTCCCCTGCCCTATACGGCCGAATCGCTCGAACGCCGGCGCCACGCGCTCGCCATCCTGCGCGCGAGCCGGAGCCTGCCGCACGCGCGCATCGGCGTGACGCGCGACGGGCAGATCGAAGTCGCCGGAGAGATCCCGCTGCCGCCCGTGCTCACCGCGGTCAACGTGGTGAGCTCCGCCGCCCAGCTGGTGCTGGAGCTCAAGCCCTATCTGTCGCTGCTCGGGGATTTCGTCCTGGCAGGCTGGCGCGGCGCCCCCGGACGCCGCGGCGCCGCCTAGAAGCCGATCAGCCGCCGGCTCCGTCCTGCGGCGCCGACTGTCCGGGCGGCACCACGAAGACCTGCCCCGGATAGATCAGGTCCGGATCGGCGATCTGGCTGCGGTTCGCCTCGTAGATCACGGTGTAACGGACGCCCTGCCCGTACATGCGACGGGCGAGCCGCCACAGGCTGTTCCCCGGCTGCACGATCACGACCTTCTGCGCCGGCCAGTCGGACAGCTCCATTCGCTGGAACGGAGTCTCGACGCGCGCCACCACCGTGCCGTCCTGGCCGATCTGGTCGACGCGCAGCTCGTGCAGCCCTATGTCGACGTTCTCCTGGGGCGTGATCCGCCAGCGGCCGTCGGTGTCGGCCTCGGCGCTGCCGAGCAGCCGGTTGTCGAGATAGACCTGAAGCTCGGCGCCGGGATCGGCGCGGCCGCCGATCGAGACGTCGCCCTTCTCCCCGTAATCGACCGAATCCAGGAACAGCCGGTTGTCGCCGATGCCCTCCTCCGAGGCGCCCGGCGCCTGCAGCACGGTGGTGCGCCCCTCGCCTTCGCGCGGCATGGCGAGGGCGAGCGCCTGGCCGGCCGCCTCGCTGTCGCTCGCCCCGGCGATGTCCCGCTGCGGCTCGGGCACGACGACCACCACGACGTCGGCCGATTCCATGGGGGCCTGGTCCGGCAGCCGGGCGATAGCGGTGAGCTCGTGATCGCCGGGCGGCAGCTTCGTATCGGGCAGCACCACCCAGTCGCCGCGCTCGTCGGCGACGGCGCTGCCGATCGGCGTGTCGCCGGACATCACCGTCACTTCGCTGCCGGGCGCGGCGCGGCCGGCGATCACCGCCTCGCCGGTCGGGCTGACCCGGACGATGTCGAACTCCGGCGCTTCCGGCTCGGCCGCGGCGGCGGGCGCCTCGCCCTCCGCCTCTCCCGCCGCGTCGTCGGAGACGGCGGGCTCCTCGCCGGACGGCGCGTCGGCCGGCAGCGCCGCCGATTGCGTGGTCTCGCTCTCTCCGGCGGCGGGTTCGGCCGGTGCCGGTTGCGCCGGCGCCGTCCCGCTCGAGGCCGCCGTCTCGCCGGTTGCATCGTTCCCGTCCGCCCCGGTCGACGCCGCGGAGGACGCGGCTTCGTCCTGCTCGCCGTCCGGAACAGCCGGTTCCGGCGTCTCGGCGGCGGGCGATGGATCTTCAGGCGCGGCTGCGTCAGGCGCGGGGGCTGCGGCGGTCTGGGCGGTCGGCTCTGGCGGGGGCTCGTCCTGGGTAATCGCGAAATTGAGAGCCAGAGCCGCGACGATCACCGCCGCACCCACGGCCCCGAGCAGAACGATCCGATTCACCAAAGCCTGCCATATTCCTGAAACGGGCGCCCATAAACTAATACGCTGCCGATGCCGGAGCAATCGCCGCCACTGGCCGTATTTGCGTGGCTTTTCTCTGGAACCGCTCAGTAATCGGGCTGGGTCGCACGCGCGTCCGGATTGGCGACCGGCTGCTGCGATTGCAGGTACTCGGCGATCGCGGCGCGGTCCTCGTTGGTGAGACGGCTGGTGCTGTTCTCCACCACCTCGCCCATGCTGGCGCCGACCACGTCTCCATCCGGCAGAAGACCGGTGCGCAGCACGCCGGTGATCTGGCTCGCGGACCAGCTGCCGATGCCGGTCTCCTCGTCCGGCGTGATGTTCGGCACCTTGTCGCCGCCGGGACCGTCCACCGTGCCGGCCAGCCAGCGCTCGCCGTCGAGCCCGCCGAGCGCATCGCGCGGCGTGTGGCACTCGCCGCAATGGCCGAGCGCCTCGACGAGATACGCGCCGCGATTCCAGCCGTCGCTCCGCCCGGAGTCCGCGGTATGGACGCCGGGCTCGAAGTTCAGCATCTTCCACGCGCCCAGCAGGAAGCGCCATCCATAGGGGAAGCCGAGATCATGCGGCCGGTTCTCCTGCCGGACCGGCGGCAGCGAGAAGATGTAGGCCTTGAGCGCACGCATGTCCTCCTCGGTCATGCGCGTGTAGGAGGTGTAGGGAAAGGCCGGGTAGAGGTGATCGCCGTCGGGCGACACGCCCTCGCGCAGGGCACGGATGAAATCCTCGTCCGACCAGTCGCCGATCCCGGTCTCCGGATCGGGCGTGATGTTGGGCGAATAGAAGACGCCGAACGGCGTGTCGAGCGGCCGTCCGCCGGCCAGCAGCGCGCCCTGGTTCTTCACATCCGTATGGCAGCCGGCGCAGCCGGCCGCGGCGAACAGATAGGCGCCGCGCTCGAGCAGGGGATCGCCTTGCCCGGACGGCGGCGCATCGGCCGTCGCGGCCGGGGCTTCGGCGTCCGGCACGGCGTCCTGGGCCTGCGCAACGCCGGCAAGCCCGAGCGCCAGCAGCCCGACCAGGTAGTACAATCCCGCATCCCGCATGTCGCTTACCGGCCTTCCTGCCTGTGATCGTCGGAGCCCCCTCACCCGCCCCGAGGCGCGGTTCGGCGTGACAGGGCGGCGAAGAAACGGCATATCTCGGGGGTCTACATAACTCGCCAGCCTGCCCGGGGCAAAGCGCCGGCGACCCGCGCGCTCTTTTCGCGATGCGGGCAAGGAGCAGTCTGGGGATTCGGAGGAGCATGGAACCGATCAGCTCTCTTTGCGTCTATTGCGGCTCGTCCGTGGGGACGGATCCGGTCTATCGCGCCGCGGCCGAACGGCTCGGGCGCGTGATGGCCGAGAACCGCATCCGCCTCGTCTATGGCGGCGGCCGCATCGGGCTGATGGGAATCCTTGCCGATTCCGTGGTCGCCGCCGGCGGATCGGCGGTGGGCGTCATTCCGGAGTTCCTGGAGACGCGGGAGGTCGGCCATCAGGGCGTCGACGAGCTGCACATCGTCGACTCCATGCATTCGCGGAAGAATCTCATGTTCGAGCTGTCCGATGCCTTCGCCGTGCTGCCCGGCGGCTTCGGCACGCTGGACGAGACCTTCGAGATCATCACCTGGCGACAGCTGCGGCTCCATGACAAGCCGATCGTGGTGATCGACATCGACGGCTACTGGCGACCGCTGCTGCGCCTCGTCGACCATGTGATCGGGCGCGGCTTCGCTCGCCCGGAATATCGCGGCCTGTTCACCGTGGTGGACGACGTGAACGACGTGATCGCCGCGATCCGCAAGGAGCCGGAGCCGAGCGTCCCGGATCGGCCGAGCCGGCTGTAGCCACTTTCTGACCCGTGACCCTGCCCCCTTGCCTCCCCGGGGGGCGATGGTATTTTCGGCCCGCCCTTTTCCGGTCGTGATCCTCCAGGAGACGAGATGAGCAAGATCAAGGTCGCCAATCCGGTCGTCGAGCTCGACGGCGACGAGATGACCCGCATCATCTGGGCCTTCATCAAGGAGCGCCTGATCCTTCCCTATCTCGACATCGACCTGAAGTACTACGACCTGGGCGTGGAGAGCCGGGACGCGACCGAGGACCAGATCACCATCGACGCGGCGAACGCGATCAAGACGCACCGCGTGGGGGTTAAGTGCGCCACCATCACCCCGGACGAGGGCCGGGTGAAGGAATTCAATCTGAAGAAGATGTGGCGCTCGCCCAACGGGACGATCCGCAACATCCTCGACGGCACCGTGTTCCGCCAGCCGATCATCTGCCGCAACGTGCCGCGGCTGGTGCCGGGCTGGACGCAGCCGATCGTGATCGGCCGCCATGCCTTCGGCGACCAGT
>DAIMFL010000053.1:12614-20464 GCA_036724615.1 Alphaproteobacteria bacterium | reverse complement strand
TCGGCTGCGCCGAGCTTCGGCGGGCAAGCCGGCTAGGCTCGGGCTGCGCCCTCGCTAAGCCTTCGCAACCCTCTCCCCCTGGAAGGGGGAGAGGGAAGGGTGAGGGGGTGTTGCGCCGGCGTAAACGGGACGAGCTCTAGAACGTCGGGACCTCGAGGCCGCTCTTCCGGAGCTCGCTCCCGACGGCGTCCTTGAGGCGCTCCAGCGCCGCCGCGTCCTTCGCCTCGCAGCGCGCCACCAGCACGTCCTGGGTGTTCGAGGCCCGCAGCAGCCACCAGCCGTCCTCGGTCGAGACGCGCACCCCGTCGATGTCCGACAGGGTGGCGCCGGCGGCGCGCAGCCGGTCGCGGATCTCCTCGACCACCTCGAACTTGCGCTCCTCGCTGCAGGGGAAGCGGGTCTCCGGCGTGTTCACCGTCTGCGGCAGGGCATCGCGCATGTCCGCCAGGCTCTGCGCCGAGCGCGCCAGGATGCCGAGGAGGCGCACCGCCGCGTAGAGCGCGTCGTCGAAGCCGTAGTAGTGATCGCTGTAGAAGATATGGCCGCTCATCTCGCCGGCGAGCGGCGCGCCGATCTCCGCCATCTTCGACTTGATGACGGAGTGGCCCGTCTTCCACATGAGCGGATCGCCGCCGGCCCGGGCGATCTCGTCGAACAGCACCTGGCTCGACTTCACGTCGCCGATGATGGTGGCGCCGGGACGTTCGGCCAGCACCTCGCGCGCCAGGATGGCGAGCAGCTGGTCGCCCCAGAGGATGCGTCCCTTGCCGTCGATCACGCCGATGCGGTCGCCGTCGCCGTCGAAGCCGATGCCGAGATCGCAGCGCTCGGCCTTCACCGCCTCCTGCAGCTGGACGAGGTTCTCCGGCACGGTCGGGTCGGGGTGGTGCGCCGGGAAGGTGCCGTCGATCCGCTCGTTGAGCAGCACGTGCCGGCCGGGCAGCCGCCTGACGAGCAGCGCCATCGCCTCGCCCGCCGCGCCGTTGCCGGCGTCCCAGGCGACCGCCAGCTGCCGGGTTTCCTTCCCGGCCGCACGGAAGCCCGCGACCAGGCGGTCGACATAGCGGTCGAGCACCGGCCGGTCGCTCGCCGTGCCGCGCGGGCCGTCGGGCGTGGCCCCGGAGGCCGCGATCTCGCCCAGGCGCTTGATCGACGAGCCGTAGATTCCGGTCCTGCCGATCATCATCTTGAAGCCGTTGTGGTCGGGCGGATTATGCGACCCGGTGACCATGAGCCCGCCGCCGGCGCCGAGCTCCACGGTGGCGTAGTACAGCATCGGCGTCGGGCCGCGGCCGACGCGCCAGACGTCGAGACCGGCGTCGAGCAGGCCCTCGATCGCCGCCGCCGAGAGGGATGGCGAGCTCAGCCGCCCGTCATAGCCGACGCAGGCGGTGGTGCCGCCTTTCTCGCGGATCATCGTGCCGAGCGCCCGGCCGACGGCGCGGGCGTCCGCCTCCGACAGCGTCTTTCCGACGACGCCGCGGATGTCGTACTCGCGAAGAATGGTCGGGTGGAATCGATGCGCGTCCAGCGCGGTCATGCGGCGCTTCCCCTGGCCGCCTCGTCCACGGTCGCGACGAAACCGGTCGGTCGGCCGATGCTGGTGTAGACGAAGCCCGCCGCCGCCATGTCCTGCGGGCTGTAGATGTTCCTGAGATCGACGACGATCGGCGCGCGCAGAAGCTGCCGGACGCGCGCGAAATCGAGGGCGCGGAACTCGTTCCATTCGGTGAGGATCAGCAGCGCGTCCGCGCCCGTCATCGCCTCGTAGGCCCCGGTGCAGTAGGCGAGGTGCGGCATGAGCTTGGCCGCCTCCGCCATGCCTTCCGGGTCGTAAGCCTGGACGCGCGCGCCCGCCCCGACGAGCGCCGGCAGCACGACCAGGCTCGGGCTTTCGCGCATGTCGTCGGTGTTCGGCTTGAAGGTGAGGCCGAGCGCCGCGACGGTCTTCCCGGCGACGCTGCCGCCGCAGGCCTCGATGACCCGCTCCGCCATGTGCCGCTTGCGCGCCTCGTTGACCTCGACCACCGACTCGACGATGTGGATCGGGGCGCCGACCTGCCGCGCCGTCTGGACCAGCGCACGCGTGTCCTTCGGGAAGCAGGACCCGCCGAAACCCGGGCCCGCATGGAGGAACTTGCGCCCGATGCGCCCGTCGAGGCCAATGCCGCGCGCCACGTCGTGCACATCCGCACCGACCCGCTCGCAGAGATCGGCGATCTCGTTGATGAAGGTGATCTTGGTCGCCAGGAAGGCGTTGGCGGCGTATTTGATGAGCTCGGAGGTCTCGAGCCCGGTGAACACGATCGGCGTCTCGA
This sequence comes from Alphaproteobacteria bacterium, assembly GCA_036724615.1. Lineage (GTDB taxonomy): Bacteria > Pseudomonadota > Alphaproteobacteria > Dongiales > Dongiaceae > DAIMFL01. Next base: position 18,146 of record DAIMFL010000053.1, on the reverse strand, counting down.
TGAGGTAGAGCGGCCGGTAGAGCTGGCGCATCACCTCGCGGGCCCGCTCGCTCTCCACGCCGAGCCTTCGCGCAGGAACTCCGGGTTCGACACGACGGCGAACGGGGCGTCGGGCCGGGCGGCGCGCACCGCGCGGGCGACCTCCCGCCCCGTGCCCACCGGCACGGTCGACTTGGTGACGATGACCGTATAGCCGGTCAGCGCCGCCGCGACCTCGCGGGCCGCGGCGAAGACATAGGACAGGTCGGCATGGCCGTCGCCGCGCCGGCTCGGCGTGCCGACGGCGATGAACACCGCGTCGGCGCCGGCGACGGCCGCCGCCAGATCGGTGGTGAAGGAGAGCCGGCCGGCCCGCCGGTTGTTGGCGACCAGCACTTCGAGCCCCGGCTCGAAGATCGGGATCTCGCCGCCCTCGAGCCGGGCGATCTTGTCGGCGTCCTTGTCGACGCAGACGACCTCCACCCCGAACTCCGAGAAACAGGCGCCGGACACCAGGCCGACATAGCCCGTGCCGATCATGGCAATGCGCATTCCGCCCTACCCCTCTGCCGGTCGACCGCGCGGTCCGGGATCCCCTCGCTCAGGCGGCCCTGCCACCCGGCCGCGCCGCGTCCGCAGCATAGCGTCCGATGATTTCGCGCGCCGCTTCACCGATCGAGGGATGGCGGAGCGCATAGGCGATGGTGGCTTCCAGGAAGCCGGCGCGGTCGCCGCAGTCGAAGCGCGTGCCGGCGAAGCGATAGCCGTGGAACGGCATCTGTCCGATCATCTGCGCCAGCGCGTCGGTGAGCTGGACCTCGTTGCCCGCGCCGGGGCTCTGCCGCTCTAGGATCGGGAACACCGCCGGCTGCAGGATGTAGCGTCCGATGATCGACAGGGTGGAGGGCGCGTCGGCCGGCTTCGGCTTCTCGACGAGGCCCTTCACCTCGGCCAGGCGGCCGTCTTCGCGGCCGACCTTCAGCACGCCGTAGCGATTGGTGTGCTCGCGCGGCACGTCCATGACCGCCACCAGATTGCCGCCGACCTCGCCGTAGATGTCGACCATCTGCTTCAGGCAAGGCGTATCGGCCAGCACCATGTCGTCCGGCAGCAGCACCGCGACCGGCTCGTCATGGACGAAATGGCGGGCGCACCAGACGGCGTGGCCGAGACCGAGCGGCTCCTGCTGGCGGGTGTAGACGACCTGACCGGCGGCCGGCAGCAGGTCCTCGAGGAGCTTGAGCTCGGCCGCCTTGTCGCGCCGGGCGAGCGTCTCGCGCAGCTCGTAGGCGTGATCGAAATGATCCTCGATCGTGCTCTTGCCGCGGCTGGTGACGAAGATGAACTCCTCGATGCCGGCGGCCTGCGCCTCCTCGACGGCGTACTGGATGAGCGGCTTGTCGACGATCGGCAGCATTTCCTTCGGAATGGCCTTCGTCGCCGGCAGGAAACGGGTGCCGAGGCCGCCCACCGGGAAGATCGCCTTGCGAATGCGCTTGCTCATGCTACCGCCATGCCAGGGCCGGCCGGACCAGCCCGGGCGGCGTGCAATTTGTGCCATACGCCACCGGCGCGATGCAACAAACGCCCCGCGGCAACCTTCAGTTCCCTAGCAGCAAGTCTTTGGCCTGATTGAGCTTTGCCGCGAGATAGGTGGATCCGCCGTGATCCGGATGGAGCTTCAGCATGAGCCGACGATGCGCATCCCGGATGGCCTCCGGCGCGGCGCCCGGCTCGAGCCCCAGGATCTGATAGGCCTCCTCCCGGGTCATGCCGCCGCGCGGCGGTCGCCCGCTGCCGCCGCCAGATGCCTCTTCGGCCCCGCCCTGGCCGGGGCCGGCCTCCCGCCAGTCCGGCCGGGTCCGGTCGAGATAGGCTTCCACCAGCGGAACGGAGTCCGGATCCGCGGCGCGGCACTCGCCGAGAAGATCGAGAAGATCGGGAAGATCGAGCCCGGACAGAGCGCGGCCGGCGAAGCGGCCGTTCCGCACGGTGCCCTCCATCGCGCCGCTGTCATGGTCGAGCGTCATGGCGATCCAGGCGGTCTCGACCGAGGACGTCTGGCCCGGCGACGGCTGCGCGCGCTGCCGGCTCTGCGACCAGTATCGCATCAGGATCGGGAGGACGACGGCGGGGCCGAGGAATGCGAGGCTGCCGCGTCCCAGGAAGGGCAGCAGGACGACGGCGAGGCCCGCCAAGGCAAAGGCCGCCCAGCGCAGCCCGCGCGCCACGCTGGCCGGATTGGCGCGGGTGAAGGCGTGCATGAGCCCCAGCACGGCCAGCAGCACGAGGATGCCGAGAAAGAGATAGGCGAGCATCGGCCGCCGGTCAGGACCGCCCGACCTGATGGGTGAGCTGCAGCGCCGCGCCCCCGGTCCGCCGGCCGTAGTCCTCGAGCGCGCGGCGGCCGCCGGCCGCGAAGACCGCCACCGCCGCCAGCAGCTCGCGCAGCTGCTGCGCGCTGTTGCGGTCGAAACGGCAATAGGCGCCGTTGGTCAGCCGGGCGATCTGCTGGAAGGCGCGCGCCGCCTTCTGGTTGCCGCCCTCGTGAAAGATGAAGGCCGGGACGCCGAGCAGGCCGAGCTCGCCGGCCAGGTGGCAGAGCCGGTCCACGTCCTCCTCCATGCAGTCGCCGACGAAGACCAGCGCGTTCACCTTCTCGCGCCGCGTCTCGTCGATCGCGTGCTGGAGCAGCCGGGCGATCTGCGTCTGCCCGCCCAGGCAGGTCACCGCCGTCATGCGCCGGAGCAGCGCCGCGGAATCCGAGCACCACGGCGTCGCCTCGAACTCCTTGTAGCCGCGATAGTACGCGAGCTGGATGTCGAGCCCGCCCAGCGCGCCGGTCTCGCGGAACATCTCGGCCTGGATCTGGCAGGCCCGGTCCCAGGTCGGCTCGCGGCTGGCGGTCGCGTCCATGCCGAACAGGAGGCGGCCGCGCTTTCCCTCGCCCGGGCGCGGCGGCGGCACGGCCGCGAGCTTGCGCAGGAACGCGTCGACCGCGCCGGACTCGGCCGTCTGTGGCAGCTTGCTGCGGTCCTGGCCCATTTCCCGTGCTCCCGTCGGCCGCGTCGACCCATCATAGAAGATGGTGCGGCTCCTCAGGCGGTGCCAGCCCGTTCCTCGTCTATCTCCAGCGCCGGGCCCGCATCCGGCGCGGACGCGAGGCCTGCCGCGGCTTCCGGCAGGCCGATGGCCGCGAGCAGCGCCCGGACCTCCTGGCGCGCGGCCACGTGCGACATGCTGAAGGAGACGCCCGCATCCGCCTGGCGCAGATCGAGCAAGGTGAGGCCGCGGGGGAACAGCTCGCGGAAGATCACCCGCTCCGAGAAGCCGGGCGCCTGGCGGAATCCGATCCGGCGGGCGAGCTCGTCGAGCAGCCGGCCGATCGTGCGCTTGTTGCGGGCGTCGAGGCTGCTCAGGCGGTTCCGCATGACGATCCAGTCGATCGACCCGCCGTCGGCGAGGGCGCGCTGCTTGCGCTGGTCCCAGACCATCTCCGCGTAGAGGCTGGGCCCGCGGATCCGCTTGCCGCTCTGGTCGAGCCGCGCCAGCAGGTCGAGATCGAGGAAGCTGTCGTTCATCGGCGTGATCAGCGTGTCGGCCCGGGAATGGCCGAGCCGGGACAGGCTGTTGTCGCTGCCCGGCGTGTCCATGATCACGAAATCGCACGCCGCGAGATCGGCGAGCGCGGCGCCGAGCCGCGCGGCTTCGTCCGCGCGGGCGGAGGCCGCCGAATCGAGCGTGCTGCGCGGCACGGCGCGGTGCTCCGGGAGGGGCAGGGTCAGCCCGTTCGCGGCGGCGAAGTCGCGGCGATTCTCGACATAGCGCGACAGCGTGCCCTGGCGCGCGTCGAGATCGCTGCTGCCGACGCGGTAGCCGTCATGCAGCAGGGCGACGATCAGATGCATCGCCGTAGTGGACTTGCCCGACCCGCCCTTCTCGTTTCCGAGCACGACGACATGCGGCCGCTTGAGCGGACGCGGGCGCCGGCGCGCGGCCCCGGTGAGCTCCTCGACCGGCTGCTGAACGGTCATACCGGCCTCACCCAGACCGACGTGTCGTGGAACGTGCCGCCGCCCTTCGGCGGGCCGGGATCGGCGCCGACGAGGGCGTTGACCCCGATGCCTTCCTCGAACGCCGCATTCGGCCAGATGCCTTCCACGATCACCACGCCCGGCTGCAGACCGTCGAACGGCTTGGCATGGACCACGATGGAGCCGCGGCGGTTGCCGAGCCGCACCCGCTGCCCCTCGGCGAGGCCGAGACGTCCGCAATCCTGCGGATGGATGAGGACGGCGGGCCGGATCTCCCGCGCGCGGGAGCCGGGCGTCTCGGTGAAAGTGGTGTTGAGAAAGCTGCGCGCCGGCGCGGCGACCATGCGGAACGGGTGCTCCGCGTCCGCCTCCTCGATCACCCGGCAATGATCCGGCAGGCGCGGCAGCCGCCGGTGGTCGTCGCCGATCGCCGCCCAGTCGGGCTTGAAGCGGAAGCGCCCGTCCGGATGGCCGAAGCCGTCGAGGAAATGCGCGGTCTCGAACGGCAGGGCGCAGTCGAGCCACCGCCCGGAGGCGAGCTCGTCCGCGCCGGGCTTGCCGGACGCCCTGAGCGTCCGGTCGATCATCTCCCACTCCGTCATGTGGAAGCCGGGATGCTCTGCGCCGAGCCGCCTCGCGAGCTCGCAGATCACGAAATGGTTGGACCGGGCTTCGGCGAAGGGCTCGACGACCTTGCGGGCGACCTGCAGATAGGTGTGGCCGCCGGCCACATAGAGATCGTCATGCTCCAGGAAGGTGGTGGCGGGCAGCACGATGTCCGCCATGGCCGCCGTCTCGGTCATGAACTGCTCGTGGACGCAGACGAACAGGTCGTTGCGCAGGACGCCTTCGCGCACCTTGAGCGACTCGGGACAGACGACGACGGGGTTGGTGTTCTGGATGAACAGCGCATCGACCGGCGGGCCGTCGCCGAGGTCGCGCTTGTCGCCGAGCAGGATCGGGCCGATGCGGCACTGGTCGAGTATCCGCACCGATGTGTCGCGGGCGTCGAGCCCTTCGATCAGCGTCTTGTCGATCCCGTAGAGCCCGCCGTTGCTGTAGAGCGCGCCGCCGCCCCGGTACTGCCAGGCGCCGGTCACGGTCGGCAGGCAGCTCGCCGCGTGCAGATTGACCGCCCCGTTGCGCGAGCGGCTGAAGCCGTAGCCGATGCGCAGGAAGCTCCGCTTCGTGCCGCCGTAGAGCCGCGCGAACTCGACGATCGTTGCGGGATCGAGGCCGGTGATCGCCGCCGCCCATTCCGGCGTGCGGGTCTCGAGATGCGCCTCGAGCTCGTCCGGCGCGTCGGCGTATTTCGCCATGTACTCCCGGTCGGCGAAGCCCTCCTTGAATAGCACGTGCATCACGCCGCAGGCGAGCGCCGCATCCGTGCCGGGCCGCACCGGCAGATGCATGTCGGCGGCCTCGGCGCTCGGCGTGCGATAGGGGTCGATCACCACCAGCCTGGCGCCGCGCGCCTTGCGGGCGCGGCTGATATGGGTCATGGCGTTGACCTGGGTGG
>DAIMFL010000053.1:0-12604 GCA_036724615.1 Alphaproteobacteria bacterium | reverse complement strand
CACGATCAGGTCCGATTCGGCCATCTCGCGCGAATCGACGCCGCGCTTCACGCCCACGCCGGCCGCCCAGCCGGAGTCGGAGAGCGCGACGCAGATCGTCTGATGCTCGCGCGAATAGCGCATGACGTGGCGCAGCCGCTCGATCCCGTCGCGCTGCACGAGCCCCATGGTGCCGGCGTAGAAATAGGGCCAGACCGCCTCCGGCCCGTGGCGCTGCGCCGCCCGGGCCAGCGCCTCCGCCACCTCGTCCAGCGCCGCCTCCCAGGAGATCGGGACGAAGGCGGCGCGGCCCACGCCCTTGTCCCCGACCCGGCGCAGCGGCTGGCCGAGCCGGTCCGGGTGATGCTGCCGCTCGGCGTAGCGGGCGACCTTGGCGCAGACCACCCCGGCCGTGTAGCTGTTGTCCCTGGCGCCGTGCACCCGGCCGATGCGGTACGGATCGAGCCGCTCCACCTCGAGCGCGCAGGTCGATGGGCAGTCGTGCGGGCAGACCGAAGGGGCGATGTCGAGGGGCATTGTCTCGATTCGTGTCACCGGAGTCGCGCCGCACCCGTCCCGGCCGGACCCGGACTCGGCGCGCGGCAGGATCAAACTACGGCCTCGTGCCCCGGGGAGCAACGATCGCGCCGTCGAGACCGGACCGGTCTTCCGCAGGCCGGGACGCAGGATGAGGTGGCGGCGCGTCGCAAGACCCGCTAGGCATAGCGCATGTCCCGGGGATCCCGGCCCGGGGAGTCTGGAGAGAGCATCAGCACATGACCGCCGGCGCAGAGGCAGCCCTGCACCGCAACCTGCCCGGCCGGGCCCTGCTCTACATGATGGCGGGGGTGGCGGCGTTCTCCGGGCTCGATGCCGGTGCGAAATGGCTGACCTACGGCTATGCCGTGGCGCAGATCATCTTTCTCGGGCGCTGTTTCACCTTCCTGACGATTCTCGCGATCTGCCTGCCGCAGCGGAACCGCGGCCGGCTGTTCAGCTTCCGGCAGCCGGTGCTGCAGCTGGTCCGGGCGGTCACCGGCGTGCTCACCATGGCGACCTTCTTCTGGGCGCTCGCCTTGATGCCGCTCGCCGACGTGATCGCCATCGCCTTCGCCGCGCCGCTGTTCATGACCGTGCTCGGCGCCACCGTGCTCGGCGAGACGGTGGGGCCGCGGCGCTGGGGCGCTCTGATGGTGGGCTTCGCCGGGGTGCTCATCATGCTGCGGCCGGGCGGCGAGGGCTTCGGATGGGCCGTGCTGCTGCCGCTGTCCTCCGCGCTGTTCTATGCCATCTCCAACATCGTCTCCCGGCGGCTCACGGCGACCGAGTCGACCGAAAGCCTGATGGTCTGGGTCACCGGCACGGCGGTCCTCTGCACCGCGCCGTTCATGCCGTTCCAATGGGTGACGCCGACGCCGCTCGACCTCGCCGTGTTCCTGTTCACGGGTCTCGCCAGCGGCGCCGGGCAGTTCCTGATGCTGCGCGCCTTCCGCTACGGCGAGATCTCCATGCTGGCGCCGATCGAGTACACCGCGCTCATCTGGGCGGCGGCGCTCGGCTACTTCATCTGGGGCGAGGTGCCGAGCTGGTCGATCTGGATCGGCGCCCCGATCGTGGCGGGCGCCAGCCTCTACATCGCCCATCGCGAGACGAGGCTCGGCCGCAAGCGCATCGCGGAGGCCGCCGTTCCCGGCGAGGGCGCCCCGTGACGGCGGCCGCAGCCGGGCTGCGATACGCGCCGGTCAAGGCGATCGCCTACGGCCTCTCCGCCCTGGCCTCGCTCACCTTGCTCGACGCCGCGGTGAAGTGGCTCACCGCCGACTACGCCGTGCCCCAGATCGCCTTCGTGCGCTACGTGTTCGGCCTCGCCCTCGCGCTCATCCTGGCGAGCCGCATGGGCGGGCTCGCCACGCTGGCGACGCGGCGGCCGTTCGGCCATGCCCTGCGCTCCGTCTTCAACCTGGCGACCATGATCACCTTCTATTTCGCCCTGAAGGTGATGCCGCTCGCCGATACCATGGCCATCACCTTCGCGAGCCCCCTGTTCATGGTCGGGCTCTCGGTCGTGCTGCTGAAGGAGAAGGTCGGCTGGCGCCGCTGGGCTGCCGTCATCATCGGGTTCTTAGGCGTCATCCTGATCCTGCAGCCCACCGGTGCGGGCGTGCCCTCGGGCGCGCTGCTCGCGCTGGTCGCGGCGTTTCTCTATGCCCTCACCCTCATCACCTCGCGCCAGCTGAGCACGACGGAGCCGAGCCACACGATCCTGTTCTACTACTCGATCGGGGTGCTGCTGATGACCGGCCTCGCCGGGCTGCTCGGCGAGACCGAGCTTCTGCCGTCCTGGAAATGGGCGCCGCTCAGGACCGCGGATCTCTGGATCTTCGCGGTGGTCGGGGTGGCGGGAAGCTTCGGCCAGTTCTTCCTGAACCAGGCGTTCCGCTACGGCGAGGTCTCGATGCTGGCGCCGATCGAGTACACGGGGCTGCTCTGGGGCATCTTCTACGGCGTCGTGCTGTGGCACGAGTGGCCGAGCTGGGTTACCCTCGCCGGCGCCGCGGTCGTCGCAGGATCGAGCCTGTACATCGCCCAGCGGGAAGCGCGGCTGAAGCGCGAGGACGCGGCGGGCGCATGACGGACCGGGTCGACTGCGTGGTGGTGGGCGCCGGCGTGGTCGGGCTGGCCATTGCCCGCGCCATGGCGATGCGCGGCGCCGAGGTGATCCTGCTGGAGCGCAGCGCCGCGATCGGCACGGAGACCAGCGCGCGCAACAGCGGCGTCATCCACGCCGGAATCTACTACCCGACCGGCAGCCTCAAGGCGAAGCTCTGCGTCGCCGGGAAGGAGCGGCTCTACGCCTATTGCGTCGAGCATGGCGTGCCGCACGACCGGATGGGGAAGCTCATCGTCGCCACCTCGGAGGACCAGCTGCCGGCGCTGGAGGCGCTCGCCGTGAAAGCGGCCGAGAACGGCGTGCCGGACGTGGAGCGTCTGTCGCCCGAGGCTGCGCGCAAGCTGGAGCCGGAAGTCGCCTGCGTCGCCGCCCTGCTCTCCCCCTCCACCGGCATCATCGACGCGCATGCGCTGATGCTCGCCTATCTGGGCGACGCCGAAGCGGCGGGCGCCATGCTCGCGCTCAGCAGCCCGCTCGTCGCGGCGCGCGTTCTGCCGAACGGGTTCGAGATCGATGTGGGCGGCGGAGAGCCCTCGACCCTCGCCTGCCGCTGGCTCGTCAACAGCGCCGGGCTCGGCGCGCAGGCGGTCGCGCGCTCGATCGTCGGGCTCGATCCGGCCAACGTCCCGCCCGGCTATCTGTGCAAGGGCAGCTATTTCGCCCTGTCGGGCCGGTCGCCGTTCCGGCGCCTCGTCTATCCCATGCCGGAGCTCGCCGGGATCGGCGTCCATGTCACGCTGGACATGGCCGGCCAGGCGCGGTTCGGGCCGGACGTCGAATGGATCGACGAGGTCGACTACGCGGTCGACCCGGTCCGCGCCGAGCCGTTCTATGCAGCCATCCGGCGCTACTGGCCCGGGCTTCCCGACGGCGCGCTGACGCCGGCCTATGCCGGGATCCGGCCGAAGTTGCAGACCCCGACCGGCCCCGCCCAGGACTTCCTGATCCAGGGCCCGCTCGCCCACGGCGTGCCGGGGCTGGTCAACCTGTTCGGGATCGAATCGCCGGGCCTCACCTCGTCCCTCGCCATCGCCGACGAGGTCGCGGCGATGCTGGCGGCGTGAGCCTCCTCACCCTTCGCCCTTCGACAAGCTCAGGAGGCTCAGGGTGTGAGTTTGTGGAGGTTTGCATCAGCATAGTGCGTCCTTCGAGACGCACCGCTGACGCGGTGCTCCTCAGGATGAGGAGGAAGTCTTTATTGCACAAAGAAAAATCCTCATCCTGAGGAGGCCGCGCTCGTCAAGAGCGCGGCCGTCTCGAAGGACGCACATCGTCGATCCGGAAAAGATTCATAACCCTCTGAGGAGGATCGTAGATGAAGCAGCCGGCATCCTCACGCCGAGCCTGTCGAAGCATGAGGATCCCACACCCGCTCACGGATCCCCCGGCACGCCGTAGGCCGGCGCCGCGGCCGGGTCGAGGGCGCGGTTGACGTAGTCCTTCATCTGCGGCTCGTAGGCCTCCCACAGCCGGCGCAGGGCCTGCAGCGGGCTTTCGTCGGACCAGTCGACGCGCAGATTGACCAGCGGCCAGATCTGGTCGTCGGCGACGAGGAGAGTCGCCGAGCGGACCGGCCCCACCTCGCCGCCCGCCACCACGCCCTCCTCCAGCGCGCAGAGCAGGCGCTCCGCCAGATGCAGGCGCGGCTCGGCCACGAAGGTGGCGACCATCGCCTGCGGCACCTTGGTGTTCAGCAGCAGGTTGCCGGCCGCGACGCAGTCCGTGCCGGTCACGACGGCGTTGAGGCCGAGCGTCTTGGCGCCGCTCCAATGGGCGGTGCGGCCCTCGACGTCGATCATGGTGACCTGCCGGTATTCCGGATGCGGCGCCTCGCGCATCAGGCGGGGCAGCGCCTCCTCCGGCGGCAGGCCGCGTTCCAGCAGGTCGCGCCCCTTCGGCCCGAGCGTCGGGTCGGTCACGTTCTGCGTGGCGACCGCGCCCCCCCCGGCCCGCCCCCCGGGGCAGCGCGCCCCGACGGCGATGCTCGAGGTGGTGATGGCGATGCCGACCATGCCGGTCCGCCCGCAGCGCCCGGCGATCGAAAACGTCATGCGAAGCCCCCCTGCCGGCCGGCTATCCCTCGAGCGCGGCGAGCGTGGCGTCGAGCGCGGCGCGCGCGCTGTCCACCAGCTCGTCGATCTGCTGCCGCGTCAGGATGAGCGGCGGCGACAGCACCATGGTGTCGCCGCAGGCGCGCATGAGCAAGCCGCTCTGGATAGAGCGGTCGCGGCAGATCCCGCCGGCCGTTCCGGGCGGGTCCCAGCGGGTCCGCGACGCCTTGTCCTTCACCAGCTCGATGGCGCCGAGCAGGCCGTAGGTGCGGACCTCGCCGACCAGCTTGTGGTCGGTGAGGGTCGACAGCCGTTCCTTCAGATACGGGCCGGTGTCCTTGGCCACCTTCTCGACCAGGCCCTCGCGCTCCATGATCTCGATGTTCTTGAGCGCCACGGCCGCGGCGACCGGGTGGCCGGAATAGGTGAAGCCGTGATGCCAGTCGCCGCTGTCCACCAGCACGTCGGCGATGCGCGGGCTGAGCATCACGCCGGAGATCGGCATATAGCCCGAGGACAGCCCCTTCGCGATCGAGGCGGCGTCCGGCTCGAAGCCCAGCGCCTGGTGGCCGAACCAGCGTCCGGTCCGCCCGAAGCCGCAGATCACCTCGTCGGCGACCAGCAGCACGTCGTGCTTGCGGCAGATGCGCTGCACCTCCGGCCAGTAGGTCTCCGGCGGGATGATCACGCCGCCCGCCCCCTGGATCGGCTCGCCGATGAAGGCGGCGACCTTGTCGGGGCCGATCTCCAGGATCTTGTCCTCGACCGCCTTGGCGCAGACGCGGCCGAACTCGGCCGGCTCCATGCCGCCGCCCTCGCCGAACCAGTAGGGCTGGCGCACATGGGCGACGCCCGGGAGCGGCAGCCCGCCCTGGAGGTGCATCTGCCCCCAGTTGCCGAGGCTCGCCGCCATCATGGTGCTGCCGTGATAGGCGTTCACCCGCGCGATCAGGGTCTTCTTCCCGGGCTTGCCGACGAGGTCCCAGTAGCGCCGCACCAGCCAGGCCACGGCGTCGTTGGCCTCGGAGCCGGAATTGGCGAACAGCACGCGGCTGAACCGGCCGTTCGACAGGTCGCACAGCTTGCCGGCCAGCTGCACCGCAGGCGGCGTCGAGGATCCGAAGAACCCGCTGTAATAGGGCAGATCGGTCATCTGCCGCGCGGCGGCCTCGACCAGCTCGGACCGTCCGTAGCCGACGTTCACGCACCACAGCCCGGCCATGGCGTCGAGATAGCGCTTGTTGTCGATGTCCCAGATATAGACGCCGTCGGCCCGGGTGTAGATCTGCCCCCCGCCCTCCGCCACCACCTGCTTGTTGTTCGAGAACGGATGCAGGTGATGCTCGCTGTCCATGCGGCGCAGCTCGGCCGCGTCGTAATTGGCTCTGACGGCGGTCGCCATCTCTCGCGTCTCCCTTCCTGTCCCTCAGTTCTTCGCCGGACCAGCCGCCTGGCGGGCGCGGTCGTCCATTCATTCCGGGCCGGTGACCGGGCGGCGCTCCTCCTCGCCCGCCGGGATCACCGCCTCGACGTCGATCTCCATCACCCATTCCGGCCGGGCGAGGCCGTTCACGATGAGGCCGGTGGAGCAGGGATGGATGCCCTTCAGCCATTTGCCGATGGTGCGGTAGACCGGCTCGCGATAGGCGCGATCGGTGATGTAGATCGTGATCTTGCAGATATGCTCGAGGCAGCTTCCCGCCTCCTCCAGCAGCTGCTTCACGTTCTTCATCGCCTGGTCGGCCTGCGCGGCGGGATCGCCGACGCCGACCATGCTGCCGTCGAGCGCCTGGCCGACCTGGCCGCGCAGGAAGATGTGGTTGCCGGCCCTGACCGCCATGCAGAGGTCGTTGTCGAGGCTCTGCTCGGGATAGGTGACTTTCGTGTTGAACTTCCGCAGGCGGATATGGGCCATGATGCTCTGACGTTCCCCTTCACGCGGCCGGCGCGGGCTGCGCCAGGCCGTAGCCACGATGGACATAGATGAGCGGCGTGCCGGCGTCGGTCTCCACGTCCACGATGTCGCCGATCAGCACGAAATGCGAGCCCCATTCCACGTGCTTCATCAGCGTGCAGTCGAAGGCCGCGAGCGGCGCGTCGAGCGCCGGCGCCCCCGTCGCCAGCCGCCGCCATCCGGCGCAGGCGAACTTGTCGCCGCCGGGCGCCGGGATGCGTCCGGCGAAGGTGTCCGAGATCACCCGCTGCGAGGCGCCGAGCACGTTGACGCAGAAGTTTCCGTTGGCCTTGATCGCGGCGCAGGCCGGGCTCAGATGGTGCACGCAGACGAGGAGCGACGGCCGGGCGGCCGACACCGAGCACATGGCGCTGACGGTCACCCCGGCGCGGCCTGCCGGTCAGTCCGTCGTGACCACCGAGACCGTGGCGGCGGCCCGGCTCATCGCCTCGAGGAATCGATCACGCATCTGCATGGCGTTCTCCCCGCTCGTCCTCATGCTTCGAGACACTCATGCTTCGACAGGCTCAGCATGAGGGCTATTTCTAGATTGCTGAGACCTCATCCTGAGCCTCCTGAGCTTGTCGAAGGGCGAAGGATGAGGTCCGGCACTATCGTCCCTACCGCTTCATCACCTGGTCCGACAGCCCCGCCGCCTTGCGCACGAAGTCGAGCGGGCCGGAGAAGTCGAAGTTGTTGTAGACCGCGTTCAGATGCGCGAAGGGCGGCGACTGGGCGAAGAGCTGGAAGGTCAGCCGGTGCCCCGCGTAGTCGGAGTTCAGCAGGTCGCGCGCGAAGGCGAGCAGCTTGCGGCGGTCCTCGGCGACCCAGTTCTCGTTGACCGAGTAGTATTTCTTGAGCCACGGCCCGGTCTCGTCGTTGTCGAAGTTCACCGCGTCCGGCGTCACGCAGATCTGGCCGCCGCAGAGCTCGCGGGCGATGTGCATCATCGCCGGCAGCTGCGAGCAGGCCTGGACGCGCCCGGTATAGAGCAGCGACTGGTTCGGCATCAGAAGGCCCGCCGGGCTCGGCTGCGCCAGGGCGATGGACGCCGTGAGATGGGCGTTCACGGTCTCGCGATAGACGGCGAGCTGTGCCAGCTTCTCGCGCACCGCCTGCTGCTGGTCGAGCCCGGTCTGCCGCACGTTGAACAGCGCCGTCCCGATCATCATGTCGGCGATGGTGACGAGGCGCAGCACGAAGGCGAAGGCGCTGTAGCGGTGCAGGGTGCCGCGGATGAAGCTCGCCGCCCGGGTGTGGCGGTAGAACAGCACGTTCTCCCACGGGATCAGCACGTCGTCGAAGACGAGCAGCGTGTCGACCTCGTCGAATCGGTTGGCGAGCGGATAGTCGCGCTCTGGCGCGCGGCCGGCGAATCCGGTCCGGCAGATGTGCTTGAGCCCCGGCGCGCCCATGTCGCAGATGAAGCCCAGCGCGTAGTCGGACAGCTTGTCGTCGCCCCAGTTGGCGATGGTCGGCTTGACGAAGGCCTGGTTTGCATAGGCGGCGGCGGTCTCGTATTTCGCGCCGCGCACGACGATGCCGGCATCGGTCTCCTTGACCAGATGCAGCAGCATGTCCGGGTCCTGGTCCTGCGGCCGCTTCGACCGGTCGCCCTTCGGATCGGTGTTCGCCGAGACGTGGAAGATGTCCTGCTCGAGCGCCCTGTGGATGTGGTGCTCGATGTTCTGGGCGAAGCGCGGGTCGACCTCGTTCAGCACGTCCTTGCCGTCGTAGAGGGACCACATCTCGCCGATCGTCTCGTCGCCGACCCGGATCACCACCCCGCCGATGTCGTTCAGCACCGTCTCGACCGCCCGGCGCTTGTCGTGCCAGTCGGCCTGGGTGTGGGGCAGGCGATAGCCGATGCAGTTGCGCTCGTTCGTCCCGGGCTCGATGTAGGACATGACGTCCCGGGTCTCGTCCTCGTGCGCCATGTCGTAGATCCGGGCGCGCACGTCGACGATGGGCTTGAAGGACGGGTGCCTGGTCACGTCCTTCACCCGCTCGCCGTCGATCCAGACCATCCGGCCGTCGCGGAGCGAATCCCGGTACTCCTGGCCCGTTCTGATCATCCCAGCGCCTCCCTCCCTGCTCGCCCGCGATCCTTGCGTCGCCGCCGGCTGCGACGGCCCGTCGCACCTCCCAATTGACCGAAATCCCGTGCAGAGGGAAAATATTATTTATCGATGGATTGCATCGGAATTGCTGATGACCTTTACCCTGAAACACCTGACCTACCTGGTCGCGGCGGCGGAGGAAGGCAGCGTGACCGGCGCGGCGCGGCGGCTCAACGTGTCGCAGCCCTCCATCTCGGCGGCGATTTCCCAGCTGGAGGAACGCTTTGGCCTCACCCTCTTCGTGCGCCACCACGCCCAGGGCCTGTCGCCCACCCCGGCCGGACGGCGGCTGGTCGTCGAGGCGCGCAACCTCCTCGCCCATGCCGAGGAGCTGCGGCTGGACGCGCTCGGACTGGGCGAGGGCCTGTCCGGGGAGCTGCAGGTCGGCTGCTTCATCACCTTCGCGCCGCTCGTCATGCCGGGGCTGCTGAGGACCTTCGGGGAACGCCATCCGGACATCCGCATCCGCCTGCACGAGGAGCATCTGCAGGGGCTGGTGGACGGGCTGCGCAGCGGCCGCTTCGACTGCGCGCTCACCTACGATCTCGGTCTCGGCCCCGATCTGGAGTTCGAGGAGCTGGCGGAGGTGCCGCTCTATGCGCTGCTGCCGGAAGGGCACCGGCTGGCGGACGGGCCGAGCGTCTCCCTCGCCGATCTCGCGGCCGAGCCGTTCATCCTCCTCGGCCTGCCGCAGAGCCGGGAGTACTTCCTGTCGATCTTCTACAGCCAGCGGCTGGAGCCCGTGATCGCGCACGAGACGCCGTCCTTCGAGATGGTGCGCGGGCTCGTGGCCAACGGCTATGGCTGCTCCCTCATGCATTCCCGGCCGCCGAGCGACCTGGCTCTCGACGGGCGGCGGATCGCCTACCGCCCGGTGCGGGAGGACGTGCGGCCGAACCGGCTCGGGGTCGCGCGACTCGGGCGCGCCCGCTCGACCCGGATGACGGCCGCCTTCCGCGCCTTCTGCGCCGAGCAGCTCGCCGGCGATCCCTTGGAGCGATTCCAAAAGCCGGCAGACCGATCGGGCCGCCCGACCCCGGGCTGACGGCGTCGAGCCTCCGGGCCGGCAGGATCTGCAGGACTCCGCCCGGCCTTGCTTGACTCCCGCGCGAACGTTCAGGCTAACATTCGGGCCGGGTTCGGTTCGCTACGATCGAGTTCTGCAAGGCGTCGTTG
This sequence comes from Alphaproteobacteria bacterium, assembly GCA_036724615.1. Taxonomy (GTDB): domain Bacteria; phylum Pseudomonadota; class Alphaproteobacteria; order Dongiales; family Dongiaceae; genus DAIMFL01. Next base: position 2,653 of record DAIMFL010000053.1, on the reverse strand, counting down.
CACGGACCGGGCGGACGCATGAGGGGCCGCAGCGGCAAGACGGCCGTCGGGGAGACGAGGCACTCGGGAGAGGATGCACCGGCCGGTGCCGTAGCCGAGGCGGCGGCTACCGGCTTGATCGGTCTTCGATTCAGGCCGCGGCGACGCCGAGCCGCGGCAGGTGGATCTTTCAAGTGCGATGGTATTCGATTTTGACGTGCCGGCGTCGCCGCGGCGCCGGAGGCACGGGACGTGCTGCTCGAGGGGAGGCAATTGCCTAACGCGATCGTCCGATACGTGCGCTGGGTCGACAGCCTGAACTACGCCGTCGGCCGGTTCGCGATGTACCTCATCTATCCGATGGGCGGCATCCTGCTCTATGCGACGGTGATGCGGGTCATCTTCGGCAATCCCGTCAACTTGGTGCTGGAGATGTCGCAGTTCGCGCTGTCGGCCTATTACCTGCTGGGCGGCGCCTATTCGCTGCAGCTCGACGCGCATGTGCGCATGGACCTGTTCTACAGCATGATGCGGCCCCGGACGCGGGCGATCACCGACGCCTTCACCATCTTCTTCGTCATCTTCTACCTGGTCGTGCTGTTCGTCGGCGGATGGTCGAGCACCAGCTACGCCATCGAGTACGACCAGAAGAACTACACCGCCTGGGCCCCGCTGCTCTGGCCCATCAAGGTGATCATGACCGCCGGCGTCTTCCTCATGCTGCTGCAGGCGACCTCCTCCTTCTTCAAGGATCTCGCGGCCGCCCGCGGAAAGCCGATCACATGAGCTCCGAGTTCATCACCATCTTCATGTTCGCCTCGATGCTGCTGCTCATGTCCACCGGGCAGCGGGTGTTCGGGGTGATCGGTTTCGTCGGCGCGGCGGCGGCGCTGTGGCTCTGGGGCAAGGGTTCCTTCGAGCTCCCCTTCAATGCCGCCTTCCAGGTGCTGAACTGGTACCCCCTGATCACGGTGCCGTTCTTCGTGTTCATGGGCTACATCCTGTCGGAATCCGGCATCGCCAGTAACCTCTACCGCATGTTCCACGTGTGGTTCGGCCCGGTCCGCGGCGGGCTCGCCGTCGGAACGATGGGGCTGATGATCGTCATATCCTGCGTCAACGGGCTTTCGGTCGCCGGCATGGCGATCGGCGCGACGGTGGCGCTGCCGGAGCTGCTCAAGCGCGGCTACGACAAGGTGATGGTGACGGGCGTGATCCAGGGCGGCTCCTCGCTCGGCATCCTCATTCCGCCGAGCGTGGTGCTGGTGCTCTATGCGATGATCGCCCGCCAGCCGGTCCTGCAGCTCTGGCTCGCCGGCGTTTTCCCGGGGCTGATGATGGCCGCGATCTTCACGCTCTACATCATCATCCGCTGCCGGCTGCAGCCGAAGCTCGGCCCCGCTCTGCCGCCGGAGGAGCGCGAGCAGATCTCCACGCGGGAGAAGATCAAGCTGCTGCGCGCCGGGCTGCTGCCCTTCCTGGTGTTCGGCATCATGATGGGGCTGTTCCTGACCGGCGTGACCAGCCTGGTCGAAAGCTCGGTCGTGGGCGCCCTGCTGGCTCTGCTCGCCGCGCTGTTCAGCGGCCGTCTCGACCGGCGCGTGCTCGAGGAATCGACGCGCAACACGCTCTCGGTCTCCTGCATGTTCCTCTGGATCATCCTCGGCGCGCTGTGCTTCAGCGCGGTCTATGACGGGCTCGGCGCGATCCGGGCGATCGAGGACCTGCTGCTCAACACCTGGGACCTCAGCCCGTGGACCATCCTGTCCCTGATGCTGCTCTCCTTCATCGTCCTGGGGATGTTCCTGGACGACACCGCCATGCTGGTGATCGTGGCGCCGCTCTACATCCCGCTGGTCAGGGAGCTGGGCTTCGACCTGATCTGGTTCGGCATTCTCTATACGATCACCTGCCAGATCGCCTACATCAACCCGCCCTTCGGCTACAATCTGTTCCTGATGCGGGCGATGGCGCCGCCGGAGATCACGATCTTCGACATCTATCGCTCGATCATTCCTTTTTTCATCCTGATGGTCCTGTCGCTGATCATCATGATGGTATTCCCGCAGATCGCGCTGTGGCTGCCCGATCTTTATACCGGCCGCTGAGCGGAGCGCGGCATCCGCGCGGTGGCCATGGAGTGGCGTGAGCAACCAGCCGGCCGGCCAGAAGGACGGAGCCGGGCGGCTGCGACAATCAACTGACAGAGGAGACGTGGAGATGACCGAGAGACGCGATTTCCTGAAGAAGGCCGGTCTGCTGACGGCGACGGCCGGTGCCGCGACGCTGGCGGCGCCCTATGTCAAGGCGCAGAGCCAGATCAAGTGGCGGCTCCAGACCTATGCCGGCCCGGCGCTCGCCGAGCACGTCATCAAGCCGGCCATCGATTCCTTCAACAAGGCCGCCAACGGCGAGATGGTGATCGAGCTCTACACCTCCGACCAGCTGGTCCCGCAGGGCGAGCTGTTCCGCGCGGTGCAGTCCGGCACGATCGACGCCGCGCAGAGCGACGACGACTCCATGGCCTCGCCGGTCGACGTCGCCGTGTTCGGCGCGTACTTCCCCTTCGCCTCGCGCTACAGCCTCGACGTGCCGGCGCTCTGGCACTGGTACGGGCTGAAGGAGATCTGGGAAGAGGCCTATGGCGAGGTGCCCGGGGTGACCTGGCTCAGCG
>DAIMFL010000052.1:0-20793 GCA_036724615.1 Alphaproteobacteria bacterium | reverse complement strand
GGAGCTGGCGCAGGACCGCCCCGATGGCGCGCTCACCCTCGCCGCTTCGATCGAGGAGCCGGCCGGCGGCATCGTCGCCCGGCTGCTCGATCTGCCCGGCCTGCCGCCGGTGTCGCTGCGGCTCGACGGGACGGGGCCGGCGACCGGCTGGCAGGGCCGGCTCGAGGCGCGTGCCGGCGCGGCGGCGGCCGGGCTCGACCTGCGCCTCGCGCTCGGCGACCGGGTGGAGCTGGCCGTCGCCGGCGAGGTCGATCCCGGCGACCTCGCCGGCGACGAGCTCCGCGAGCTCCTGCCCGGGCCGATCGGCATCGACGCGGCCATCGGCTGGACGCCCGGCGAGCTGATCGAGATCGGCCATGCCGATCTGTCCGCCTCCGGCGTCGAGGCCAGGCTGCAGGGCCGGCTGGATCAGTCGGACGAAGCGATCGCCGCGACGGCGGAGCTTGCCGTGACCGATGCGGCGCTCGTCGCGCGGCTCGCCGATCCGGTCTCCGCCGGATCGCTGCGGCTCACGGCGCGCGCCTCCGGCAGCCTCGCCGCCCCGTCGGTCGCGTTCGACGGCACGCTGGCGCAGCTCGGCGCGCCGGAGCTGTCGGCCGAAACCGTCGCGCTGTCCGGCGTCCTCACACCCGGCGAGGATCCGTCACGATGGCGCGTCGAGGCGCAGGTCGCCACGTCGGGATTCGCGCTGTCTCTCGATCCCGCGCTCGCCGCGCTGCTCGGGGACGCGCCCGTGGTCGTGCTGGACGGCGTCGTCGATCCGTCGCGCGGCGATGTCGACATCGCGGCGCTCGATGTCACCGGCGCCGCCGTTTCCGCCTCGGGCACCGGCCGCGTGGCGGCGCAGGGCCGGGACGTCGATGTCAGGGCGCGGCTTCACCTCGACGATGTTTCACCCCTTGGCGGCCGGGCCGGCCTGCCCATGGCGGGAACGCTCGATGCCGATCTGCGTCTCCAGGGCGACGCCACGCTGCCGCTGCTGGCGGTCGATCTCGACGCTCGAGGCGAGGATTTCGCAACCGAAGATGCGGTGCTCGCCGCGCTGCTCGGTCCGTCGCCGCATCTCGTCGCTGCCGCCACCGTCGAAGCCGGACGCGTCGCGATCGATCGCGCCCGGCTCGACATGGCGGCTGCCGAGCTGCGGGTCTCCGGCATCGCCGCCGACAGGCTCGATCTCCGGGTCGAGGCCGCCGCCGCGGATCTCGCGCCGCTCTCCGGCCCGCTCGGCATCGATCTCGCCGGCGGGCTCGCGCTGCAGGGCCATGTCACGGGCCCCGCGTCGGATCCTGCGGTCACGGCGCGGATCGACGGCACGCGCATGGCCGCCGCCGGCATCGCCCTCGGCGACCCGAAGCTCGAAGCGTCGCTCGACGGCCTGGCTGGCCGGCCGCAGGGCCGGGTGAGCCTCGCCGCGGCGCCGGGCGGGGCGGCGCTCTCCGCCGCGACCGCTTTCCGCCTGACAGAGTCCGGCGCGGTGCGGCTGCAGGGCTTCGAGGTGGAGGGCAGCGGCACGCGGATCGCCGGCGACCTGTCGATCGGCCCCGACGGCCTCGTCACAGGCGCGCTCGACGGGCGCATCGGAGACCTGACGGTGTGGCAGGCGCTCGCCGGAACGGAGCTCGCCGGCGCGGCGGAGCTCGACGTCGCGCTTCGGGCGGAGCGGGGCCGGCAGAGTGTCACCGCCCAGGTGAGCGGCCGCGATCTCGACCTGGCGCAGGCGGCGGTCCTGCGCGAGCTGCGGCTCGATCTCGACCTGGCCGATGCGCTCGGCGCACAGCGGCTCGACGGCAGGATCGAGGCGGCCGGTGTCGTCGCGGGCGGCGCCGTTTTCGATGAGCTGAGGGCGACGGCACAGGGACCGCTGTCCGATCTCGGCTGGACCGTCGCGGGCAGCGGCGCGGCGCATCCGGCGCTGCGGCTCGACGCCGCCGGACGTCTCGCCCTCGACCGGTCGGAGCTGACGGTCGCCGCGCTCGAGGCGGCGGTCGGGACGGTCGAGGCGAGCCTCGCCGCGCCGGCGCAGGTGTCCTGGGGTGGCGCGGCGGTCGAGATCGCCGGGCTCGAGGCCCGCGTCGGCGGCGGGCGGATCGAGGCGGATGCCCGGGTGGCGCCGGGCGACCTGACGTTCGAGGCGACGCTCGCCGAGATCCCCATCGGTCCCTTTGCCGCCCTGGCCGGCGCCGGCATCGACGGCAGCGCCTCGGGCCGCGCGCGGCTCAGCGGCGATCCGGCCTCGCCGACCGGCGAGGTCCTGCTCACCCTGGCCGAGCTGCGCGAGGCCGGGCTCGACCCCGCGGAGACGGTGACGCTCGCCGGAGAGATCGCGGGGCGCTTCGCCGGCGGCCGGGTGGATGCGACGGCCGAGCTCGGCGGGGTGGACGAGATGGCGCTCGATGCCCGCGTCTCGGCGCCGCTCGCCGCGGACGGTCCGCTCGATGGCCGCGTCGCCGGCAGGATCGACCTGGCGCTGCTGCCCAAGGTGATCGACCTCTACGGCGACGCGATGAGCGGTCAGCTCGATCTCGACCTGGCGGTGAGCGGGTCGCTGGCCGATCCGCGCGTCGGCGGCCGCGCCGACCTCACCAGGGCGGCCTATGAGAGCGCCTCGGCCGGCACCGTGCTGCGCGACGTGACGGCGGAGATCGTCGGGGATAGCGACCGCGTGCGTCTCGTCTCGCTCACCGCCGGCGATGGCGAAGGCGGCCGGGTGACCGCGTCCGGCGAGGTCCAGGTCGATCCGGCGGCGGACTTCCCGCTCGCCGTGGAGGCGGCGTTCGATCGCTTCACCGCGCTCCGGCGGCGCGATGCGACGGTGCAGGCGACCGGCCGTGTCGCGGTCACCCGCGACGGGTCGGGCGGCCGCATCGCGGGCGCGGTGACGGTCGATTCCGCGGAGCTCCGGATTCCCGAGCGTCTGGGCGGCGAGATCGTGACCCTGGAGGTGACCGAGGTGAACGGGCCGGCGGGGCGGGAGCCGCCGGACCGGCCGGAGCAGGCCTCGGCGCCGGGCGCGCCGCTCGCGCTCGACGTGGCGGTGAGGGTGCCCGGCCGCGCCTTCCTGCGCGGGCGCGGCCTCGAGTCCGAATGGCGCGGCCGGCTGCAGATCGGCGGCACGACCGACGCCCCGGACATCACCGGCGAGCTCAATACGGTGCGCGGCACGCTCGACCTGCTCGGCCGCAACTTCCGTTTCGACGAAGGATCGGTGCGCTTCGTCGGCGGCGGCGCGATCGATCCGGAGCTCGCCTTCAGCGCGCATTCCGAGGCGGAGGCGCTGACCGTCCACGCCAACGTCTCCGGAACGGCGTCGGCGCCGAGCATCGCCCTCACCTCGGAGCCCGCGCTGCCCCAGGACGAGATCCTGGCCCGGCTGCTCTTCGGCACGTCCTCAGGCTCGCTGAGCCCGCTCCAGGCGGTGCAGCTCGCCCAGACGGCGGCGACCCTGTCCGGCGTCGGCGGTCCCTCGGTCGTCGACCGGCTGCGCGAGAGCACCGGGCTCGACGTGCTGGGGGTGGAGACCGGCGAGACGCTCGGCGGCTCCAGCCTCGCCATCGGCAAGTACCTCACCGACGACGTGTTCGTGAAGATGAACCAGGGCGTCACGCCGGAAAGCCGCAGGGTCGGCATCGAGGTGCGTGTCCTGCCCCGGGTCACCGTGGAAAGCGACATCGGCGCGCAGTCCCAGGGCAATGTCGGCGTGAACTGGAAGCTCGATTACTGAGGCGATCGTGATCGACGCCGCACCCGTCCGGCAGCGCGTCGCGCCCTCGTCAAGAACGCGGAGTCGAGCAAGTTCATTCTGTAGGAGGAGAGAGGCCTCGTCCTTCGACAGGCTCAGGACGAAGACGAGTCTTGGCGATACAAATGCGTTCCTCATGCCGAGCTTGTCGAAGCATGAGGAAGCACATACGCGCGGTCAGCTCTGGCGACCCGACCCGGTCAGCGCCTGCGGAAGATCGGTCAGCAGCAACAGATTGCCGGCCAAGGTGGAGGATTGCCTGACGGCCGCTGCGAAGCGGCGATCCGCGGTCACCAGAGGGACGGCCTCGCGTTGCGCGAGGGCCAGATACGCGAAGTCATAGGCCGGATGTCCCAGCGGCAGCGCCAGGTCGAGCGCCGCTGCCGCCAGCTCCGATGTCGGCACCAGGATCATCGGCACCGCGGCCAGGGCCCTGAGGGCGGTCTGCGCATCGACAGGCGAAATATATCCTCCGCGGACGCGGCTCCAGATGGCGTTCGCGCATTCCAGCATCAGGAAGTCGGGCGCGACCAGATCGAGATCGAGCAAGGCTTCGGCAGTGTCGCTGTCGTCCTCGCCGAACACCCATTTGAGAGCGACGCTCGCGTCCACGACGACGCGGCGCAACGTCAAGGCTTGGTTCCGAAGTAGCGTCTCCCGCTTCTGTCGCGGGAAATTCGGCCGCTGTCGGGGACACTGCGTGCGGCGGTCGCGCTTCGAACCCGGCGCAACCGGTCCTTGATGTCCTCGCGGTCCGCGGCGCGGAGCGCTTCCTCCAGGATCAGCCGATGCTCGGCCTCGGCCGAGCGGCCATGGTCCGCCGCGCGCTTCTTCAGCAGCGCGACCAGCTCTTCATCGAGATTGCGAACGATCAGCTGCGCCATCGGATCTCCGTGCTATCAATGATAGCACAGAGGTCCGGGGCGTCAAAACAGGCTCAGGCGGGCTTCGGCGCCAGCGCCGATCCCTGGCGCTTCGCCATGAAGGCCTTGGCGGTCTCGACCGCCACCGCCGCGTCGCGGCAATAGGCGTCGGCGCCGATCGAGTTGGCGAAGGCCTCGTTCAGGGGCGCGCCGCCGACCAGCACGACGTAGTCGTTGCGGATGCCCTTCTCGACCATCGCGTCGATCACCACCTTCATGTAGGGCATGGTGGTGGTGAGCAGGGCGGACATGCCGACGATGTCCGGCTTGTGCTCCTCGATCGCGTTCAGATAGTTCTCGACCGGGTTGTTGATGCCGAGATTGATGACCTCGAACCCGGCGCCCTCCATCATCATGGCGACCAGGTTCTTGCCGATGTCGTGAATGTCGCCCTTCACCGTGCCGATGATCATCTTGCCGACCTTCGGCGCGCCGGTCTCGGCCAGCAGCGGGCGCAGGATGGCCATGCCGGCCTTCATGGCGTTGGCGGCCAGCAGCACCTCCGGCACGAACAGGATGCCGTCGCGGAAGTCGATGCCGACGATGCGCATGCCCTCGACCAGGGCCTTGGTCAGCACGTCGTAGGGGGTCCAGCCGCGCTCCAGCAGGATGTGGACGCCCTCCTCGATCTCCTCCTTGAGACCGTCATAGAGGTCGTCATGCATCTGCTGCACGAGCTCGTCGTCGCTGAGCGACTTGAGATCGAGTTCTTCTTCCGCCATGGGGCAAACCTGCAAGCTGGGGTGGGGTCGACCGGGTCGGCTCGGGTCCGTTCTCGAGCCAGGCCGGCGGACAATGTCTCTAAGGGGCGAGGCTAGTCAACGGCGGCCCATCGACGCGCGCACCCGCGACGCAATTTGGCGGCGGCGCGACAGCAGGCTTCGCACCGTCCTGCGGCAAGGGCAATTCCCATGATGCTGTCGATTTCATGCTACTGGTTTACCAATTCATGCGAGCCCTGAACGCGAGCGGGTTCGCATCTCGACAGGCCGGAGCCGCCCATGCCCGATCGATCCCACGCCTCGGCAACGTCCGTCCGCCTCCGTCCCGGGGCGTTGACGCTCGCCGATCTGCGCCGTCTGGACGAGGCGCCCATGCCGGTGCTGCTGGACGAGGCGGCCTGGCCGGCGGTGGAGGCCTCGGCCGCGACGGTCCGGGCCGTGCTGTCGGAGGGCCGCGTCGCCTATGGCGTCAATACGGGGTTCGGCAGCCTGGCCAAGACCCGGATCTCCACTGCGCAGGTGACGGAGCTGCAGCGCCGCCTGGTGCTCTCCCACATGGCCGGCACCGGCCGGCTGCTCGACGACCGGATCGTCCGGCTGATCCTGATCCTCAAGGCGAACAGCCTGGCGCGCGGCTATTCCGGCGTGCGCCGTCCGGTGGTCGAGGCCCTCCTGAGCCTCCTCAATGCCGGAGCATATCCCTGCATTCCGGAGAAGGGGTCGGTCGGCGCGTCGGGCGACCTCGCGCCGCTCGCGCATCTGTCCGCCGCCCTGATCGGCGTCGGCGAGATGCGGATCGGCGGCCGCATCCTGCCGGCCGTGGAGGGGCTGAAGGCGGCCGGCCTCGCCCCGCTCGAGCTCGCCGCCAAGGAGGGCTTGGCGCTCCTGAACGGAACCCAGGTCTCCACCGCCCTCGCGGTCGCCGGGCTGATCGAGATCGAGAAGGTCTACGCCGCAGCGCTGGTCGCCGGCGCCATGAGCGTCGATGCCTGCCTCGGCAGCGACGTGCCCTTCGATCCGCGCATCCACGCGGTGCGCGGCCATCCCGGCCAGGCGGAGGCCGCGGCGGCGCTGGCCCGGCTCCTCGACGGCAGCGGGATCCGCAAGTCCCATGTCGATTGTGCCCGGGTGCAGGATCCGTACTCGCTGCGCTGCCAGCCCCAGGTGATGGGCGCGGCGCTCGACACGCTGCGCTTCGCCGCGCAGGTGATAGCACGGGAGGCCAATGCGGTTTCCGACAACCCCCTGGTCTTCGCCGACCAGAACGAAATCCTGTCGGGCGGCAATTTCCATGCCGAGCCGGTGGCCATGGCGGCGGATGCCGCGGCGATCGCCTGCGCCGAGATCGGCGCCCTGTCGGAGCGCCGGATCGCGCTGCTGACCGATTCCCGCATGAGCACGCTGCCGGCCTTCCTGGTGCCGGAGCCCGGCCTCAATTCCGGTTTCATGATCGCCCAGGTGACGGCGGCGGCGCTCGCCAGCGAGAACAAGACCCTGGCCCACCCGGCCAGCGTGGATTCCCTCCCCACCTCCGCCAACCAGGAGGATCACGTCAGCATGGCGACCTTCGCCGCGCGCAAGCTCCTGGAGGTCGCCGACAACACGGCGGGGATCGTGGCCATCGAGCTCCTGGCCGCAGCCCAGGGGATCGATTTCCGGAAGCCGCTCGAGACCAGCCCGGCCCTCGCCAAGGCCCTGGCCGAGATCCGCGGACGCGTGGCGTCCTGGCAGCAGGACCGCGAAATGGCCCCCGACATCGCCGCGGCCAAGGCGCTGGTGCAGCAGGGCACGTTCCGGGAGTTGCCGGGTCTGGTGCTGCTGGGGTGAGGCTACTCGCCCGGATCAGCGCGCCTGCCTGCGATAGCCCGGAAGGTTTCGAGGATCTCGAGTAGATTCGACGGTCCGCCGCGACCGCTGAACTTGCGGTCCTTGACCCAAAAGACCATCCAGTCGGTGTCCGACCGCTCGATCTCCACGGGCTCGATGATCAGCCCCTCCAGTTCTGTATCCCGCAGATCTATGTCTACACCCCAGCCGGGGTTATCGATCGTGCCGATCTCTACACCGCAGCCATGCTCCCACTCGCCGTCGCAATGGCGGAAATACCACGCTTGCAGCCAGCTCAAGGTGTTGCCGCAATCAGACAAATCTATTGCCCCCAGAAGCACCCGGATTGTGCACGAGCAAGGGGGGATGTGGAATCACGCTGCGTCAAGACGGATAACCCGTTAATCAGTAAGGTTTTCTGCGGCGCAGGGCCGCGGGAGACGGCGCTTGCTCCGTCGCGTCCATGCGCCTAAGTAAGCGGGGCCGACGGCCGCCCGTGGTTCCTCCGGTGGACGATGATTGCGCTCCATCAAGAACGGGAGCCCCGGGCGCGGCTAGGCTGTGACCCTCCTGCCCAGCCCGGCGAAGCATGGGGGCTTCCTGCGCCGGGCCGGCACACGCAAAGCACATGCCCGAGGTTGCGTCCCTGATGCCCGACGAGCTCCGCACGAGCCTTTCCCTCGCCCATGGCGTCGCCTTCGCCGATCTCTACCGGCCGGAGGGGCTGGCGCGGATCGACGGGCTGTTCCTGGACGCCCTCAACGGGGTCGATCCGGAGCTCCGCGCGCGGCTGGAAGCCGCCCGGCGCGATCCCTGCGCCCTCGCGACCAAGCAGGAATCCGATCTCATCATCGAGGTCGCACCGCATCTCGACCGCTTCCTGGTCGGGCTGTTCGGCGTCGAGACGGAATTCGCGGCGCTGGTGGCCCGGCATCACGCGCTTGCCCCCCTCTACGCCTGCAAGCGGCTGTTCGTGCAGCGCCAGGCGATGCGCGCCCACAAGCCGGACGAGGCGGCGGGCTTCGACGGCGACGCCCTGGCGGCGGAGCTCGCCGCGCGCTTCGGCGCGGCCTGGGACGAGCTCACCTTCGCGCGCCATGTGACCGACTGGATGACCGACGAGGCGGCGCATGCCGACGACCTCGCCCTCGCCGCGCGCTACGCCGCCTGGGCGCTGCACAGCCCGGCGGGCAAGGCGCGGCACCGGCCGGGCATCCTGTTCAAGGCGCCGCACAAGACCGATCCGATGCGCCTCGTGCCGGTCGAGACGACCGAGCGGCACGGCGCCACGCTGATCGAGCTTCCCGAGACGATGCAACGCCGGCGCGAGGGCTTCGGCCTCACCGATCCGGGCACCGATCTGGTCGGCGCGCTCGACCAGACGAACTACTGCATCTTCTGCCACAACCAGGGCAAGGATTCCTGCTCCAAGGGCCTCAAGGAGAAGGACGGCAGCTTCAAGAAGAGCACGTTCGGCGTGACCCTCGCGGGCTGCCCGCTCGAGGAGAAGATCTCCGAGATGCACGTCCTCAAGACCGAGGGCGTGGCCTTGGGCGCGCTGGCGACTGCCATCGTCGACAATCCCATGCTGGCCGGCACGGGACATCGCATCTGCAACGACTGCATGAAGGCCTGCATCTATCAGAAGCAGGAGCCGGGCGACATCCCGCAGGTCGAGACGCGCGTGCTCAAGGACGTGCTGGAGCTGCCCTGGGGCTTCGAGATCTACGGCCTGCTCACGCGCTGGAATCCGCTCAACCTGCGCCGCCCGGTGGCCAAGCCGGCGGGCGGCCGCAAGGTGCTGGTGGCGGGGCTGGGCCCTGCTGGTTTCACGCTCGCGCATCACCTGCTGAACGACGGCCACACGGTGGTCGCCGTCGACGGGCTGAAGATCGAGCCGCTGCCGGCGGAGCTGTCCGGCGTCGACGCGCTCGGCCGCCGCGTGCCGTTCCGGCCGATCCGCGACGTGGTGGCGGAGCTCTACGAGCGCCTCGACGAGCGCACCATGGCCGGGTTCGGCGGCGTCGCCGAATACGGCATCACCGTGCGCTGGAACAAGAACTTCCTGAAGCTCATCCGCCTGCTGCTGGAGCGGCGCGAAGGCTTCGCCATGATGGGCGGCTTCGGCGGCACGATCACGCTGGAGCAGGCCTTCGCCATGGGCTTCGACCATGTCGCGCTCGCGCTCGGCGCCGGCAAGCCCACCATCCTCGACCTGCCGAACGGGCTCGCCCCCGGCGTGCGCATGGCCTCGGACTTCCTGATGGCCCTGCAGCTCACCGGCGCGGCCAAGGCGGACAGCGTCGCCAACCTGCAGCTGCGCCTGCCGGTGGTCGTCATCGGCGGCGGGTTGACCGCCATCGATACGGCGACCGAGGCGATGGCCTATTACCCGGTGCAGGTCGAGAAGTTCCTGAGGCGCTACGAGACGCTGGTCGCCGAGCGCGGCGAGACAGCCGTGCGCGCCGCCTGGCACCCGGCCGAGCTCGCGGCCGCCGACGAGTTCATCGCCCATGGCCGCGCCATCCGCGCCGAGCGGGCCGCCGCGGCGGCCGAGGGCCGCGCGCCGCGGCTCAAGGAGCTGATCGATGGCTGGGGCGGCGTCACCATCGCCTATCGCCGGCGCCTCGCCGATTCGCCGAGCTACACCCTCAATCACGAGGAGGTACAGAAGGCGCTGGAGGAGGGGGTCCGCTTCGCCGAGGGCCTGACGCCGGCCAGGATAGAGATCGACGCCTCCGGCCACGCCTCGGCCATCGCCTTCGCCCGCAAGGACCAGCCGGAGGTGATCGTCCCGGCGCGCGCCGTGCTGGTCGCCGCCGGCACGCGGCCGAACACCATCCTGGCGCGCGAGGACGCGGCGCATTTCGGCCTCGACGGGCAGTATTTCCAGGCGGTCGATCCCGAGGGCAACCCGGTCACGCCGGAGCGCCTCGCCAAGCCGGCGGAGCCGCGGGTGCTGCAGCAGATCGGCGGCGACGGCCGGGCTGTGAGCTTCTTCGGCGACCTCCACCCGTCCTATGCCGGCAACGTGGTGAAGGCGATGGCCAGCGCCAAGCAGGGCTGGCCGGTGGTCTCGGCGGCGCTCGCCCGGCTGAAGGCGCCGGCGTCGGATGCGAGCCCGAACGCCTTCATCGCCGATATGAACGCCCGGCTGCGCGCGACCGTGCGCGCCGTCAACCGGCTCACCCCCACCATCGTCGAGGTGGTGGTGCATGCGCCGCAGGCGGTGGCGAATTTCGCGCCGGGCGAGTTCTACCGGCTGCAGAACTTCGAGACCCGGTCGCGGCGGGTCGACGGCACCACCCTGGCGATGGAAGGGCTGGCGCTCACCGGCGCCTGGACCGACGCGGAAAAGGGCCTGGTCGGCCTCATCGTGCTGGAGATGGGCGGCTCGTCCGATCTCTGCGTGCTGCTGGAGCCCGGCGAGCCGGTGATCCTGATGGGCCCGACCGGCACGCCGACCGAGACGCCGGCGGGCGAGACGGTGCTGCTGGCCGGCGGCGGTCTCGGCAACGCGGTGCTGTTCTCGATCGGGCGGGCGCTGCGCGCCGCCGGTTCGAAGGTGCTCTACTTCGCCGGCTACAAGCACATGATCGACCGCTACAAGGTGGCGGAGATCGAGGCGGCCTCCGACGTGGTGGTCTGGGCCTCGGACGAGGGGCCGGGCTTCACGCCGGACCGGCCGCAGGACCTCTCCTTCGTCGGCAACATCGTCCAGGCGATGGTCGCCTATCAGGAGGGCCGGCTCGGGCCGAAGCCGATCGACCTTTCGGAGGTGGACCGGATCATCGCCATCGGGTCCGACGCCATGATGGCGGCGGTCGCCCGGGCCCGGCACGAGGTGCTGAAGCCCTGGCTCAAGCCCTGCCACAGCGCGATCGCCTCGATCAACTCGCCCATGCAATGCATGATGAAGGAGATCTGCGCCCAGTGCCTGCAGCCGCACCGGGATCCGGAAACCGGCCTGGAAACGGTGGTGTTCTCCTGCTTCAACCAGGACCAGCCGATGGATCACGTCGATTACGGCGCGCTCCGGGCGCGGCTGTCCCAGAACGGGGTGCAGGAGAAGCTGACGGCGCAGTGGATCGACCGCTGCCTCAGGCGGCTGGAGCTGCGCCGGGACGCGGCCGAGTAGGCCCGAGGGCGACACGGGCCTGTCGCAATCGGGCGACCAAGCGTCGCCCGCTGCGGAGCGCCCGGATCGTTCCCGGCCGCGTATGGGCTGGTGATCTCGCCCTTGCGGCGTGAGCCCCGGACAGCGTGTCCCGGGCGCGCTGGCGGGGCGTCATGCGAGCGACGACCGGGCATGGCGCAAGCGCCGAAGCCACCGACCACTCTTCTCATCGCCTGCGGCGCCTTGGCCCGCGAGATCCTGGCGCTCATCTCGATGAACGGCTGGGACCACATGGCGGTCACCTGCCTGCCCGCCATCTGGCACAACACGCCGGCGAAGATTCCCGAAGGCATCCGCGGCAAGATCCGCGAGAACCGCGACCGCTACGACCGCATCCTGGTGGTCTATGGCGACTGCGGCACCGGCGGCGAGCTGGACAAGGTCCTGGCCGAGGAAGGGGTCGAGCGCATCGCCGGCCCCCATTGCTACGAGTTCTTCGCGACACCTACGGTGTTCAACGCGCTGGCGGAGGAGGAACTCGGCAGCTTCTACCTGACCGACTACCTGACCCGCCATTTCGACCGGCTCATCGTGCAGGGCTTCGGCCTCGATCGGCATCCGGAGATGCGCGACCTGATGTTCGGCAACTACCGCCGGCTGGTCTATCTTGCCCAGACCGAGGATCCGGATCTGCAGGCCCGCGCCCAGGCCGCGGCGCGGCGGCTCGGCCTCGACTATGAATACCGCTTGACCGGCTATGGCGACCTCGCGACCTTCCTCGCCGCCGCCGCAGATCCCAACGCCCGGAAACCGGAGCCGCTCGCCTGATGGCCCAGCTCACCGTCGTCTACTGGCGCGACATCCCCGCCCAGGTCATCGTCAAGCAGGGCCGCCAGTCGGCCAAGCGCCAGCTCGACGAGCGCTTCGAGAAGGCGATCGACCGCGCCGCCATGAAGGCGAAGCTGCGCGACACCGACTCCTATCTCGCGGAATGGCGCCGCGCCGACCCGGTCGCCTGCGGCGACGATCTGGAGGCGGAGGCGGCAGCGGCCGCCGCGCGGATCGAGGCCGAGTATCCCGACAGCCGCCTCGATGCGCTGGTCGCAGCGGGCGGCGTCGACGGAAGCGGAGCCGGGCAGGGGTGAGCGGAAGGCTGCAGCAGGTGCTGCGGCGGGGCGACTTCGCCGTGACCGCCGAGACGACGCCGCCCGATGCGGGAACGGCCGCGCCGGTCGTCGCGCGCGTGGCCTGCCTGCGCCGCCTGGCCGATGCGGTCAACGTGACCGACGGCGCCGGCGCGCGGGCGCATATGTCGGCGCTCGCCGCCGCCGCCGTTCTGGCGCGGTCCGGCATCGAGCCGGTGCTGCAGATGACCCTCCGGGACCGCAACCGGCTGGCGCTGCAGGCGGAGCTCATGGGGGCGAGCGCCCTCGAGATCCCCAACGTGCTGTGCCTGCGCGGCGACGACGTGTCGGCCGGCGACCAGCCGGTGGCGAAGCCCGGCTTCGACATCGTCACGCTGTCCCTGGTGCGCACCGCGCGGGCGATGCGGGACGGCGGGGTGCTGCCGACCGGCCGCAAGGTGGAGCCGCCGGCGAAGCTCTTCATCGGCGTCGCCGACACGCCGGCGGAGCCGAAGCCCGGCTGGCGGCCGGAGGGTCTCCTGGCCAAGATCGAGGCCGGGGCCGATTTCGTCCAGACGCAGTACTGCTTCGACCTGGCGCTGCTGCGCCGATATCTCGCCGCTCTCGCCGATCACGGCGTTCCGGAGCGCGTCTACCTGATCGTCGGCATCGGGCCGATCGCCTCCGGCCGGGCGGCGCGCTGGATGAACGACAATCTCTACGGCGTCCAGGTGCCGGAGACGATCGTGGACCGGCTGGAGCGGGCGGCGGATCCGCGCGCCGAGAGCATCAGGATCTGCGTCGAGCTGCTGCAGGAGCTCGAGACCATGCCCGGCATCGCCGGGGCCCATTTGATGGCGCCCCGCCAGGAGGAGGCGATCGCCGAAACGATCGAGGCCTCCGGCCTCCTCGCCCGGCGCCGGGCGGCGTGAGCGACATGCGCGGCGGTCATCGCTTGCCACCCCCAACCCTGCCCCTCCCCCACGAGGGGGGAGGGCATCGCGGCGGTGCGCCCTCTTCCCCCTCCCCCTCGATGGGGGAGGGTCGGGTGGGGGGAGTGCCGCGCGCCCAGACCTCGAAAGCCTGAACTCCCATGTACGCCGTTCGCCTGTGGTCCGTGCGTCACGCGCGCCTCCTGGAAGGCGTGTACAACGTCTTCGAGAAGACTCTCCTTCGCCTGCACCCGCTCATGAAGCGGATCGGCTACGGCCGGCTCGAGAAGCCGATGGAAGCCGTCGAGCGCAACGTGAAGGGCCTGCTGTTCGACTGCCAGATGTGCGGGCAATGCATGCTGTCGTCCTCCGGCATGTCCTGCCCGATGAACTGCCCGAAGAACCTGCGCAACGGACCCTGCGGCGGCGTCCGCCTCAACGGCCATTGCGAGGTGAAGCCGGAGATGAAATGCGTCTGGGTGCAGGCCTGGAACGGCTCGCGGCGCATGGCGGGCGGCGACAAGATCCTCGACCGTCAGAAGCCGGTCGATCACAGCCTGAAGGGAAGCTCGGCCTGGCTCAGGCGGACGCGCGAGATCGCGGAGCCGGCGGCCGAGCCGGCGAAGAAGAAGCCCGCCGCATGAGTCCGCACCATCTCCTCGATCCCGGCGCGCCGCTGCCGCTGCTGCCCGGCCACACCTCCCGCGGCCGGCTGGAGCGGGTGCTGCGCTCCGGCAGGTTCGCGGTCACGGCGGAGCTCAACCCGCCGGATTCCGCCGATCCGCGCGAGGTCTACGAGCGGGCGCTGGTGCTGTCCGAGGTCTGCGACGCGATCAACGCCACCGACGCCTCCGGCGCCAACACCCACATGTCGAGCGTCGGTATTTGCTCCTTGCTCACGCGGGCCGGTTATGCGGTGGTGATGCAGATCTCCTGCCGCGACCGGAACCGCATCGCCATCCAGGGCGACGTGCTCGGCGCGGCGGCCATGGGGGTGCAGAACATCCTGTGCCTCACCGGCGACGGGGTGCAGGCCGGCGACCAGCCGGGGGCGAAGCCCGTGTTCGACCTCGATTCGACGTCGCTCCTGGAGACGATCAGGACCATGCGCGACGAGAGGCGGTTCCTGTCCGGCCGCAAGATCACCGTGCCGCCGCAGGTCTTCATCGGCGCGGCCGCGAACCCGTTCGTGCCGCCCTACGACTACCGGGCGCTCCACATGGGCAAGAAGATCGCCGCCGGCGCCCAGTTCATCCAGACCCAGTACTGCTACGACGTGCCGCGGCTGCGCGAGTTCATGACGCGCGTGCGCGATCTGGGCCTCCACGAAAAATGCTTCATCCTGGTCGGCGTCGGTCCCCTGGCCTCGGCCAAGGGGGCGCGCTGGATGCGCGGCAACGTGCCGGGAATTCACATTCCGGACGACGTCATCGCCAGGCTCGAAGGGGCGGAGAACCAGAAGCGCGAAGGCAAGCAGCTCTGCATCGACCTGATCCAGGAGATCCGCGACATCCCCGGCGTGGCCGGCGTGCACGTCATGGCCTATCGGCAGGAAGAGCTGGTCTCCGAGATCATCACCGCATCCGGAATCATGCAGGACCGGCAGGCGCGACCGCAGGGACGGCGCGTGGGAAAGGAAAAGGCAGCCCTATGACTGATACCGTCGTGAGCTCGGCGACCAAGGAGGTCGTCATCGGCTTCGAGCGCCCCTTCGTCATCATCGGCGAGCGGATCAACCCGACCGGGCGCAAGCTGCTCGCCGCCGAGATGGCGGCGGGCGACTACAGCCGGGTGAAGGCCGACACCCTGGCGCAGGTCGCCGCCGGCGCCCACATGCTCGACGTCAACGCCGGCATCCCGCTCGCCGACGAGCCCCGGATCCTCGCCGAGGCGGTGCAGCTGGTGCAGTCCCTGACCGACCTGCCGCTGGCGATCGATTCCTCGATCGTCGCCGCGCTCGAGTCCGGTCTCGCCGTCTACAAGGGCAAGCCGCTGGTGAACTCGGTGACCGGCGAGGAGGAGCGCCTCGAATCCGTCCTGCCGCTGGTGAAGAAGTACGGCGCGGCGGTCGTCGCCATCTCCAACGACGAGACCGGCGTGTCGGAGGACCCCGACGTGAGGTTCGAGGTGGCGAAGAAGATCGTCCATCGCGCCGCCGATTACGGCATTCCCTACGCGGACGTCGTCGTGGATCCGCTGGTCATGCCGGTCGGCGCTCTCAACACCGCCGGACGCTCCGTGATGCACCTGATCCGCCGGCTGCGCGAAGAGCTCAAGGTGAATACGACCTGCGGCGCCTCGAACTTCAGCTTCGGCCTGCCGAACCGCCACGGCATGAACGCGGCGTTCATCTCGATGGCGATCGGCGCGGGCATGACCTCGGCCATCACCAATCCGCTGCATGCGGAGGAGATGACGGCGGTGATGGGCGCGGACGTCGCCATGGGCCGCGACCCGAACTGCATGCGCTGGATCCAGAAGTTCCGCGAGCCCGCCGCCGAGGGCCAGGAGACCGGCCGCCGCGGCGGCCGCGAGAATCGCCGCCGCCGCGCGGCCGGCGGCGGCGAGGGCGCTGCGGCAGAGGCGTGAACCCATATCAGTAGTTCTTGAAGCGCAATGCATCTGGCGGGCGCCGAGCATACCCCCCTCACCCCGACCCTCTCCCCCCGACGGGGGGAGAGGGGGGCAGGGGAGGTCGGTAACATCCCCTCTCCCGCGCCAGCGGGAGACGGAGGGGCCCGCTGCGCGAGCAGCGGGAGGGTGAGGGTCGGGCAGGTCGCGTTCTGCCGCGTGACCCCAGGAGGATATCGTGGCTGACGGGCAGACCGACGCGCTGGTGGTGTTCATGCCGTCGGGGCGGCGCGGGCGCTTTCCGATCGGGACGCCGATCCTGCAGGCGGCGCGCAGTCTCGGCGTCGACATCGATTCCGTGTGCGGCGGTCGGGGCATCTGCGGCCGCTGTCAGATCGAGGTGCCGGAGGGCGAGTACGCGAAGCTCGGCGTGACCTCGAGCAAGGCGCATCTCTCCGAGTTCGGCCCGGTTGAGGCGCGCTATGCCGAGCGCAAGGGGCTGAAGGAAGGCCGCAGGCTCTCCTGCTCCACGCGTCTGCTCGGCGACGTCGTCGTCGACGTGCCGCCGGACAGCCAGGTCCACAAGCAGGTGGTGCGCAAGCGCGCCGAGATGCGGGCGATCGAGATCGATCCCGTGATCCGGCTGCACTATGTCGAGGTGATCGAGCCCAACATGCACGATCCCTCCGGCGACCTGCAGCGGCTGCTGCAGGCGCTGGAGGCGCAGTGGGGCCTGACCGGACTCGATGCGGACCTCCGCGTCATCCAGGGGCTGCAGAAGGCGCTCCGCAAGGGCGAGTGGACGGTCACCGTCGCGGTGCATCTCGGCAAGCAGATCACCGCGGTCTGGCCCGGCTTCCACGACAAGGCCTACGGGCTCGCGGTCGACATCGGCTCCACCACCATCGCCGGGCATCTGTGCGATCTCGCCACCGGCGAGGTCGTCGCCTCGTCCGGCCTGATGAATCCGCAGATCCGCTTCGGCGAGGATCTGATGAGCCGCGTGTCCTACGTGATGATGAACCCGGGCGGCGACCAGGAGATGACCGCCGCGGTGCGCGAGGCCATCAACGGCCTGTGCCAGGCCGTGGCGACCGAGGCGGGGATCGGCGTCCAGGACATCCTGGAGGTCACCTTCGTCGGCAATCCGATCATGCATCACCTGCTGCTCGGCATCGACCCGATCGAGCTCGGCGGCGCGCCTTTCGCGCTGGCGACCGACGGCGCGGTCACGCTGTGGGCGAGCGAGATCGACCTGAAGATCCACCCGAACGCCCGCATCTTCGTGCTGCCCTGCATCGCCGGCCATGTGGGCGCCGACACCGCCGGCGTGGTGCTGTCGGAATCGCCGCAGACCGCGGACGAGATGACGCTGCTGGTCGATGTCGGCACCAACGCCGAGATCGTGCTCGGCAACCGCCACCGCCTGCTCGCCGCCTCGAGCCCGACCGGCCCCGCCTTCGAGGGCGCGCAGATCTCCTGCGGCCAACGCGCGGCGCCCGGCGCCATCGAGCGCCTCAGGATCGATCCGGACACGCTCGAGCCGCGCTACAAGGTGATCGGCAGCGACAAGTGGTCGGACGAGCCGGGCTTCGAGCAGGAGACGAAGAAGACCGGCGTCACCGGCATCTGCGGCTCCGGGATCATCGAGGCCCTGGCCGAGATGTATCTCACGGGCATCCTGAACCAGGACGGGGTGATCGACGGCGCGCTCGCCGCGCGCTCAGCCCGGATTCAGCAGGAGGGGCGGACCTTCTCGTACCTGCTGCGCGAGGGCGAGCCCACGCTCAAGATCACGCAGAACGACGTGCGGGCGATCCAGCTCGCCAAGGCGGCGCTCTATGCCGGGGCGCGGCTCCTCATGGACCGCTTGGGGGTGGAGACGCCCGACCGCATCACCCTCGCCGGCGCCTTCGGCAGCCATATCGACGTCAAGTATGCGACGATCCTCGGCATGATTCCCGACTGCGACCTGTCGAAGGTGACCTCGGCGGGCAACGCCGCCGGGACCGGTGCGCGCATCGCGCTCCTGAACCGCACGGCACGGGACGAGATCAGCCGCGTCGTCAAGCAGATCGAGAAGGTCGAGACCGCCGTCGAGCCGCGCTTCCAGGAGCATTTCGTCGGCGCGATGGCGATCCCGCACAAGACGGCGCCCTACGACAATCTGCGCAAGGCCGTGCCGTTGCCGGCGCCGAAGGAGGCAGCATCGCCCGCCGGCGACGACCGCGCGGCGCGCCGCCGCCGACGCGGGGTGTGAGGTTCAGATCGCGCCGCTCCGCGCCATAGGAAGATTGTCATGCGCGGACTTGATCCGCGCATCCATTGATCCGCCCGTGTGATGTCGAGATGGATCGCCGGGTCTTCGCCCGGCGATGAAAGCAATGATTACCTCTGTCTCGAGCGACCCCTCGAGGCTCCGGCGGCACAAACGATGTGCGCGGCTCAGGCCAAGGCGGCTGCGGCCCGGTCCGGTTCGGGAAGGGCCATCCCCCACATCTTCTCGAGATTGTAGAAGCGCCGGATCTCCGGACGGAACAGGTGGACGATGACGTCCCCGCCGTCGATCAGCACCCAGTCGCCGGCCCGCGCGCCCTCGACGGCGACGCGCTTGGCGCCGGCCGCCTTGAGCTTCTGCTCGAGATGCTCGGCCATGGACGCGACCTGACGCTGCGAGCGCCCGGAGGCGATGACCATGTAGTCGGCAATGGAGGATTTCCCGTGGAGATCGACGACGACGATGTCTTCGGCCTTGTCGTCGTCCAGGGACTGACTGACCAGCCCCAGCAGCTCGTCGGCTGCGTCCGGCGCCCTGCGCGCGCCGGTCTTGGATGTGCGAGCTATGGCTGTAACCCTTCTGCCGTTGCACGACCTTTCACGTCCGCCGCGA
Organism: Alphaproteobacteria bacterium; assembly: GCA_036724615.1. Taxonomy (GTDB): domain Bacteria; phylum Pseudomonadota; class Alphaproteobacteria; order Dongiales; family Dongiaceae; genus DAIMFL01. Next base: position 1,948 of record DAIMFL010000052.1, on the reverse strand, counting down.
CCGCCCCGGGAGCTTCCGCCCCGAACCTTGCCGTCCCGGTCTCCTCCGCCCCGCGCCGGGCGCGGATCGCGCTCGCCGAGATGGGGTTGAGGCGGCCATGAACGAAGACCCAGGACGGCGGCCGGCGCCGGGCCAGCAGCCGTCCCTGATGTTCCGGGAGCCGGTTCCTGGCGAAACGCTGCGCCGCCTTGGCGGTCAACGCCCTAAAACAATAGGAGGGGCGTGCAAAGACCGCAACGGGAACGGCGTGAAATATTCTTTGCCAGCCCTGCCAGCGATCGATCTGGATCAGGTTGTCCGCCCCCATCAGCCAGACGAAGCTGAGGGCCGGAAACCGTCGCTTCAGCGCATCGATGGTGTCGGCCGTGTAGGTCGTGCCGAGCCGGGCCTCGATGCCGGTGACCCGGATGCGCGGATGGCGGGCCACCCGCCGCGCTTCGGACAGGCGCTGGGGAAGGGGCGCCATGCCGGCGACCGGCTTCAGGGGGTTCTGCGGGCTGACCAGCCACCACACCTCGTCGAGCCCGAGCCGGGCGAGGGCGGTCAGGCTGATCTCCCGATGCGCCTCGTGGGCCGGGTTGAACGATCCGCCGAGCAGCCCGATCCGGCGCCCCCGGCGCCGGAGGCCGGGAGCTGTCCACCCCCTCCCCTCGCGGGAGGGGGCAGGGGGAGGGGGCGCTTGTCGCTGCTCGGATCGAGTTGGCGGCACCCCCCTCCCTGACCCTCCCCCGCAAGGGGGGAGGGAAGCCGTTTCGCGTGAGGCGGTGCGCATGGGTTCTGGGCCGCTACGGCCGGGTCTGGCCGCTGCCCAGCACCTGGTACTTGTAGCTGGTGAGCTGCTCGGCGCCTACGGGGCCGCGGGCGTGGAGCTTGCCGGTGGCGATGCCGATCTCGGCGCCCATGCCGAACTCGCCGCCATCGGCGAACTGCGTCGAGGCGTTGTGCAGCACGATGCCGGAATCGACCTCGGCGAGGAAGCGCGCGGCCGCGGCCTGGTCAGCGGTGATGATCGCGTCGGTGTGGTGCGAGCCGTGCCGGTTCACATGGGCGATGGCGCCGTCGATCCCGTCGACGATCCGGACCGCGATGATCGCGTCGAGATACTCGGTGTTCCAGTCGGCCTCCGCCGCCGGCTTCGCCGCGGGATAGAGCGCGCGCGTCTCGGCGCAGCCGCGGATCTCGCAGCCGGCCGCGGCGAGATCCTCCACTATGGGGACGAGATGCGTGCCGGCGCAGGCGCGGTCGACGAGCAGCGTCTCGGTCGCGCCGCAGATGCCGGTGCGCCGCATCTTCGCGTTCAGCACGATGCTGCGCGCCATGGCGAGATCGGCCGCGCCGTCCACATAGCTGTGACAGTTGCCGTCGAGATGGGCGAGCACGGGAATCCGGCTCTCGTCCATCACGCGCTCGATGAGGCTGCGCCCGCCGCGCGGCACGATCACGTCCACGAACGCGTTGAGCCGCAGCAGCTCGCCCACCGCCGCGCGATCGGTGGTCGGCACGAGCTGGATGGCGGAAGCGGGAAGATCGGCGGCGGCCAGGCCGCGCGCGAGGCAGGCGTGGATCGCGCGCGACGAATGGAAGCTCTCCGACCCGCCGCGCAGGATCGCCGCGTTGCCGGCCTTGAGGCAGAGGCTGCCGGCATCCGCCGTCACGTTCGGCCGGGATTCGTAGATGATGCCGACCACGCCGAGCGGCACGCGGATGCGGCGGATGCGAAGCCCGTTCGGCCGGGTCCATTCGGCGAGCACGCTGCCCACCGGATCGGGCTGGGCGGCCACCTCCTCGAGTCCCCTGGCTATGGCGTCGACACGCTTCGCGTCGAGCTTCAGGCGGTCGCGCAGCGCCCCGCCCGGGCCGCGCCGCTCCGCCGCCGCCAGGTCGCGCGCATTGGCCTCGAGGATCGCCGCGCGGTCGGCGCGAAGCGCCGCGGCCGCGGCCCGGAGCG
>DAIMFL010000051.1:0-20862 GCA_036724615.1 Alphaproteobacteria bacterium | reverse complement strand
CCTCCTCCCGATCCAGGAAGCGGCACGTCATGCGTTTCCGTCCGAGCCTCTGGCCGACCGTCTTCACCATTCCCGCCGTCCTCGTCATGCTCGGCCTCGGCACCTGGCAGCTCGACCGGCTGCAATGGAAGACCGATCTCATCGAGGAGATCACGTCGCGGCAGACGGCGGAGCCCGTGCCGCTCCCGGCATTGCTGTTCGAGGCGGACGGCACGCTCGGCTCGATCCAGTACCGGCGCGTGCGGCTGGCCGGCACTTTCCTGCACGACGCCGAGATGTATCTCGCCGCGCGCTCGATGAACGGCAATCCCGGCTATCACGTCATGACCCCCTTCCGCCTGGCGGAGGGCGGCGTCGTGCTGGTCGACCGCGGCTGGGTGCCGCAGGAGCGCAAGGCGCCGTCGGACCGGCCCGAGGGCCAGGTCGCGGGCGAGGTGACGCTTGAAGGCGTGGTGCGCGTGCCGCGGCCGGAGAAGTCCTGGCTCCAGCCCGACAACCAGCCGGAGGACAACATCTGGTTCTGGGTCGACCTTCCGGCCATGGCGGCGCATGCCGGCGTGGCGGGGGAGGCGGTGCCGGTCTATGTGGAGGCCGCCGCGGCGGAGATACCGGGCGGCTTCCCGATCGGCGGGCAGACGCGGGTCAACCTGCCGAACGACCATCTGCAATACGCCCTCACCTGGTACGCGCTGGCGGTGATCCTGGCGGTGATCTACGTAATCTATCACCGGCAGCCGAAGACGCCGCAGGATCGGCCGGCCGGATGACGGCGCGACCCTCGTCCTTCGACGGGCTCAGGACGAGGATGGCATGTATGGCATGCACGGGAGAGCCTCATGCTGAGCTCGTCGAAGCATGAGGCGGCCTCACGGCACCGGGTCCGTCTGACGCGTTACTCCCCGGTGTCATCGCCGCGCGCCCCACTCGACTGTCATCGCCGGGAAGACCACCTTCCGGTGCCAACACGCTCAACCCACGAGGTCTCCATGGCCGCCTATCAGGAGCTCGAAGCCCGCTTCCATCGCCTCTATGCGCTGCGCGGGGCGGCGGGCGTGCTGCATTGGGACATGGCGGCGATGATGCCCGCGGGCGGCGCCGCGGACCGGGCAGAGCAGCTCGCGGCGGTGAACGTCACCTGCCACGAGGTCCTGGCCGATCCGCGCCTCGCCGATCTGCTGGCGCAGGCGGAAGGGGAGACGGCGGCGCTCGACGGCTGGCAACGCGCCAATCTCGCCGAGATGCGCCGGCAATGGACGCATGCGACCGCGGTCGACGCCCGGCTCGTCGAGGCGCTGACCAAGGCCTGCGCCAGATGCGAGGCGCAGTGGCGCAGGGCGCGGGCCGCCGGCGACTACGCTTCGATCCTGCCGGCTTTGACCGAGGTGCTCGGCCTGGTGCGCGAGCAGGCGGCGGCCAAGGCATCGAAGCTCGGACTCGCGCCTTACGACGCGCTGCTCGACGAGTACGAGCCGGGCGGGCGGGCGGCCGAGATCGATCCGGTCTTCGACGATCTCGCGGCGTTCCTGCCGGGCTTCCTCGCCCGCGTGCTGGAGCATCAGGCGACGAGCCCCGCGCCGCGCGCGCCGGCGGGACCGTTCCCAGTGGAGAAGCAGGCGGCGCTGGCGCGAAGGCTGATGGAGGCGGTGGGCTTCGATTTCGAGCATGGCCGGCTCGACACGTCGCATCACCCGTTCTGCGGCGGCAGCCCGGGCGACGTGCGCATCACCACGCGCTACGACGAGGCGGAGTTCGCCTCGGCCATCATGGGCGTGCTGCACGAAACCGGCCACGCCATGTACGAGATGGGCCTGCCGGAACCATGGCGTTTCCAGCCGGTCGGCCAGGCGCGCGGCATGAGCGCGCATGAGAGCCAGTCGCTGCTCATCGAGATGCAGGCCTGCCGCAGCCGTCATTTCGTCTTGTTCCTGGCGCCGCTCGCCCGCAAGACCCTCGGCGGGTCGGGTCCGGACTGGGAGGCGGAGAATCTCTACCGCCTCGGCATCCGCGTGAAGCCGGACTTCATCCGGGTCGACGCGGACGAGGTGACCTACCCCGCCCACGTCATCCTGCGCTACCGGCTGGAGAAGGCCATGGTCGCCGGCGACCTGCAGCTCGCCGACCTGCCGGGCGCCTGGAACGAGGGCATGAAGAAGATGCTCGGCATCGTGCCGCCTTCGGACCGCGAAGGCTGCCTGCAGGACATCCACTGGTACGACGGCGCCTGGGGCTATTTCCCGACCTACACGCTGGGCGCCATGACGGCGGCCCAGCTCTTCGCCGCCGCCGTGGAGGCCGAGCCCGGCATCCCGGATGCTCTCGCCGAAGGCGATTTCCGGCCGCTCATGGCGTGGCTGCGGCCGAACGTCCACGCCCTGGCCTCGTCCCTGCCGACGCCGGAGCTGGTCGCCCGCGCCACCGGGCGGCCGCTCGACGCGGCCGTGTTCAGGCGGCACCTGGAGGCGCGGTATCTGGCATAGTCCGCGACCCGCCGGGCTTGCCGGGGTGTGACAGGCTGGCTAGGTTAGCGCCGTCTCCGACCCGGTAAGGAAAGCCCAGTCCCTTGCGCTACGTGAGCACCCGGGGCGCCGCGCCGGCGCTCGCCTTCGACGAGGTCCTGCTCGCCGGCCTGGCCCGCGACGGCGGGCTCTACGTGCCCGAAACCTGGCCGGTCCTGGGCCCCGCCGAGCTGCGCTCCCTGGCCGGGCTCGACTATGCGACGCTGGCGACCCGCGTCATGCTGCCCTTCCTGGGCGGTGCGATCGCGGAGCGGGACTTCGCCCGGCTGGTCAGCGAGGCCTATGCCGAGTTCGGCCACGTGGCGGTGGCGCCGCTGAAGCAGCTCGACGAGCGCACCTGGCTCCAGGAGCTGTTCCACGGCCCGACCCTCGCCTTCAAGGACGTGGCGCTGCAGCTCCTGGGCCGGCTCTACGATCACGTGCTGCGCCAGCGCGGCCAGCGGGTGACCATCGTCGGCGCGACCTCGGGCGACACCGGCTCGGCGGCCATCGAGGCCTGCCGCGACCGCGAGTCGATCGACATCTTCATCCTGCATCCGTTCGGGCGGGTGTCCGAGGTGCAGCGCCGCCAGATGACCACGGTCGCGTCGCCCAACGTCCACAACATCGCCGTCGAGGGCACCTTCGACGACTGCCAGGACCTGGTGAAGGCGATGTTCAACGACGAGGCGTTCCGCGACGAGATGCGTCTCTCCGCGGTGAACTCGATCAACTGGGCGCGGATCATGGCCCAGGTGGTCTATTACGTCGCCGCGGCCGTGGCGCTCGGCGCCCCCGACCGGCGCGTCGCCTTCGCCGTGCCGACCGGCAATTTCGGCAATGTCTATGCCGGCTATGTCGCGCGCCGCATCGGCCTGCCGGTCGCCGGATTCGTCGTCGGCTCCAACCGCAACGACATCCTGACCCGCTTCTTCGAGAGCGGCCAGATGACCATCGGCGAGGTGCATCCGACGCTGTCGCCCAGCATGGACATCCAGGTCTCGTCCAACTTCGAACGCCTGCTCTTCGAGCTCTACGACCGCGAGGGGCCGGCGCTCGCCCGCGCCATGGCGAGCTTCCGCCGCAACGGGCAGCTCAACGTGGGGGAGGCGCGCTGGCGCGCCGCCGGCGAGCTGTTCCGCGGCTACCGGCTCGACGACGCGGAGACGCTCAACGCCATCGCCGAGGTGCACCGGCAGAGCGGCGAGCTTCTCGACCCGCACAGCGCCATCGGCGTCGCTGCCGCCCATGCCTGCCATCGCGATCGCGACGTGCCGATCGTCGCCCTGGCGACCGCGCACCCCGCGAAGTTCCCGGACGCGGTGGAGAAGGCCACCGGGATCCGTCCCGCCCTGCCGCCCCGCCTCGCCGGGCTCATGGAGATGCCGGAGCGCGTCGAGGTGCTGCCCAACGACCTGAAGGCGGTGCAGTCCTACATCCGGGGCCGCAACGCGGCGGGGCGCGCGGCATGACCGGCACGAACGGACAGGCGGCGCGCGGCGCCCCCGGCGTGCGGGTGACGCGGCTGCCGAACGGCCTCACCGTGGCGACCGATGCGATGCCGGGGGTGGAGACCGCCTCGCTCGGCGTCTGGGCCGCCGTCGGCGCGCGCAACGAGACGGTGGAGGTGAACGGCGTCGCGCATCTCCTGGAGCACATGGCCTTCAAGGGGACGGAGCGGCGGAGCGCCCGCGCCATCGCCGAGGAGATCGAGGCGGTGGGCGGGCATCTCAACGCCTACACCTCGCGCGAGCAGACCGCCTTCTACGCCAAGGTCCTGGCCGAGGACGTGCCGCTCGCCGTCGACATCATCGCCGACATCCTGCAGCACTCGATCTTCGACCCGGAGGAGCTCGCCCGCGAGCGCGCCGTCGTGCTGCAGGAGATCGGCCAGGCCGAGGACACGCCCGACGACATCATCTTCGACCTGTTCCAGGAGGCGGCCTATCCCGGCCAGCCGATGGGCTGGCCGATCCTCGGCCGCGCCGAGATCGTGCGCAGCCTGTCGCGGGACGCGATCGGGGGCTACATGCGGCGCCATTACGCGCCCCGGCGCCTGATCCTCGCGGCGGCCGGACGCATCGACCACGACCGGCTGGTGGAGCTCGCGGCCGCCTTCGACAGCCTGCCCGAAAGCGACGGCGGGCAGGCCGTGCCCGCCGCCTATCTCGGCGGGGAGCATCGCGAGGACCGCGATCTCGAGCAGGTCCACGTGGTGCTCGGCTTCGACGGGATCGCCTACGGCGATCCCGACTATCACGCCGCGTCCGTCTACTCGACGCTGATCGGCGGCGGCATGTCCTCGCGGCTGTTCCAGGAGGTGCGGGAAAAGCGCGGCCTCGTCTACAGCATCTACAGCTTCTCCTCGAGCTACACCGATGGCGGCCTGTTCGGCATCTATGCCGGGACCGGCGAGAGCGAGGTGGCCGAGCTGGTGCCGGTGGTCTGCGACGAGCTCGCCAAGGCAGCCGGCACGATCGAGCCGCAGGAGGTCGCCCGGGCGCGCGCTCAGCTCAAGGCCGGCATCCTGATGGCGCGCGAGAGCACGGGATCGCGCTGCGAGCAGCTGGCGCAGCAGCTCATCGTGTACGGCAGGCCCGTTCCCCCGGAAGAGACCGTCGGCAAGATCGACGCGGTCGGCACGGAGGAAGTGGCGCGGGTCGCCCGCCGGATCCTCGGCAGCCTGCCCACGCTTGCCGCGGTCGGGCCCCTCGGGCGGCTGGAGCCGCTCGAGAGGATCGCGCAGCGGCTGCAATGAGACGGCTGCCATGAGACTGCGGCAATGACGCTGCGGCGCGCGGCCGTCGAGAGCGCCGCATGATCGCCTTCGGCTTCGGCCGGTTCTATCTGCCGCGCGGCCGCGTGCTGGAGGGCGGGCGGGTCTATCTGCGCCCGCCGCGCAATCGCGACTGGCGCAGCTGGGCGGCGCTGCGCGAGCAGAGCCGCGGCTTCCTCGTCCCATGGGAGCCGACCTGGCCGGCGGACGCCTTAAGCCGTGCGGCGTTTCGCCGCCGCCAGCGGCACATCGCGCTGGAATGGCACGAGGACAGCGGATACAGCTTCCTGATCTTCCGCCGGGAGGACGACAAGCTGGTCGGCGGCGTGACGCTCAGCAACGTCCGCCGCGGCATCGCCCAGGCGGCGAGTCTCGGCTACTGGATCGGCGGACCCTACGCCAACCAGGGCTACATGACGGCGGCGCTGCAATGCCTGCTGCCCTTCGCCTTCGACCGGCTCGGCCTGCACCGGGTGGAGGCGGCCTGCCTGCCGCACAACACGGCGAGCCGCACTCTGTTGGAGAAGATGGGATTCCAGGAGGAAGGCTTGGCGCGGCGCTATCTGCGGATCAACGGCAGCTGGCAGGACCACGTGGTCTACGCGCTGCTGCGCGACGATCCGTGGCGGAAGGGATGAGGGGTGTGGCTGCCGATCGACCCGCCCTGATTCTTTGTCATGCGCGGGCCCAGACCCGCGCATCCATTTATCCGCCTGCGCCGGCCGCGGAATGGATCGCCGGATCAAGTCCGGCGATGACAATGATGGGAATCGGAGAGGAAGCTCACGCGTGGCCGGCGTCGCCGGACAGCTTGCTGAAGTCGATGCCGATCTTGCCGATCGCGCGCTCCCACTTGTCGTCGAGCCCGTCGTCGAAGACGAGGCTCTCGTCCGCGGGCACCGACAGCCAGCCATTGGCTTGGATCTCCGCGTCGAGCTGGCCCGGCCCCCAGCCGGCATAGCCGAGCGCCAGCAGGCTCTTGCGCGGCCCGTGCCCGCCCGCCATATCCCGCAGGATGTCGATGGTGCCCGTGAGGGCCACGTCGCTGTCGACCATCATCGTCCCGCTCTGCACGTAGTCGGTGGAATGCAGAACGAAGCCGCGCTCCGCCTCCACCGGTCCGCCGAAATGGACGCGGATCAGCCCGCTCTCGCCGCCCGGCTCGATGCCCAGCTGCTCCAGCAGATCGGGGAAGGTGATGGAGCCGACGAGCCGGTTGACGACCAGCCCCATCGCGCCCTCGGCATTGTGGGCGCAGAGATAGATGACCGACCGGGTGAATCGCGGATCGCGCATGGTCGGCATGGCAACCAGCAATTGACCCGTAAGGTAACCGTCCGTCGAAATGGCGTGCATCATCACTGAACTGGGTCCGGGTGCGTCACGATGCAAGACCGCTCGGCGACCTCATTGATTATACACGGATTCGTGAGTGAACGCGCCGTCTCCCGTCCTCGCTATAATGGGCTGATGCCGAACCGATCCGAAGGCCTCGCCGCGGCCGTCCGCCACCTCCGCCTCTGCCTCGCCGCCTTGCTCCTGCTCTGGGGCGCGGGAGGCACGGCCCGTGCCGAGCTGGAGCTCCCGGCCGGCGTGACCCTGCCGGATGGGGCGGTCGCCGCGCCCGGGCAGATCGCCGACGAGACGGAGCTTCGGCTCCTTTCTGCCGTCACGGGCGCAGGCGAGCTCGCGGAGATCCCCGCCGGGCTGCAGATCGATCTGGCGCCGGGATGGAAGACCTATTGGCGCTCGCCCGGCGATGCCGGCTATCCGGTCACCATCGACTGGGCCGGCTCGCGAAACCTGTCGGCGGCCGATCTCGCCTGGCCTGCGCCGCATCGCTTCACCCTCTTCGGGCTCGACACCTTCGGCTATGCCGAGCAGGTGGTGTTTCCGATCACGCTGCGCCCCGAGCGCACCGGCGAGCCGGTGCATCTCCGGGCGCGGGTCCAGTACCTCGTCTGCAACGAGGTCTGCATTCCCGGCGAGGCCGGGCTGACGCTCGACATTCCGGCCGGTCCGGCGCTGCCGACCGGGGACCTCCAGGCCATCGACCGCTTCGCCGTGCAGGTTCCGGCCAGGGATGCCGCCCATGGGCTGAGCCTCGAAGCCGTGGCGATCGGCGGCCGTGCGGCGCAACCCACGCTCGAAGTAACGGCGCGTTCCGAGATTTCGTTCCGGTCGCCCGATCTCATCGTGGAGGGCCCCGCCGGGCTCCATTTCGGCGCGCCGACGGTCAGGCTGTCGGACGGCGACCGGCTGGCCCGGCTGACTGTGCCGGTCGCCGCCGGGCCCGAGGCGCCCGCCCTGGCGGAAAGCCGGCTCACCCTGACGCTGGTCGACGAGGCGGAGGTCGGACGTCGGGGATTGGAGCAGACCGTCGTGCCCGAGCCGGCCGGCGACGGCGGTCGCGGCATGCTCTCGATCCTGGTCCTGGCGTTGCTCGGCGGGCTGATCCTGAACCTCATGCCCTGCGTCCTGCCGGTGCTGTCGCTGAAGCTGCTCGGCCTGGTCGGCCATGGCGGCGGCGAGGCGCGGGCCGTCCGCGCCTCCTTCCTCGCTTCGGCCGCGGGCGTCGTCGCCGCGTTCCTGGCGATCGCCGCGGCCCTCGCCGGGCTGCAGGCGGCCGGCCACGCGGTCGGCTGGGGCATCCAGTTCCAGCAGCCGCTGTTCCTGGCGGCGATGCTGCTGCTGCTCACCCTGTTCGCCTGCAACATGTGGGGCTGGTTCGAGATCCCGCTGCCGGGCTGGCTTGGCGATCTGGCGGTCCGGCACGGCCACGCGCGGGGGCTCGGCGGCCATTTCGCCACCGGCGCCTTCGCCACCCTCCTCGCCACGCCCTGCTCGGCGCCGTTCCTCGGCACGGCCGTGGGCTTCGCCCTGACCGGCACCACCGCGGAGCTGTTCGCCGTCTTCGCGATGCTGGGCGTTGGCCTGGCGCTGCCCTATCTGCTCGTCGCGGCGGTTCCGGCGCTCGCCACCCGGCTGCCCCGTCCCGGGCGGTGGATGATCCGGCTGCGCATGGCGCTGGGCTTCGCCCTGGCCGGCACCGCCGTCTGGCTGCTGACGGTGCTCGCCGCCCAGATCGATCTCTGGACGGTCGTGCTGGCCGCGCTGCTGCTGGTCGCCATCGCCGGCGCGCTGTGGCTGCGCCGCCGCCTGCCGGGCACGGTCGACCGGCCGGCCTGGGCGGCGGTCGGGGTCTCCGCCCTGGCGCTGCTGTTGCTGGCTGCGGCGCCGGCCGGCAGGGAACCCGCCGATGCGGCCCCGGCGGCCGCCGGCCTCTGGCAGGGCTTCGACGCGGCCGAGATCGCCGGGCTGGTGCAGGACGGCAAGGTGGTGGTGGTCGACGTGACCGCCGACTGGTGCATCACCTGCCAGGTCAACAAGAAGCTGGTGCTGGACACGGCCGAGGTCGCGGCGCGGCTCGCGGAGCCCGGCGTCGTCGCCATGCGCGCGGACTGGACGCGCCCGGACGAGGCGATCGCCCGCTACCTGGCGTCGTTCGGCCGCTACGGCATCCCGTTCAACGCCGTGTACGGACCCGGCGCGCCGACGGGGATCGCGCTGCCGGAGCTCCTGTCCAAGGCCGAGGTCCTGGGCGCGCTCGACCGGGCGGCGGGCGGGGCGGGGCGCGCCGCGGCGGAGTGACCCCACCGGACGCGGGTGGAAAGCGCGGGCGGCCCCCGCCATGGTGATGCCGGCTTGGACCGCCGCCGGGCGCGACGGCATAATCGGCGATCTTCCTTCCCGATCCTCCAATCCTCAGTCGAAAGGAGCGGACATGACCCTCAAGGTTGGCGACAAGATTCCCTCGGTCACCCTCAAATACATGGACGAGGGCGGCAACATGCAGGCCATCAGCACCGACGAGCTGTTCAAGGGCAAGAAGGTGGTGCTGTTCGCGCTTCCCGGCGCCTTCACGCCGACCTGCTCCGCGAAGCATCTGCCCGGCTTCGTGCAGAGCGCCGACAAGCTGAAGGAGAAAGGGGTCGACGCGATCGCCTGCCTGTCGGTGAACGACGCCTTCGTGATGAACGCCTGGAGCAAGGATCAGAAGGTCGACGGCAAGGTGATGATGCTGGCCGACGGAAACGCGGAGTTCTCCAAGGCGGTCGGCCTCACCATGGACGGCACGGGCTACGGCATGGGGCTGCGTTCGCAGCGCTACGCCATGGTGGTCGAGGACGGGGTGGTGAAGACGCTGAACATCGAGGCGCCCGGCGCGTTCGAGGTCTCCAGCGCCGAATCGATCCTGAAGGCGCTGTAGCGCCGTGCCGGTCTCCGCGGGCGGATGCCGCCGCCCGCGGAGCGGCTACCTGCCGTCTGCGATCCGGGCGAAGGCCTTCTCGATGTCCTCGGCCTGGTACGGCTTGCCCAGGTGGATGGCGCCGGCGCTCTCCGCCTCGTCGGGCTCGGCATAGCCGGTCGCGAGGATGACCCTGACGCCTGCGTGGCGGCGCCGCAGCTCGGCGGCGAGCTCGGTTCCCCTCATATCGGGCAGGCCGACATCGGTGAACAGCACGTCGATGCCGTCCACCGTATCGGCGAGCCGCAGCGCCGCGCCGGCATCCGCCGCCTCCAGAACTTCGTGCCCCAGCGCCTCGATCATGTCGACGGTCGACATGCGCACCAGCACCTCGACCTCCACCAGGAGGACGCGCAGGCGGGAGGAGGCCGGGGCCGCGGCGGGAGCCGGGGGCTGGCCACGGGCGGCGAGCACCGCGCGGATCTTGCGGGCGAGCTCCTCCTTGCCATAGGGCTTGCTCAGGAGATGCACGCCGTCGTCCACCCGGCCGTGATGGATGATGGCGTTCTCGCTGTAGCCCGAGGTGAAGAGAACGGCGATGCCGGGCTGCAGGGCGACCGCCTGCCGCGCCAGCTCGCGGCTGGTCACCGGCCCCGGCATCACCACGTCGGTGAAGAGCAGGTCGACGGCCGTTCCGCCGCGCAGGATCTCGAGCCCGCGCTCGCCGTCCTGCGCCGACAGCACCCGGTAGCCCAGCTCGTTCAGCATGTCGACCGCGGCGTCGCGCACCGATTCGTCGTCCTCGACCACCAGCACGCATTCGCCGTTCCCGGCGGCCGTCCCGGCCATGGGCGCGCTCACCGGTTCCTCCGCGTGGCGGCTGCGCGGCAGGTAGATCCGTACGCTGGTGCCGTGGCCGAGCTCGCTGTAGATCCGGACATGGCCGCCGGTCTGCTTGACGAAGCCGTAGACCTGGCTGAGGCCGAGGCCGGTGCCCTGTCCTTCCGGCTTCGTCGTGTAGAACGGCTCGAAGGCGTGCTCGATCTCCTCCGCCGTCACCCCGGTGCCGCTGTCGGTCACCGTGATCATCACGTACTGCCCGGGCTCTACCTCGCGGAACCGCGCGGCATAGGCGTCGTCGAGATGGGCGTTGGCGATCTCGAGGGTCAGCTTGCCGCCGTCCGGCATGGCGTCGCGCGAGTTGAGGGCCAGATTGAGGATCGCGTTCTCGAGCTGGGTCACGTCGGTGAACGTGTTCCACAGCCCGCCCGAGATCACGCATTCCACGTTGACGGTCTCGCCGAGCGTGCGGCGCAGCAGCTCCGACGTATCGGCCATGAGCCGGCCGAGATTCACGACCTTCGGCTCGAGCGGCTGGCGCCGGGCGAAGGCGAGGAGCTGGCGGGTGAGGCGCGCCGCGCGCTCGGCCCCGGCGAGGGCGTTGCGCAGCCGCCGCTCGGCGCGCTGGTTGCTCCGGACGTCCTCGGCGATGAGCCCCAGATTGGCGGTGATGACCTGGAGCAGGTTGTTGAAGTCATGGGCGATGCCGCCGGTGAGCTGGCCCATCGCCTCCATCTTCTGGCTCTGCCGCAGCGCTTCCTCGGCCAGCTCGCGCTGCGCGATCTGCGCGCGCAGCTCGGCATTCGCGGCGGCGAGCTCGGCCGCGCGGCTCTCGAGCTCGCGATTGGCGCGCGACAGCGCCGCCTGCGCGGCGCCCAGCACGCCGACGACGAGCGAGGCCATGACGACGAGGAGCGCGATGCCGCCATAGCGCAGCAGGCGGCTCGAGATCGGATCGATGGCGCTGCGGACATAGGCGAAGCCCAGGACGGTCTCGCCCTGCATCACCGGCACCACGACGACCAGCCGTTCCGGCTCCTCGTAGCCGGGCGCGATCGGCACCGTCTCGGGGATCGGCCTGGCGTCCGGACGGGAGAAGCTGGCGAACGGCGCGCCGGCGGCGTCGTAGACGGCGGCCGCGCGCACCTCGGGATTGGCGGCCTGGGCGTTCACGTATTCCTGGGCGGTTCCCGGGTCGTTGAAGGCGAGGGCGGCGGTGACCGAGGACGCCAGGATCTGCGCCTGACCGGCGAGCTCGTCCTGCTTCTGCTCGCGGAAGGACCGCTCGCTGTAGAGCAGCATCAGGATTCCCGCGCTCAGCAGCGCCAGCGCGGTGACGAGCGCGAAGACCGGCGTCAGCCGCCAGAACTTCGACATGTCCGGGCGATGAGCCATGCGACGGCGGCTCCTAGGACCGAGGCCTGACGGAGAGCGCCAGGCTCAGCACTTTCGCGCTGATCAGCAGCCCGTTCTCCGCCGCAGCCTGGTCGTCGATCTCGAACCGGACCCGATTCTCTTGGACGACGAAATGCACGATGCCCTTGTCATCCGGGGTGAGCGTCGCATCGGTGAAGGTTAGCACCGGCGTGCCGGCCACGGCATCGAGAATGCCAGGGATCGGCTGCGCCGGGCTGCCGCCAGCGTAGAGGATGTGGCAGCCGGCGTCGGCGTCGACTGTGGGCAGCCGGCGCAGGGCGATCGGACGGCCGCCGATCGTCTGCCCCTCGACCGTCTCGTCGAGAATCGGGCCGAAGGGGTCGAACCCCACGACGCAGAGATTGACCGCGCCGGACGCTCCGTCGAAGGCGCCCGGCGGCCATTCCACGAAGGGGGCGAACTTGTAGAGATAGGCGGCCTTGACCGCGTACTCGACCAGGGCGCCGTCCTGCGCCGCCGCCATGTGGATCGGCCAGAGCAGCAGCAGCGCGGTCGTCGCGCCCAGGCGGGACCATCGCTGTCGTGCCGCTGACGGGCGGCCCGGCACCGTCAGAACCTCCAGCGCGCGCCGACATAGACGCTGCGCGGCACCTCTGTCCGGGCCGCGGGGTGGCCCGTCTCGGGGTGCCGGTCGTGCAGCAGATTGAGCCCGGCCACGGAGAGCTCCAGCCGGTCGGTGACATGCCAGCCCAGACGCGCGTCGAGCTCCACGTATCCCGGCACGTCGGGCTGCGGCAGGTCGTCGATGGCGCGCAGCCCGACATTGAGCTCGACGTCGTCCGTCAGGTCCATCTGCGAGCGCAGGAAGAGCTGGTACTCCGGGTCGTTGCCCTGGTGCTGGTCGAGGGCGAGGTCGACGGCGCCCGGCTCCAGCTCCAAATCCTTCTCCATAAGGTTGACCCCGGCGCCGAGCCGCCACCACGGCGCCGCCTGCCAGTCGCCCCAGGCCTCCAGACCGTAGCCGTGGCCGTGCATCTTGTTGCCGAAGATCAGCAGGCCGGTGTCGGGCGAGATCGACAGCGCGCGCAGGTCGTCGTAGTCGTTGTAGTAGAGCGAGACGGACAGGGTGGTGTCGGCGGTCGGCTGGCCGCGATAGCCGATCTCGTAGGCGATCACCTCCTCCGACCGGAAATCCACCGCCGGGTCGATGAGGCCCGGCGATTGCAGATCGTGGTCGATGCGGGTGGGCGTGCGCACGGCGCGCGACACGGCCGTCCACAGCAGCATGTCCGGCGAGACCTGCCAGGCCAGGCGCACGCTCGGCAGGATCTCGAGATCGGTGAAGCTGTTCCATTCCAGCTTCGTGCCCGCGATCAAGGTGAGGTCGGACGCGAGCGCGATGCTGTCCTGTACGAACAGGTTGGCGACGTGCACGTCGCGCGTCACCGGCTTCACCGTGATGATCGACGGGCCGGTGTCGAACGTGTCCTCCGTGAAGCGGTAGCCGCCGCCCCAAACGATGCCGTGCCGTTCGCCGAGGGTGAAGTCGTGTTGCGCCGAGATGTCCCCGGCGTCGACCTTTTCGTCGAGGCCGGGCAGGGAACGGCGCAGGCGATCGTAATAGGCCTGCAGCTGCAGGCCCGACCCGTCCTCGAACCGCCGGGTCCAGCGCGCCCGGAGATTGCCGCCCGACCAGTCGTCCTCCTCGCCGCTGCTGTCGAACAGGTCGCCCTGCACGGTGACGCCTTCGCCGGCGCCGGGCCTGTCGACGCGGAAGCCGCCCTGCAGGCGGTCCCAGCCGGCGGCGGCGTCGCTGCCGTCGGGCCGCTCCAAGTCGCCGCGGTCGAAGCCCTGGCCGTAGACCCGCAGCGCGGTGTTCTCGTCGAGCATGCCGCCGTAGCGCAGGGCGACGTTCTGATCGAGCGTGCCGAGCTGCAGCGTGGCGAGCCCGCGCTGGGTGTCGTGGGCGGACTTGGTGATGATGTTGATCACGCCGTTGAAGGCGTTGGCGCCCCACAGCGTGCCGCCGGGGCCGCTCACCACCTCGATGCGCTCGACGTCGTCGAGCATCACGTCGTGGTCCTCCCAGAACACGCCGCCATGCACCGCGGTGTAGATGCTGCGGCCGTCGATCATCACCAGCAGCTTGTTGGCCGCCTCGAAGCTGTTGAAGCCGCGCGCCGAGATGGCGTAGCTGCGTGAGCTCACCCTGGCGACGTGCAGGTTGGGCGCCAGCCGCAGCGCCTCGGGAAGACTGGTGGCGCCCGATCGGCGGATCTCCTCGCCGGTGATGACGTAGACGGCGGCGGGCGCCTGGTTGAGCGGCTCCGGCCGCTTGAAGACGGAGGTGATGTCGAGCCGCGCCAGGTCCTCCAGCGACAGGGTCCGCAGCTCCTCGACCGCGTCCAGCGCAGCCGCGACCGGTCGGGCGAGGATACCCGCAGCGAGGCCGAACACGATGCAGGTCGCCATCCGCGCTGCGTCCCGCAGACGACGGCGCCCCCTCCCGGATGCCGGTTTCACGCGCCCCCCTTTCGTGTTCCGGCGGCGTCTTGTGTCCGCCTTCTGGCGCGCGGCTCCGAACCACGATCCTGCGCGCGCGGCAAAGAGACTAGAGGAAGCGGCGGCCCGCCACAATCGCGCGCGGCCGTCCGGCCCGCGTCCCGATCGGCATCACAGGTCCTTCACCATGACCACGACGGATTCGCCGTCCTGCGGACAGCGCGCCGTCACCTGCCAGCCGAGCCTGGCATAGAGCCGCTCCTGATCGGGCGTGTAGAGATAGAGGCGGTCATGGCCGGCGTGCCGCGCCGCATTCTCCGCCGCCCGCACCAGGGCGCTGCCGATGCCGCGCCCGCGGAAGGCGGACTCCACGTAGAGATTGGCGAGCCAGGGGGCGAGGTCGGGTCGCTCCGACATGTCGTCGAAGTTGATGCAGGCGGTCCCGGCCGGCGCGCCGTCGGCAAGCGCGATCAGCGCGATCGGCAGGCGGTCGCGCTGAAGATAGCCGGAGAGCCGCGCGACATAGCCCTCCCGCGACCGTCCGGTCACACGGCCCCAGAACCGGAAATTCCAGTCGGCGAGCAGCGGCAGGTGCTCGACGTGGTCGGCGAGCGGCGCGACCACCACGCCTGCCGGCTCTGCTCGAGGAGAGGTCACGGCGCGAGCGGCCGTCCGCGCAGGCGCTCGAGCACGCTGAGCGGCGCCCGGTCCGGATGCCGCTGCACGGCCGCCGGCAAGAGGAAGGTCTGCTCCAGCGCGTTGCGCCCGGCGATGGCGGCATGCGGCACCTGGTCGGTGAACACGATCCAGCTGGACGCCGCGGGAAAGGCGATCTCCGCGGCGATGCCGTCGCGCTGATACGCTTCGTCCGACTTCATCCGGTCGTGCAGCTGCAGCATCAGCTTGTCGTAGAGGCTGCGGCGCCCGCCGGTGATGCCGAGTGCTGCCAGGATCGCGGCCTCGCCCGGCAGGAGATCGCGAAGCCGGGCGACCCTCGGCGCGGCGAAGTCCTCGAACCGGCCACCGACGCGCCAGACGCGGGGCGTGCCCGCCGGATCGACATTGCTGAAGACGCGCAGGATCCGCGCGCCGCCGGTCGGGCGTGACGGAAAGGCGTCGGTGTGAAGGCGGGTGTCGTCGCGCCGCCAGGACGGCGCCGCGCGGCCGGCGATCTCCACCGGGCGCAGCGTCGTCGGTCCCCAGACGAGGGCCCCCGCATAGTCGGGGGACAGCATCTCGACGAGGCGCCGGGCCATCGCGGCATAGCGGGCGAGGAGCCGCCGAAGGGCTGCCGCATCGGCCCCCGCGGCCGCGCCCTTCAGGACCTCCCGGTCGGGGAACCAGGTGACGTTCTTCGCCTTGCCGTCCGACACGCGCGGGTCGAGGAGCTGCGTCTCGGCTTCACTCATGGGAAAGGCGAGGCGCGGCAGGTAGAGGATGCGCCCGCTCTCCAGCGCGTCGATGGAAGCGGAGCCGAGCTCCGCCTCCACGGGTCCGGTCCACTGGGCGAGATCGATCGGGAACAAGGGCTCCATGGCGCGCTGCCGTTCCGCGGGAACCGCGCCAGACTACGGCAAGCGGCGCGGAAATGCGCCCGCATTTCGCGACAGCATGATCGGATCGTGCTCTTGCGGCTATCCGGTGGCGCGGCGATGGGGCGGTGGCGGCGGCGCGATCAGCGCGGCGAGGAGATCGAGCCCGCGCGGATCGGCGAGCACCGCCGCGGTCTCGCGCGACGTGAGGACGGCGAGCGCCTCGTCCAGCGACTCCGCTTCCTCCACCTTGATGAGCCCGACCAGCAGGTCGGCGTCCACCGGATCGGCGCGCCGCTGGCGCGGCGGCGGCAGCATGCGTCGATGGGCCGCGAACAGCTCCGGGTCGGCGAGCAGGTCGCGCACATTGGCCGGCATCGTCCCGGCGGCCTGCGCCAGCTCCGACTGCAGCTGCCGCGTGCGGGCGAGGACCGCCGGCGGCCGGGTCTCCTCCGGGATCAGCAGGAGCCCGAGCCGGCGGACGACCTGGCCGGCGGCCCGGCTCGAGGTCATGCTGGCGAGCGGCACGGCCAGCACCAGGCCGAGCACGACCGGCGACATCCAGAGGAAGAGCGGCCAGGAGACCGCATAGGCGCCGATACCGAAGGCGAGGCCGAAGACGGTGTGCGGCCAATAGAGCCGCAGCATTTCCGACAGGGGAATGCTGCCGTCGCTCCGGCGCTGCGGCGCCCAGCCGACGTCGCGGCCGGCGACGATGGCGGCGATGCCGGCCGACTGGATCAGCATGGCGAAGGGGGCGATCAGCCCGGCGATCACCGTCTCCAGCACCAGGCTCGCTGCGGCGCGCAGCGCCCCGCCGCTGCCGCGCCGGAGATCGCGGTCGAGCAGCAGCACGATGTAGCCCATGACCTTCGGCGCGAGCAGCGCCGCCATGGTGCCGGCGAACACCCACGCCGCCCGCACCGGATCCTGCGCCGGCCATTGCGGGAACAGGCTGAACTCGGCCGTGAAATAGGCCGGCGGGATGAAGCGCGCCTGCAGCGAGATCAGGCCGCCCACCACCAGGAACATCAGCCACGTCGGCGCGGTGACATAGGCGCCGATGCCGGTCATCAGATGCAGCCGGCTCATCCAGTGCAGCCCGCGCGCCGGCAGCACCTTCGCGTGCTGCAGGTTGCCCTGGCACCAGCGCCGGTCGCGGACCGCGAAATCGGCGAAGGACGGCGGGCTCTCCTCGTAGCTGCCGTCGAGGCAAGGCACCATGTGGACGGCCCAGCCGGCGCGCCGCATCAGCGCCGCCTCCACGAAATCGTGGCTCAGGATATGTCCGCCGAACGGCTTGCGGCCGGGCAGCGGCGGCAGCCCCGCCTGCTCGGCAAAGGCCCGGGTGCGGATCACCGCGTTGTGGCCCCAGTAGTTGCCGTCGGCGCCGTGCCACCAGGCGATGCCGTGGGCGATGACGGGGCCATAGATCCGTCCGGCGAACTGCTGCAGGCGCGCGAACAGCGTGGTTCCGTTGACGATGACGGGAAGGGTCTGGATGAGGCCGACGTCGGGATTGCGCTCCATCGCCGCGGCGAGCCGGACGATCGTCTCGCCGCTCATCACGCTGTCGGCGTCGAGCACCAGCATCTGCGGGTAGCGCCCGCCGAAGCGGCGCACCCAGTCGGCGATGTTCCCGGACTTGCGCTCGACGTTCTTCGGCCGCCGCCGGTAGAAGATCCGGTCGTAGGCGCCCATGCGGTCGCGCAGCGCCAGGAAGGCGGACTCCTCCGCCACCCAGAGATCGGGATCGGTCGTGTCGCTCAGGACGAAGACGTCGAAATGGGGAAGCCGGCCGCAGGCCGCGAGCGATTCGCACATCGCCTGCAGACCGGCCATGAGGCGCGCCGGCTCCTCGTTGTAGGTGGGCACGAGCAGGGCGGTGCGTCCCTCCAGGGTCGGGAGCGGCCCGTCCGGATCGATGCCGAGACGGCGGCCGCCGGAGCCGAGCAGAGACACGAAACCGGCGAGCGCGCTGACAAAGGAGAGCGCGATCCAGGCGAAGAGCGCGACGAAGAGGCCGAGCACCAGCGCCTCCAGCACGGTCAGCCCGGCGACCGCCAGCACCCGGTGCATCTCGGAGGCGCCGAGCGCGGTGAGCCCGATCGCGCCGCCGAGCACCAGGATACGCCGCGCGGTGGTGTCCGGCGGCGCGCTCGGCGGGGCGGGGGCGGCGGGCCGTCCGGCCGTCAGGGACTGCACCGGCATGGCCAGCGGCGCTTCGGCGGGCAGTGCCCGGCCCGCAGCCTGGGCATGCGCTTCGCCGAAGCTCACGACGTCCATCGGTAGATCCACACCTCCGACAGCGGGTTGTCCTCGCCGTCCTTGAGCTGCGCCCGCAGCTCCACGGTCGAACGGTCCTCCGGCACCAGCTCGAAATGCATGCGCCAGCCGCCGGTCTCCGGGTTCGGCTGCACCACCTGATTGCGCAGCTCGCCGCCGTCCGACCAGATGACCATCTGCGGCGGGGCGTCCGGCGGCAGCCCGGCGAGCTTGCCGCCCTCCAGGTCGATGACGAAGAGCCGGATCGACGGCTCCTCCCAGGCATGACCGACGCGGGTCTGGACGACCCTGGCGAGCTCCGTCTCCCAGGGCACGGCCCAGCTCCAGTGGAGCCGATAGGTGAAGGGATACTCGCCCTGGGCGCGCAGCGGCTCCTTCGGGCGCCAGAACGCGACGATGTTGTCGTGGATCTCGCTGTTCGTCGGGATCTCGACCAGCGTGATCGCGCCGCTGCCCCAGTCGCCGATCGACTCGACCCAGGCGCTCGGCCGCCGCTCATAGCGCGCCTCCAGGTCCTGATAGATCGCGAAGTCGCGCTTGCGCTGCATCAGGCCGAATCCGCGCGGATTGGCGTCGACGAACTGGCTGATCTGCAGCGAGGTCGGGTTGGCCAGCGGCCGCCAGAGCTGCTCGCCGCGGCCGTTCCACATGAGAAGGCCGTCGGAATCGTGGACGGCAGGACGATAGTCGTCGACGCCGACCCGGTCACTCGAATCGAAGAAGAACATGCTGGTGAGCGTGGCGATGCCCGCCTCCGTGATGTCGACACGGGGATAGAGCGACATCTCGACGTCGAACACGGTGGTCTCGCCGGGCCGGATGGTGAAGCGGTAGCCCGCGGCGGCGCTTTCGCTGTCGAGCAGCGCATGGACCACGATCGAGCTGGCATCCGGCGCCGGCTGCTCGATCCAGAAGGCGCGGAAGACCGGAACCTCCTCCCCCTCCGGATTGCCCGTCTTCAGCGACAGGCCGCGGGCGGAGAGGCCATAGACCTGGTTCTTGGCGACGCCGCGGAAATAGCTCGCGCCCAGGAACACGCAGATCTCGTCGAAATAGTCCGGCGTGTTGATCGGGCCATGGATGCGGAACCCGGCGAAGCCGAGGTCGGAGGGCGGCGGCGGCTCGAGACCTTCGAAGGTGAAGAGGTCCGGCGAGTAGCGGAACTTGTGCGCACGGCCGTCCACCACCCGATAGATCTCGACCCGGTCGACGAAATAGAAGCCGCGATGGAAGAACTGGAGCTGGAACGGCAGCCCCTCCTCGCGCCAGATGGCGCGCTCCGGCGCGAAGCGGATGCCGCGGAACTGATCGTAATCGATGTTGGCGAGGGACTCCGGAAGATCGGGCTCCGGCCGGGTGAAGGGCTTTGCGGCGAGCGACCGCGCCATCTGGCGGACCGTCCAGGAATCGAAGGCGAGGCCTTCGCCCTCTTCCGCCTCGTCGGAGGCGAAGACCTGACGGTCGGCCACGCGCTGCGCCAGCGCCGCCACGAGCGGCAGGGACAACGCACCGAGCAACAGATCGCGACGGCGCACCAGACCTCCGATGGAATCTTAGTTTAACCGCACCCCCGGTCCGCCCTCGGGGCTTCGCGCCGCGGTCATCCCGTTCCCGTCACGCCGGCCGGGCAGACCGCTGCCTCGACCAATGATCGGAAGGATCGTTTGGTTCCGCGGTCCGCCGGCCCGGCGGCCCGCGGTCGGCGCGCCCGAAACAAGTTCGTCCGGACGGCGTTCGGAGGAGGCGCGCGGGCCCCGGCCGTCGGCTCGCTCGCAGGTCAGGAGAGGTCGAAAATGGTCCATCGCATCATCCGCCGGATGCAGCCGGACGACACCGCCCGGGCGCTCGCCCGCGGACTCGGCTGGTTCTCGATCGCGCTCGGCCTCGCCGAGCTGATCGCGCCGCGCCGCCTCACCCGCACGCTCGGCATGGAGGATCATGCCGGCCTGGCGCAGCTCTACGGGCTGCGCGAGATCGCGGCCGGTATCGGGCTTCTCCTCGCCCGCGATCCGCTGCCCTGGGTCTGGGGCCGGGTGGCGGGCGACGCGCTCGACCTCGCGAGCCTCGCGCCCGCCCTCCACCGGGACAACCCGGAGCGCCACAACGCCGGGCTCGCGCTCGGCGCCGTGGCGGCGGTGACCCTGCTCGACATCTGCTGCGCACGGCAGCTTGCCGGCGGCCACCGGCCGGTGCGGCGCCGGCTGCGCAGCGCGGCGCAGCTCTAACGCGAGGTCGCGGCGGCTTCTTTCCTGGAACGGGAAGAAGCCGCGGCGCCTGCGTCCGAGCCGTCCCGGGGCTAGGCCCGGCCCGAGAGGGCCGACAGGAGCTCGAGCTTCCGCTCGGTGAGCATCCGTCCCATCTCGTGAAGGTCCATGCCGCTTTCCCGCACCTTGGGGAAGAGCTCGGTTTCCTCCTCCTTCACGTGGTGCTTCACGTACTCGACCAGGACCTTGACCTTGGCGTCGAACAGCTTGTCGCGCGGCGTCATCTCCTCGATCTCGGCGATCAGCTGCTTGGCCGAGGCGTGCTCCACCTCCGCCTCGTCGAGCAGCTCCGTCTCGTCGATATTCCGGCGCGCCCGCGGATAGAAGATCTCCTCCTCGATCTCGGCGTGCACGGTGAGGGCGAGACAGATCTTCCAGGCGAGCTCCGACTTCTCGGAACTGCTCTCGGCCTGCTCGAACTGTTCGTAGAGCGCCTCCACCTCGCGGTGGTCCTGCTCCAGCAGCGCGATGGCGTCGCCCGGCACCTTCTGCTCGGAAACCTGCTGGCTCATCATCCGTGCGGCCTTGGCAAGGGCCGACC
>DAIMFL010000050.1:1633-21015 GCA_036724615.1 Alphaproteobacteria bacterium | reverse complement strand
CGCCGCGACGGCCACCCCATAGTCGCGCGCCCCGGCCTCCAGCCAGCGCCAAAGATAATCGGCGAAGCTGTTGAGAACGTGGATCTCGTAGCCGGGCGTCTCGTCGACCTGCCGCAGGATGACGTTGGCGGCCGCGAGCCCGGTCTGCACGCAGCGTCCGGGGCCGAACTCGCGCGGGTGCAGGTCGATCGACGTGCCCTTGGCAAGGAGCTCGCGGGCCCGGGGGCCGGCGACGGCGATCACCGTCCGCGCCTCGGAGACATCGGTCACCGCCGCGTGCCGGCCGGCGAGGGCACGGCGCAGGCCGTCGACGAGGTCGGCCTCGCGCCCGCCCGGGGCGACCAGCAGCCACTCGTCGGGCCCGAGCCACAGCGCGGCGAGATCGCCGGCGGCGACCGCGGTGTTGGGCGTGAGCGGCAGGTCGAGCGCCGCAGCCTCGCGCACCGCGGCCAGGAAGGCGGCATCGTCCGGCGCGCCGCGCAGGTTGACCTGGCAGCGATGCGGCCGCTCGGCCAGCGTCACGCCGGCCCGCTCCGCCACGGCGGCGGCGCGCGCCGGCAGCCCGAGATGGGTGAGGGGAGTCTGGCGGAGATAGGGCTCAACCATCGATGCGCTTCCCTTCCGGGTCGTAGAACTTGGGCTCGACGATCCTGGCGCGGACGACCCGGTCGACGAGCGGCACGTAGACCGTCTGTCCCATGCGGTTGCGGCCGTTCTTGATGACGCCCATGGCGATGGAGCGCCCGCAGTTCGGGCTGTAGTAGCTCGAGGTGACGTGGCCGATCATCTCCATGGGCGGCTTGTCCTTGAGCACCTCCACCACCTGGCCGCCCTCGGGGATCACCTCGCTCGGGTTCTCCGTCAGCAGACCGACCAGATGCTTGCGGTCCGGGCGGGTGGTATCGGCGCGGGCGAGCGAGCGCTTGCCGATGAAGTCCTTCTTCTGCTTGCTGACGATCCAGCCCATGCCGAGGTCGTAGGGCGTCTGGGTGCCGTCGGTGTCCTGGCCGACGATGATGAAGCCCTTCTCGGCCCGGAGGACGTGCATTGTCTCCGTTCCGTAAGGGGTTATCTGGTATTTCTCACCCGCTGTCATAAGCGCCTGCCAGAGCGCCACCGCATAGCTCGGCGCGACGTTCACCTCGTAGGACAGCTCGCCCGTGAAGCTGATGCGGTAGACCCGCGCCGGGATGCCCGCCACGTGGCCCTCCCGGAAGGTCATGAAGGGGAAGGTCGCGGGATCGAGATCGATGTCGGTGGTGAGCTCGGACAGGAGCTTCCGGCTCATCGGCCCGCCGACGCCGACCGTCGCCCACTGCTCGGTGACGCTGGTGCAATAGACCTTCATGTGCGGCCATTCGCATTGCAGCCAGTTCTCGAGCCAGGCGAGCACGCGCGCCGCCCCGCCGGTTGTGGTGGTCATTAGAAAGTGGGTCTCGCCGAGGCGCGTCGTCACGCCGTCGTCGAACACCATGCCGTCCTCGCCCAGCATCAGGCCGTAGCGGGCATGGCCGATGGCGAGCTTGCCCCAGGCATTGGTGTAGACCCAGTTGAGCAGCTCGACCGCGTCCGGTCCCTGGATGTCGATCTTGCCGAGGGTGGAGGCGTCGACGATGCCGACGCCGGTGCGGACCGCCTTCACCTCGCGGTTCACCGCGTCCTGCATGGTCTCGCCCGGTTTCGGGTAGTACCAGGCGCGGCGCCACTGGCCGACATTCTCGAACAGCGCGCCGACGCTCTCATGCCAGTGATGCAGGGGCGAGCGGCGGATCGGATCGAGCAGGTCCCCCCTCTCATGCCCGCCGAAGGCGCCGATCGTGACCGGCGTGTAGGGCGGCCGGAAGGTGGTGGTGCCGACCTGCGGAATTTCCGCACCCAGGCTGGCAGCAAGGATCGCCAAGGCATTGACATTGCTTGTCTTGCCTTGATCGGTCCCCATGCCCATCGTGGTGTAGCGCTTGAGATGCTCGACCGAGCGGTAGCCTTCGCGGGAGGCCAGCTGCACGTCGGCCGCGGTCACGTCGTTCTGGTGATCGACGAAATGCTTGGCGCCTTCGCCGAGCGGCTTGCCGTGCGGCACCACCCAGACGGGCTTGAGCGGCGAGTCCGACGCCGCGGCGGGTGCGGAGGGCGCCGCGCCGGTATCGCCCTCGAAGCCGGCCGCGCGGGCGGCGTCCGCCCCGGCCTCGTGCCCCTTGGCGAGGCAGGCGGCCAGGTCGAAGTCGCCGTTGCAGGCGCCGGCGTTGCGCAGCTTCTGGATCGTCCGGTCGGGCAGGAAGGCGGCCAGCGCCTCGTCGTAGCGCAGCTTGCCGATCGCCTGGGAGAACAGGTGGACGGTCGGATTCCAGCCGCCGGAGACGCAGACCAGATCGCAGGCGATCCGTCGCGGCACGCTGACCACCGCGTCGCCGGCCGTGGTGAGCGAGGCGACCGAGACGCCGGTCACGTGCTTCGCCCCATGGGTCGCGACGACGCCGTGGCCGCCCAGCACCTCGATCCCGCGCTGGCGCGCCTCGGCGACGAGCGCGCTCTCCGGTGCGGTCCGGAGGTCGACGATCGCGGCGATCCTGACTCCGGCGTCCGACAGATCGATGGCCGCGCGATAGGCGCTGTCGTTGTTGGTGAACACCACGGCGGTCCGCCCCGGCGCGACCCCGAAGCGGTTGGCATAGGTCCGCGCGGCGCCGGCCAGCATCACCCCCGGCCGGTCGTTGTCGGCGAAGACCAGCGGCCGCTCGATGGCGCCGGTCGCCAGCACGACCTCCTTCGCCCGCAGCTTCCACAGGCGCTGGCGCGGCTGGCCGGCGAGGGCGGCACCGAGATGATCGGTCACCCGCTCGATCAGCTCGACATGGTTGTGGTCGTAATAGCCGAAGGCGGTGGTGCGGGTGAGCACGCGGACCTCCGGCATGGCGGCGAGCTCGGCCGCGGCGCGGGCGATCCAGTCCGCCGCCGGCTGTCCGTCGACCGTCTCCTTGCCGCCGAGCAGCGATCCGCCGAGCTCCTGCTGCTCGTCGCAGAGGATGACCCGCGCGCCGGTCCGGCCGGCGGCGAGCGCCGCGGCGAGGCCGGTCGGCCCGCCGCCCACGACCAGCACGTCGCAATGGGCGAAGGTCTTGTCGTAGCGGTCCGGATCGGGCTCGGTCGGGCTTCTGCCGAGGCCGGCGGCCCTGCGGATGACGTACTCGTACTTCATCCAGAAGCTCTTCGGCCACATGAAGGTCTTGTAGTAGAAGCCCGCCGGGAACAGCCGGGACAGCCAGCTGTTCACCACGCCCGCGTCGATTTCGACCGAGGGCCAGGCGTTCTGGCTCGCCGCAATTAGCCCGTCGAAGAGCTCGATCTGGGTGGCGCGCAGGTTGGGCTCGGTGCGCGCGCCCAGGCCCAGCTGCACCAGCCCGTTCGGCTCCTCCGAGCCCGCGGTCATGATGCCGCGCGGCCGGTGGTACTTGAAGCTGCGGCCGACGAGGCTCACCCCGTTGGCCAGCAGGGCCGAGGCCAGCGTGTCGCCCGGATGCCCGGTCAGCTCGCGGCCGTCGAACCGGAAGCGCAGCGTCCGGCGGCGGTCGACATGGCCGCCCTTGGCCAGACGGTAACCTTGCCCGTTCATGCTGCCGCCCTCAGCTCTTCGACGAGGCGGGCGGCTGCTCGCCCATCCGGTAGACCGCCAGGATCTCGTGGGTCACCGTGTGGCGGGCGACGTTGAGCCAGCGCCGGCAGCCGCGCGTGTGGTACCAGCGCTCGAAATGCACGCCCTTCGGGTTCTTGCGCATGAACAGATAGTCCGACCATTGGGCGTCGGTCATGCTCTCCGAGCCCATGGGCCGCGCGATATGCGCCTCGCCCCCGTAGGAGAACTCGATCTCGTCGCGCGGCCCGCAATGCGGGCAGGTGATCAGCAGCATGGGTCTTCCCCTAATGCGCGACGCCGGCGGCGCCGTGCTCGTCGATCAGATAGCCGGACGTGAACCGCTCGAGCGCGAAGGGCATCGCCAGCGGATGCGGCCGGTCGTTGGCGATGGTGTCGGCGAAGACCCAGCCGGAGCCGGGCGTCGCCTTGAAGCCGCCGGTGCCCCAGCCGCAGTTGAAGAACATGCCTTCGACCGGCACCTTGCCGATGATCGGGCTGGCGTCCGGGCAGACGTCCACGATGCCGCCCCACTGCCGCATCATCTTGAGGCGGCCGAAGATGGGGAACAGCTCGGTGAGCGCGCCGAGCTGGTGCTCGACCACGTGGGGACTGCCGCGCTGGGCGTAGGAGTTGTAGGCGTCGATGCCGGCGCCCAGCACCAGCTCGCCCTTGTCGGACTGGCTGACATAGACGTGGACGGCGGGCGACATGACCACGGTGTGCAGGATCGGCTTCACCGGTTCGGAGACCAGCGCCTGCAGGGGATGGCTCTCGATCGGCAGGCGGAAGCCGGCCATGGCCGCCATGACGCTCGAATGGCCGGCCGTCACCACGCCCACCTTGCGGGCGCCGATGAAGCCCTTGGTGGTCTCGACGCCCTCGATCCGGCCGTTCGTGATCCGGAAGCCGGTCACCTCGCAGTTCTGGATGATGTCGACGCCGCGGCTGTCCGCACCCCGGGCGAAGCCCCAGGCGACGGCGTCGTGGCGGGCGGTGCCGCCGCGCCGCTGGAGCGAGGCGCCGAGCACCGGGTGCCGCGCCTTCGGGTCGCAGTTCAGGATCGGGCAGAACTCCTTGATCTGCGCCACGTCCAGGAACTCGGTGTCGATGTCGTTGAGCCGGATCGCGTTCACCCGGCGCCGCAGCTCGCGCAGCTCGTGCTGGTTGTGCGCCAGGTTCATCAGCCCGCGCTGGCTGAACATGGTGTTGAAGTTGAGCTCCTGGGAGAGTCCCTCCCAGAGCTTCAGGGAGTGCTCGTAGAGATGGGCGCTCTCGTCCCACAGGTAGTTCGAGCGGACGATGGTGGTGTTGCGGCCCGTGTTGCCGCCGCCGAGCCAGCCATTCTCCACCACGGCGACGTTGGTGATGCCGTGGTTCTTGGCGAGGTAATAGGCGGTGGCGAGCCCGTGCCCGCCGCCGCCCACGATTACTACGTCGTAGGACGGCTTCGGCGCCGGGCTGCGCCAGGCCTCCTGCCAGTCGCGGTGGTAGTTGAGCGCGTTGCGGGCGAGGGTAAAGATCGAATAGTGGGATTTCATGTCTCTGCCTGGAGCCTCCCCCGATGGCGAAGCCGACCGAACCCCGCGCCTCGGGACGACGGGGAGCCGGCCCGGGCGGCGGGCGGATCGTGGCAGCGACCCTGCCGCAATTCAACGGCCGCGCGGCGTCCGACGGACCCCGTCGCCGCGACCAGCCGCCGCACCCCGATTCCGCCGCTCGGCAGCGCGACAGGACCGCAGGGTTAAGGGGCTTGCAACCGGTTCAACGTCACCATTTATTCGGTTTGCGACATGCCCTATGTTGCGCGCGATTTCGGCAGACGGAACACGAACATGTTCGGAGCGGTGCCGGCGGAGGTTCCCCAGCGCCTCGCCTTCATCCTGGTGCACAATTTCTCGATGATCGCCTTCACCTCGGCGGTCGAGCCGTTGCGCCTGGCCAACCGGGTGAGCGGGCGGGAGCTCTACGAGTGGCACCTGTTCTCGGCCGACGGGAAGCCGGTCGCGGCGAGCAACGGCATCCTCCTGTATCCCGAGGCCGCGGTCGAGCAGGCCCAGGGCTTCGGCACCGTCGTGCTCTGCAGCGGCGTGGACGGCCACAAGTTCCAGGACAAGAACCTGTTCGCCTGGCTGCGCCGCTTCGACCGCGCCGGCGCGGATGTGGGCGCGCTGTGCACCGGCAGCCACGTGCTGGCCCGGGCCGGGCTGCTCGACGGCTACCGCTGCACCATCCACTGGGAGAACCTGGCGAGCTTCGCGGAGGCCTTCCCCGAGATCGAGGTGACCGCGGAGCTGTTCGAGGTCGACCGCAACCGCTTCACCTGCGCCGGCGGCACGGCGGCGCTCGACATGATGCTCAACCTGATCGCGCTGCAGCACGGGCACGAGCTCGCCACCGCCGTGTCCGACCAGTTCATGCACGAGCGCATCCGCGACCGGCACGACCAGCAGCGCATGGCCCTTCCCGTGCGCCTCGGCGTGCGCCACCCGAAGCTCATCTCCGTCATCAAGCTGATGGAGGAGAACCTGGAGGAGCCGCTGAGCCGGGGCGATCTCGCCTCGGCCGCGGGCCTGTCGAGCCGGCAGCTCGAGCGGCTGTTCCGCAAGTATCTCGGGCGCTCGCCGGCGCGCTATTACGTGGAGCTAAGGCTCAACCGCGCGCGGCTGCTGCTGCTGCAGACCAACATGTCGGTGATCGACGTGGCGCTCGCCTGCGGCTTCGTCTCGGCCTCGCATTTCTCCAAATGCTATCGCGACTTCTTCGGCAAGACCCCGCGCCACGAGCGCAGCCGCCCGGCGATGGCCGCCGTTCCGGTCGCGAAGGAGGCCGCGACCGCCCTGCGCGAGGTCAAGGCCGCGCAGGGCTGAGACGCCCTGCTATTCCTGCCAGGCGAAAGCCTTTCGCGACAGGATCCGCTGCACCATCGGCTCGAAGGCCTCGAGCGGCATGGTGTCGTAATCCGGATCGAAGGAGTTCTGGTCCCAGTTCTCGCAGAACGCGGCGCAGGCCTCGAACCAGGGATGGCCGCGATAGCGCTCGCGCTCGTCGCGGTCGCCGCCGGTGTGGTGGAAGTAGTAGTACCCCTGGAAGATCCCGTGATGCCGGATGATCCAGTGGTTCTTCTCGGAGACATAGGGCTGCAGGATCGCCGCGGCGAGGTCCGAGTGGTTGTAGGGCGCGAGAATGTCGCCGACGTCGTGCAGCAGCGCGCAGACCACCGTTTCCTCGTCGGCGCCGTCGCGGAAGGCGCGGGTCGCCGACTGCAGCGAATGCTGGTACCGGTCGATCTTGTAGCCGAGCTTGTCGCCGCCGAGCCGTTTCAGCATCTCGAGCACCGCGCCCGGGAAGCCGTCGATCAGAACCTGATATTTCCGCTCGAGCAGCTGGTAGTCCTCGTAGGTGCCGTCCGCCATGCGGGTGAAGGCGACGGTGTCTTCCATGCCGCTGTCCATCTCGATCTGTCTCCCGGATCGGTGTCGGCCCGCAGTGTAATATGGGGGCGGATGATTGCCCAAGAGGCTAGGCCTTCATACTCTGATGCATTCAAGCCCTCACCCTCCCGCCGCTGACGCGGCGCCAGCTATGCCCTCTCCCACGAAGTGGGAGAGGGAGGGGACCCGCGCCCCGAAGGGGCGTGGGGAGGGTGAGGGGAGGGCCGTGATCAGGCCGCCGGCTCGGCCGCCATCAGCTCGCGGGTGAAGCCGGCGGGATCGATGTTCGAGCCGCAGACGATGATGCCGACGCGCTTGCCGGCGAGCCTCCGCCGCAGCGGACCGCACAGCGCGGCCGTCGCGGCCGCCCCGGCCGGTTCCACCGCCAGCTTCATCTCGCGGAACAGCAGCGCCATGGCGCGGCGGATCGCGTCGTCGTCGACCAGCACCAGCCCGTCGAGGAAGCGCCGGCAGAGCGCGAGACCGCCGGGCAGGGCGTAGGGCGCGCCCAGGCTGTCGGCGATGGTGCGCACCTTGTCGATCGATTCCGGCTTGCCGGACCGCAGGCTGCGGCTCATGGAATCGGCGCCTTCGGGCTCGACGCCGTAGACGGCGCAGCCGGGCTTCGCCTGCTTGATGGCGGCCGCGACGCCGGAGGCGAGGCCGCCGCCGCCGATCGCGACCACCACCGCATCGAGCTCCGGCGCCTGACGGATGAACTCCAGCCCGACCGTTGCCGTGCCGAGGACGGTGTTCGGCCCTTCGTAGGGGTGGACGAAGCTGCGCCCCTCGGCGGCCTCGATCTCCTGCACCAGGGCGAAGGCCGCCTGTACGTCCTCGGCCAGGACGATCTCGGCGCCGTAGCGCCGGCAGATCTCGATCCGGTAAGGGCTGGCCGACCGCATCATCACCACCTTCGCCGTGGTGCCGAGGATGTTGGCGGCATAGGACACGGCTATGGCATGATTGCCGGCGCTCACCGCCGTCACGCCGCGCGCCAGCTCGGCCGCGCCCAGCGACTGCATGACGGTGAGCGCCCCTCGCGGCTTGAAGGTGCCCGTGTGCTGCCAGAGCTCCAGCTTCAGAACGATTTCGGTGTCGGCGCCCGCCGCCTCGGCGATCTGCGGACCGCGCCAGTGATGAACCGGCGTGGTGATCACGCGATCGCCGAGCCGTGCGCGGGCGGCGTCGATCTCGGCCAGGGTGGGAACGGCGATCTGGCTGATGTCGGGCATGTGACGGTCTCGATCCGCTATGGTTGCCGGAAGGCTACAACTGACGGCGTGCGGCAGGCGAATCGCCGCGGCCAGGCCTTCGGCACCCCCCACCCCAACCCTGCCCCGCAAGGGGCGAGGGGATTGTACCGAGCCGCGTCTCGAATCCCCCTCCCCCTCGATGGGGGAGGACCGGGGTGGGGGTGGTCACGGGCACCGATCCGTCGGGCTCGCACGGAGCAATGCGCACCGTGTCGGTAGTTGCTGCGATCGGCGAGGCGCTGGCGCCACACGGCCTGATCGCCCGCGGTGGCTTTCATCCTGCGCCCGAAGACGGCGTTCCGGCGCTGCCGGGCGGGACGGCCGCCGCGACGGTCGTGATGGTCGGCAATGCCGGGCCGGAGATGTGGCGGCATTTCTGCGCGACGCCGGAATACGCCGACGGCGCGCCCGATCCTCTCGACCGCTGGACGCGGCGCGTGCTGACGGCCATGGCCGACGAATTCGGCGCCCGGCCGGTCTTTCCATCGGAGGGACCACCCTACCCGCCGATGCAGCGCTGGGCCATGCGCGCCGAGCCGGTCCATGCCTCCCCGCTCGGGCTGCTCATCCATCCGGATTACGGGCTGTGGCACGCCTATCGCGGCGCCCTCGTCTTCGCCGACATCCTCGAGCTGCCGCCCCGCATCGACCGGCCGAGCCCATGCGACTCTTGCGTCGACCGACCCTGCCTCGGCAGCTGTCCGGTGAACGCCTTCCGGCCCGGGCGGTACGACGTGCCGGCCTGTGCGCGGCATATCGATACGCGGGCGGGCGCCGACTGCATGGAGCTCGGCTGCCGCGCGCGGCGGGCCTGCCCGGCGGGGCGGCCATATGTCTACCTGCCCGCCCAGGCGGAGTTCCACATGCTGCCCTTCCGCCGCAATGCGTTGGCGCGGCTGGAATCGCAATGACCGGCGGCCCGATCCGTACTCGACCGACTGCCGGCCCGCTGCCGATGGCTGTTTTCGGATAGCCATGGTCGCGAGACGGGCGTAGTCTCGACCGGTTGGGACGGGGAACGAGATCTCGACGGGGGCGCGCCCATCCATGGCGGTCGCTCCGGTGGACAGACCTCCTCCGGCAGCCCGTGTCGGAACGCCATGGTTTGCCTGCGCCGCGGTCTCGCAGTCCAGCATCGTAAGTCCGGGTCACATTCGCTCGCGCCGCCCAGACGGCGAAAGATCGCAGTTGCTCCGCAGGGAGAAGCGCGATGGACCGGCTGCAATCTCCGGACGGAACGGCGGACAGGCGACGGCGCCGCGACGGCCGACGTCGGCGGTCCGACGTCGTGTGGGCCGCGGCACTTTGCTTCCTGATCGCGATGCCGCTGACGCTGATCGACCCGCCCTATCTGGAGCGGGCGACGGCGCAGTTCTCGCAACGCGCCTACAACCTCATCTTCGGCGCGGCATATCCTGATTCCTGGGGCCTGCCGATACCGGTCGAGAGGGCGCAGAGACCTGAAGTCGCGGTGGCGCTGCTGAACGAGAGCGCCGCGAACGACCTGGCACGCGAGGGCGAGCGCGCCTGGCCGTCGGAAGCGCGAATTCATGCGGCCGTGCTCGAAGCCATTCTCGCGCGGAAGCCGCGCGCCGTCTTCGTCGATCTGCTCTTCATCGACCGGATGGTGGGATCGACGGCGGCCTTCGAGCGGGCCGTCGGCCGGTTCGGGACCGCGCACGGAACCACGACGCCGCTCTATTTCGTGCTGGGGTCGATGGTCGCCCGGCCGGGCGGCGTGGCGCTGGCGGAGCCCTGCTCCTGCAGCCAGGCCCGGCAGGCGCGGCTGCAAGGCGTGGCCACGCAGCCTGAGACCTCCGTCACCGGCGAGCTGTGGCGGCTGGTCGAGGCCCATGCCTGGGTCAATCTGATCGGGGCGCCGTTGCCCGAGGACCAGGTCGTCCTGCGGTCGTATCCGCTTTCGGCCCAGCATGCGGCGCTCGGATGCACGCCGACTGCGGCAGTGTGCCTGTACGAGGCGGCGACCGGCGCGTCTCTGCCGCCGGACCGGCCCGACCTGTTCCTGTTCTGGGAGCTGGAGCCGCCCGACGCGAACGACAGGTGGATGGAGTGCAGCCCGCCCCTGAAAGGCTGGGTGAGCTGGCTGCCGCGACCGGTCCTGGCATTCTTCAGTCCCGAAAGCCTCAAGCAGCGCTGCGCGACGATTCCCACTATTCCCGTGAAGGAGCTCCTGCAATCCGAGCAGGACGCGGATGTGCAATCGATGATCGAAGGCAACGTCGTGCTCTATGGCGCGAACGTCACGGGCGGCGACCTTCATCCGACGCTTGTCACGGATTCGATATCGGGCGTCTACATCCACGCGATGGCGCTCGACAACCTGCTGAAGTTCGGCGACCGCTACATCAAGAGCGAGCGCCGGTTCGGCATTCCCATCAGGACCGACGACGTAAGCATCGTCGTGGCGGCGCTGGTCGCCACGCTGATGGCCGTCCTCGTCGCGACCGGCATGCCGATGCTCGCGCGCTGCACAGGGTGGGAATGGCTGGGCCGGCTGGACGAGCTGTCGGGATTTCCCGGCTTCGTCGCCAACCTGGTGGTCGATATCGTCGTCGGCATCGTCGCCGCGTTCCTGACGATTCCGATATCGATGATCCTGGTCCGGTTTCTGTCGCTGGCGCCGCTGAACTGGCTGGCCGTCGCGGCCCTGACCGCTCTTACGCGAGAGTTCGTGCAGCGTCGGGCCGGGGAGCACATCGTCGAGGCCGCCCGGGCCCTATTGAATTTCGTAGCAGGCATTCGCAAACGGGGCGCCGCCGGATGACCGGTCGCGCAAGGGAGGCCGAGCATGCTGGGCAGGTGCAATGAACGGACGATCCTCGCGCTGGCGGCGGCCCTGGCGGTCGTCGTATCCGGGCAAGGCGCAGCCCTCGAGGCCAAGGGTGTCAAGCTGCTGGCCGAGAGCGTCGAATACTATGCCGACCCGAGCGGCGGGACGGTTGCGGGCCATTTCTCCCAGGCCGATGCCGGGGACCTCGAGCTCGTCGAGGAATCCGACTCGCTCATGCTGCTGCTGAAGAGGAAGAGCGGCGGCGAGAGCGGCTGGGTCTATCCATTCCTGGTCGAGATCGTGGGCGCGGTCCCCGGCTCCGAGGAAGCCAGCCCCTGCAATTACGCGTTCGAGGGCCAGGCGCTGGCGGAGCGCGGCATCGGCGAAAACTGCGAGAAGCCGGACTGACCTGTCGGCAACCGGTGCGGAGGAGAAGCTCATGACACGGGCGGCCGTCCTGGCGGTGGCTTTCTGTTCTGCGCTGGCCCTGGGATCGCAGGTCGCCCTTGCCGGCGACCGGGACGAGCGGCCGAAGAAGACGACCGCGACCCAGGGCCAAGGATCGATCGGCGACGTGTTCGAAGGGGTCGGCGGCTGGTTCTCGGACGACGACGAGTCCGGGCGGCCCATCGACGCGCTGGGCGAAGGAAAGGACTTCGCGGGGATCGCCGCGCGCCGCGCCCTGTCGATCCGGATCCTGCACGGCTATGCGACCGGCCTCATGCAGTATCCCGGCTTCGGCGACTATGCGAACAGCGTCCTCAACCGGCTGATCGCCGCCATTCCCGTGCGCAACCTGCCGGCCAGGGTCTACATGGTCGCCAGCGGCAATTTCAGCGCGGGCGCGATGCCCTGCGGCGCCATCGCGCTCGACTGGGGGCTGCTGCGCGGCCTGCGCTTCGAGGACGAGCTCGCCTTCGTGCTGGCGCACGAGCTCGGCCATGTCGTCTTCCGCCATCACCGCGCCGACTATTTCGTCGAGGCCCAGCATTACGCGATCACCACCGCGTCGCTCACCGAGCGGATCTCCGCCCGGCTGAGCGGCGTGACCGGCGGCCAGCCGCTCGTCGCCGGCAACGATCTCGACCGCTCCATCCGGATCGGCAAGGTGGTCCAGAAGGTGAGCGAAGGCCTGCTGCTGCCGGCCTGGTCGCGGGAGCAGGAGGACGAGGCCGACCGCTTCGCCATCGATGTGCTCGTGCGCGCCAGCTACAACCATGCGTCGGCCTTGAGCTTCTTCGTCGCTCTCGAAGCCTGGGAGGGCCGTCGCGAAACGGCGGAGGACGAGGAGACCGCCGCGCTCATCGCGGAGTACGTCCAGGGCGGCGCCATCGACACCACGAGCCGGGAGTCGCTGCTCGACGGGCTGATCGGCATCACCGAGATCGCCGCGGCGAAGCTCGGCGGCAGCTCCCACTATCCCGCGGCGGAGCGTCGGAAGCGCATCCAGCAATACATCGTCGAGACCTATGCGAGCGCCCGGCTGGCGCCCCGCACGCCGGCGCCGTGGCTGCCGGGCGGATCGCGCGACCTGGGCCGTGCGCACGCGCAGTTCGAGTCCGCCGCCCAGAGCCTCCAATCGCTCGGGTCGGGGAATCCGGGCGAAGCCGCCAAGCTGGCTGCGCTGGTTACGTGCCCGCGCTGCGAAGGTACTGGTGCCATGTCGGCCGAGGGCTTTCCGCGATTCGCCTTCTACAACGTGCGCCGCGCGGCGGGCGAGGCGGACAAGGCGAAGGCCAATCTCGATCTCGCGCTGAAGGCCGCCAAGCCCGGGGTGCTGTTCTGGAAGGAGCGGATGCTCATCGCCGAATCGGAGGGGAAACTCGCTGAAGCGGCGGCGCTGCTCGACGAAGCGCGGCGCCGGCTCGACGATCCTCCGGCGCTGATCCCGGACCGGATCCGGATCTACCCCAAGGTCGGCCGCGCGCAGGAGGCGACGCCGCTGCTCGTCGAATGCGAGCTCCAGTGGCGGGAGATGGCCGACGAATGCGAGGCCGAAGGCAAGCGCCTGGCCATCTGAGCGGCTTCGGCTGGCCTGATCATGCGGCTCACCCGTCCGGATCGTTGACCGCACCGCCCGTGCCGGCCAACATGCGGCCCAGGGGGCGCGGCTCGAGGGGGGAGCACGGGGGTGACGGAACGGACCGTTCTGCTGGTCGGGCACAGCAATGCGCGCGACGGCGGCCGCCTGGAGCCGCTGCTGCAAGGGAAGGGCTACCAGGTCCGCTGGTGCTGCCCGTGCGAGGGCGAGGCGATGCCCGCGACCGGCGAGACCTTCGCCGGCGCCATCGTTCTCGGCGGCGTGCAGAGCGCCAACGACGCCGAAGCCTCGCCCTTCATCCGCCGCGAGCTCGACTGGATCGGCCGCTTCGTCGATTCCGGCGGGCGGTATCTCGGCATCTGCCTGGGCGGCCAGCTCCTGGCGCGGGCGCTGGGCGCCGCGGTCCGGCGGCACCCGGAGGGCCGGAACGAGATCGGCTATTATCCAGTCCGGCCCACGGCGGCCGGGCGCGCCGTCATGCCGGAGCCGCTCCACGTCTATCACTGGCACCAGGAAGGCTTCGAGGTGCCCTCGAGCGCCGAGCTGCTGGTCCAGGGCGACGATTTTCCCAACCAGGCCTTCCGCTTCGGGCCGCGCGCCTTCGGCCTGCAGTTCCATCCGGAGGTGACGCCCGAGCTGGCGACGCGCTGGATCGACAGCGCCGAGGCGCACCTGTCCCGTCCGGGGGCCCAGGACCGCGTCACCCAGCTCGCCGGCATGGTCCGGTTCGACCGGCCGATGCATGCCTGGCTCGACGCCTTCCTCGACCGCTGGCTGGGCGTTGCGCCGGCGGCCGCGCTGGCGCCCGCTCCTGCGCCGATGCTGGCCGCGGGCCGATAGCCGTCGCGGGATGACGGCCGTCACGGAGGGGCGGCTAAAGATGTTATTAACCGGACTTTGGTGTAGACTGACCGGGCGTCGCTCGATACCGGCGAGGCGCTCTGCCTCCTAGGGGTGGGGGGCTGGTCGGGGTTTTATCCCCAGCGCTTGTTCCGCGCCGACGCGCGGCGTAGAGAGCGGCACGCTCAGTTCAGGGGACAGGCTTGGCTTCCTAGTAGGGGATAACGGTGAAAGACATGTTCAGACGCGGCCTCAGGGCCGCGGCCATCATCGCTGCCACGGCCACGCTGCCGGCCTGTGCCACGGCGGAGGAGACCGCCGCCGTGCCGGCGCAGCCTTCGGGCCCGGCGACCGACGTCAAGCTCAGCGCCGTGATCGCCCAGGGCGCCAAGCCGATGCGCGACCAGATCTTCTGGATCGTGGCGCGCGCCGAGGGGGCGGGCGCCGAGGTGGTGGCGACCCAGACCGGCGCCGCGCCGAAGCTCGCGCTCGCGCCCGGGCGCTATCTGGTCACCGCGAAATACGGCGACGTCGAGGTTCGCGACGAGATCGCGATCGGCAGCGAAGCCGCGCATCACGTCGTCAATCTCAACGCCGGCGTGGTGCGGTTCCGGCTGGTGCCCAATGCTGGCGCGCCTGCCGTCACCGACACGGTGACCTGGGAGGTTTTCGCCTACAGCAAGGCGAAGCCGGAGGACCGCCACCAGATCACCCTGGCCCAGGCGCCGCAGCAGGAATTCGTGCTGCCCGCCGGCTACTACATCGTGCGGGCGCGCTACGACGACACCACGTCGGAGCTCGTGGTGCCGGTGGAGGCGGGACACACCTACAAGTACACGGTCAATCTCTATGCCGGCACGGTCGGCCTCTCGGCCCTCGGCGCCAACGGCAAGGCCGTCAGCGAGCCCGTGGCCTGGGAGATCGTCCGGGCAACGCCCAACGCGCAGGGCGAGCTGGAGACGGTGACCGCCGACGTCACGCCCTCGCGCAACTTCCTGCTGCGCGAAGGCAGCTACATCGTGCGCGCGAAGACCGGCGACATGGCCGGCGAGAGCAGCTTCGAAGTGCGCGCCGGCAAGAGCAGCAAGGTCAGGGTGCAGCTGAAGCCCTCGACCCTGAGCGCTGCCGCGGACGGCTGACCGCCGCCCGCGGACCGGCGGGTCCCCCGAGCGGGACCGCCCTCGACGATGCGAGAAGGCCGCCCCCGGGCGGCCTTCTTGATCTCGGCTGCCGTCAGTCCGCCGCGTCGGGGCAGTCTACCGCCCGCAGCACGCGCCCCTTTTGCCCGGCGCGGCCTTCCTCGTAGCAGGCCTGTCTGCGCGACCCGCCGCAGCCTGCCATGCCGGCGACGGCGAGGAGGGCGCCCGCCCCCAGCGCGAAGCGGCGGCGCGACGGCCGGTCCACGGCGGGGGAAGCGCGGCCCGGCGGGCGGATATCCGTTTCGGTGGCGTCCATGGCGATGGCCCTCCTCGAGCAGGGGCGGGGACAGCGGCGGACTCTCGGGGATGACGCGGGCGCCGCCCCTCTTGAACCAGAAGACCGGTCGCTCGTTCCTGTCAAGGTGATCCGGCAGCGGAGGCGGGCGATGGCAGCGATCGACTGGGTGTCCCGCGCGGTATTCGGACTCCTGAGCCTGATGCTGGCCCTGATCGGCGCCGGCCTCGTCGTCTATTCCGCGCTCCAGCTCGCCGGGGCGATCGGCGGACCGCAGGGCGCGCTCGGCTCCGCGTTGCTGGAGGCGGTGGGCTACGCCGTCATCGCCGTCGCGGTGTTCGACGTGGCGAAATACGTGCTGGACGAGGACACGCTGCGCTCCCGCGAGCTCCGGCATGCCGGCGAGGCGAGGCGCAGCCTGACGCGATTCCTGTCCACCATCACCATCGCGGTCTTCCTGGAGGCGCTGGTCTCGCTGTTCGAGGCCTCCAAGGAGAACGTCGCGATGATGATCTATCCGACGGTCCTGCTGATCGGCGGGGTCGTGCTGATCGTCGGGCTCGGCGTCTATGTCCGCCTCAGCGTCTCGGCGGAGAAGGAGATCGGCGGCGCCAAGGGCGAGGCGAAGGACGAGGCCGATTTCGAGGCGGCGCAGAAGACCCGGGACGAGTCCCCGTGAGCGACGGCCCTAAGCCGCCGGCCGAAGCGCCCGCGCCCGGCTCTTCGCCATCATGATCATCCCGGCGAGCCCGGCGAGCAGGAGAAGGAGGCTGGCCGGCTCGGCCACCACCTGCAGGTTGGCGCGGATCTCGCCGCCCGGAAACATCACGTTGTGGATGTTGGTGTAGGCGAACCCGCTCGCCAGCCCGGCGAGCAGCGCGTCGCGTGCGCCCGCCGCCGTGCCGCCGCCGAAATCGGTCAGGAAGGTCGGCGTATAGGTCGACGGGTCGAGCAGGTCGAAGACGTCGGTGAAGCTGCCGGTGGTGACCGCAGGGAACGGCTCGAACCCGATCGCCACGCCGATATTGCTGCCGGGCGGCGTGCAGCAGTGGATATGGGCCGCGGTCGGCACGCCGCCTTCCAGATCCTGCCAGGTCATGTCGACCGACAGCGTGTCGCCGTCGACGGTCACGGTCGAGAAGCCGGTGGCCTCGGAGTCGTTCGGCGGCACCTCGTTGGCGCCGCGCATCTCGCCGGCGAAGACAGAGGCGGCCTGCGCGGGCGCGGCAGCGACCAGGGCGAGTCCGGCGATGGTCAGGAGTGCTGCGCAAAGCTTCGTCATCGGGGGACCCTTGTCCGGAAACGCAGGTGTCCTCGAACGCGTGCGCACGCGACCGGCCGGGTGGACCGGCACCCGATCATCCTACGCCCCCGGCGATCCGCCCGCCCGTGGCAAAGCTGTTGCCGGGCGGGCGGCCGACCAAGCGCCGGCCCGGCATGCCCCGACTCTGTCGCAGGGCGTAGACTGCGTCGCAGGCATGGGCGATGGAGGGGAAGATGAGCATGGAAGTGCTGGTCCGGACCGCCGTCGAGGACTTCGACGCCCTGGAGCGGGAGATACGCCGGGAGCTTCTCGAACATGGCCCGATCGGGATCGACCGGGCCATGGAGGCGGGCGGCTATCTCGACGAGCTGGAGCGGATGCGCGAGAGGATCTCCGAGCTGATGACTCGGCTGCGGGAGATGCTGGGCCGCTTCGCGGAGACGGCGCCGCGGGCCGGCGAAGATCCCGAGTCCAGATTCCGGCTGCGCGGCGAGATCGAGGAGATGCAGTCGCTGCTGGAAAGCCTGATGGTGGTCTGGCAGCGGCTTCTCAATCTCGTCGACATCGTCGAGCAGAGGGTGGCCGCCACGGCCGCCGGCGGGCAGGGTGTCGTCGCGAAAGTGCGCTCGTGGCTGTCCACGATCATGACCTGGCTCAAGGGCCTGAGCGGTCAGCTCTGGCGGCTGCTGAGCGGCCTGATGAAGCCGAAGGAATGGAGCGTGAGCGGCACCGTCGCCGCTGCGCCCTTCGGCCTGGCCAACGCGACGATCGAGATCACCTTCGGGCCTTGACCTATGTCTGTTCAGCTGGTGCAGCCCCCCTCACCCTCCCCTTCAGATACAAGGGTTGCGTAGGGTTAACGAGGCGAAGCCGAGCTTACCCGGAGCTGGGTGAGGGGGGACGACTCGGCGTGGCGGGAGATAGGCCAAGCGTCGCCAGCCTCAGCCTTCCGTGCCTTCGGCGGGGGCGATGCGCAGGATCTGGCCGTCGCTCTCGTCGGTGACGACGTAGATCGCGCCGTCCGGCCCCTCGACCACGTCGCGGATGCGCTGGCCGAGATCCTCGAGCAGGCGTTCCTCGGCGGTCACTCTGTCGCCGTCGAGCTCGAGCCGGACGAGCGAGGTGACCTTGAGCCCGCCGACGAAGAGATCGCCCTGCCAGTCCGGGAAGGCGTCGCCGCCATAGAAGATCATGCCGGAGGGGGCGATGACCGGCGTCCAGCTGTAGATCGGATCGACCATGCCCTCGGCGCGGGCCTCGCCCGTGCCGACCGGCGTCCCGTCGTAGTTGACGCCCAGGGACACCACCGGCCAGCCGTAATTCGCGCC
This sequence comes from Alphaproteobacteria bacterium, assembly GCA_036724615.1. Taxonomy (GTDB): domain Bacteria; phylum Pseudomonadota; class Alphaproteobacteria; order Dongiales; family Dongiaceae; genus DAIMFL01. The sequence continues at coordinate 2,999 of DAIMFL010000050.1, read as the reverse complement.
GGGCTGGACGATGTTGACCTCGTCGCCGCCCTTGGGCCCGTGCTCGATCTCCCACAGCACGCCGGTCGCGGGATTGATCGCCGCCGCCTGGATGTTGCGGTGGCCATAGGACCAGATCTCCGGCAGCGCTCCCTCCCGCCCGACGAAGGGGTTGTCCTCCGGCACCGATCCGTCCGGGTTGATGCGCACCACCTTGCCGAGATGGGAGTCGAGCTCCTGCGCCTGCCCCCGGAACGCCTCGTCCGAGCGCTCGCCGAGCCCGACGAAGACATGGCCCTCGCCGTCGAACACGATGCGCGAGCCGAAATGCTTCGTGCTGTCCTCCTTGGGCTGCTGGCGGAAGACGACCTCGACGGACTCGAGCCCCGAGCCGTCCTCGGCCAGGCGGCCGCGCGCCACCGCGGTGCCGTTGCCGCCGTCGCCCTTTTCGGCATAGCTCAGATAGACGAGGCGGCTCTCCGCGAAGCCGGGATCGAGGGTGATGTCGAGCAGCCCGCCCTGGTCGCGCGCATCCACCTCCGGCACGCCGGAGAGCGGCTCCGACACCGCGCCGTCCGCGGCGACGTGGCGCAGCGCGCCCGAGCGCTCCGTAACCAGCATGGAGCCGTCCGGCAGGAAGGCGAGGCCCCAGGGATGGTCGAGCCCGTCCGCCACGGTGGTGACGCGGATCGCCGGGCCCTCTGTCTCGAAGGTCTCGTCGACGGCGGAGGCCGGGGTCGCGGCGGCGAGCATCGCGAGCGGCGCGGCGGCGAAGGGCAGAGTGGAGCGGGTCATGCGGGGTTCCTCCGGCTGGGCGGGCGGATTTTGCAGCGGACCGGAGTCTAAACCGCGCGCGCCGGGCGGTGTTCCGGGCCTCATCCTTCGACAGGCTCAGGATGAAGGCTTCGACAGGCTCAGGATGAGGCTTCGAGGGGTTCAGGATGAGGCCCTGGATTTCGCGCAACGCACCAAACGCGTCCTCGTCCTGAGCCCTCGTCCGCCGGCCGGCCGCTCACTGGCAGGTGAAGCCGTAGGCCTCGCTGCCCTCCGGCCGGATGGCGTAGCCGCCGGCGGTGACGACGATGTAGACGCGGTCGATGCGCTCCCCGGTGATGGTGTCGGTGAGCAGGATGAAGCCCTCGTTCCCGCCATACATCTCGCCGGTGAAGGTGTAGGCGGCGTATTCGTTCTCGATGGCGCCGGACACGAAGGTGGTGTCCGGCGTCCGCTCGAACTGGATCACCGACTGCGACGGCACGCCGCCCACGAGCCCGGTGCACTGCCAGCTCTGCGCCGCCGCCGGGTCCGAGCCCCGGCCCAGACCACCAGAGAGGAGCCCGGCCGCGTGAAGGGCGGCGAACCCGAAACGACGAACATCGGCCAAGGG
>DAIMFL010000050.1:0-1623 GCA_036724615.1 Alphaproteobacteria bacterium | reverse complement strand
AGCTCTGCGCCGCCGCCGGGTCCGCCGCCAGGCCGAGCCCGGCGGCGAGGAGCACTGCTGCGTAAGGGGCTGCTGGCTTGCGCGGTGTTGCGGCCATGGGATGCTTCCGAGATCGCGCGAGCCCGCGAGGAGCCGGTTGCGGCATAGTAGCCAACGGCGGACAGCCGGATGCGTGGCAAGGCGCGGGCGCGCCGGAGCGCGAGGGAGAGGAAAGGAACCCGGGGTGGAGACGCTGCGCAAGCTCTGGGCCGGCCGCATGCCGCTCCCCCGCGCGTTCTGGGAGTTCGCGGTCTTCTACGGCTTCGTCCTCAACCTCGTCACCACCGTCGCGACCTTCGGGTTGCTGGCCCTCAAAGTGCCGGAGGCCGTGGCGATGACCGTGTTCTTCCTGCCGCTCCCCTACAACTTGTTCGTCCTCGTCGCGGTGTGGCGCAGCGCCGCGCGCTACCAGGGGCCGGCGCATTGGGCGAACGCCGCGCGCGTCGCGGTGACGCTCTGGGTGGTCGCGGCGACGCTGGTGTGAGGGCGCCACGGCGTGAGTGCGGGCCTCGCCTTTCGCCCTCACCCTGAGCCCCGTCGAAGGGGGAGGGCGCGCTCGCCCGGGCGGCAGCCCTACAGGTCGATGCGGGGATGGGCCTTGAAGAACTCCCAGACGTCGGCGGCGGTGAAATAGCGGTTGGCCACGAAGTTGGTGTGCTCCATCGCCGGGTCGCGATAGACGACGATTTCGGGGTTCGCCGGGTTGCCCTCCTGGCGGTAGATGTACTGGCTCGACCCGTTGCCGCCGCCCACGTCGGCGAGCGCCGTCTGCACGTCATAGGGGACGGCGCGGCAGTTGTTGTAGGTGTGATAGGTCACCACCGCCGCCTGGAGGTAGCGCAGGGAGAAGGCATGGCGCTCGGCATCCGCCAGCAGCAGCCCGGCGGCCACGTATTCGTCGACCGAGTCCTGGCTCAGCGCCAGGCCGCTCGGGTCGTTGATCGGGCCCGGCGGCACGGTCGTGTCGAGCTCGCCGTGATGGGCGAACAGCGACAGGCTGGAGCGGCCGCGCGGCGGGTGGGCGATCGTGGGCGTGATGCCGTGATGGGAGCGCCCGCCGAAGGCGCCGGCCATGACCCAGAGCGCGCCCCATGTGTCCGGCATGGCGCTCGCCAGGCGATAGGCCATCATACCGCCCATGGAATAGCCGAACAGGAAGCGCCGGTCGCGGTCGATCGGCCGCCGCGCGATGCCGAGCGCGCGGAGCTCCTTCTCCAGCATCGCCTCCACCGCGTCCAGCATGGCGCGGACGAAGGCGACGTCGCTCCAGGTGGCGAGATAGGTGCCGGTGAAGCCGACGTTCCAGCCGCGCCGGGGCTCGCCGTCGGCCTTAGGCATGTAGGCGAAGCCGTAGGGGTAGAGAACGAAGCAACGGTCCTCCCAGTTGGCGTTGTCGGCGCTGTTGAACAGCAGCGGGAACGGCCAGTCGATGGCGAAATTGGCCGGATTCTGCCCGCCGCCATGCAGCGCGATGACGAGCGGCAGCCCCTCGCGCCCGTCCTCGGCATGGGCGCGCTCGACCCAATAGGGCCAGCCGTTCGGCGGATAGAACTCGAACTCCCGCACGACGCCGTCGAGGACGAG
>DAIMFL010000049.1:10322-21548 GCA_036724615.1 Alphaproteobacteria bacterium | reverse complement strand
AGGCGCTCGCCGCCCGCGGCCACGAGGTCGAGGTGACCGCCATGACGAGCGGCCTGCACGCGATCCTCATCCGCGACGGCAGGCTCCTCGGCGGCGCCGACCCCCGGCGCGAAGGCGTGGCGCTCGGGGATTAATACGGTTGTTGTCCGAAGGCGAGGCAGGCCCGGTCGAACGGTCGACCGAGCGAAGAGCGAAGAGTGCAGCGCATTCGAGCGTGCCGGCTGGCCGCGGTCGTCGCGCGGAACCGTGTGGGCAAACTGTCCTCTCTCCTTCAAACAGCCTGTATCAAAGGCCTACCAGAGGAGCTAAATCTATTTTTATATCAGCTTTAGCAGACAAAATCTTGAGCACCTCATGTGATGAGGCGACAAATCCTCTTGCCGCCAAGAGAACTCTCTCCACATCCTCCTTAGAATTTGCCGAATCAACTGCTTTTCTAAGGTCCTCTAGGTTACTCCGATAGTCATTTATAACTAATTTAGAAACCTGATCGTCGAAAATTATATCGTACTCCAAAGCCTTCCACTGAAGAACTGTTATATTGGATTGTATTTCTTCTATTAGATATCTGTCAGGCATGTCACCATCCAATAAAATTCGATTCACGCTCCCAATCTTAGAAAACAGCTGTCCGGTGTCATGTGTAATTGTCTTCAGATTATCGATGATGTAGGATGAACGTATCTTGTTGTTTTCAAATTTTGCATTAAACTGGGGGGTGAGGATGTAAGTCGCCCAGACACCAGCCCCCATTAAAGAGAGCGTGAGCCAGACGGGCATAGACTTATCTATTAGAATGCGGCCAAAGTACGTAGCAAGAAAATATATTGACCTGTAAATTCTATCAGCAACCTGGAGTACTATTCTCTTCGGTTGCGACAAGCTCTCCTTTGATTCCGATTGAGCGTGTTGCTCCACGTCTTTACTCTACACGAGTTATATCTGTTGAAAATCCTATTGCCCGCTTCGCCTCAAGCGCCATCTTGCGGGTTTCGTTGAATCTCTCCTCTCCAATCGAGTTCATTATACCCTTATAAATGTCCGCGGCCGGTTGGATCGCTGGCTCATCCGTGTTATCAACTGAATTTTCGATCTTTATAGTGTTAATTACATCCTGGTAGGCCAGCGTATCAACAGAGACTGCCACAGCGAGCGCAACCACTATTGCTGCAAGCGGTGCCGTAATTCCCACCAGAATCTTTCCTGGAGACTGGAATTCTAGCGAAAAATCCCTCATGGTCGAGGGGTCATAATAGGAAGCGATTGCTTCCTTTACGGACATAGAGGAAAATCTTTCGATTTCTCTTCTAGAGTATGCATTGTTTGCTGAAACGAAATACCTTATAAACTCAATAGATAACAATATGCCACTCGGGTCTTTTGAATCATATATCGGACCGAAGAAAGTTGATTTTGAGTAGGAGCCAAGCGTGTAATTGTCATAAGTTATATCATATATTTCTTTCCTCAGCTCGTTCGTGGAAATCTCAATTATGGCGTGCCTGTTTTCTAGTCGCCGCGAAAGCGCCTTGCTAAAGTGCCGCTTCTCTACGCTTGTGGTTATCCACTTGACAGGCCTGTACGGAACCGCCTCAGGTTCGAAATGTGAGACCACTACAGTGTGTTCTGAGTTGAAGGATTCCGTGATCTCACCGATCAATACAGGAGAGTATTGCCCCAACCCCGGAACAATCAGCAAATCTCCTGGTCTCGCCTCTGAGAATAATGACTTAATATTTCCAACGTTCGCATTGAAGCTGCGATCGTCACTGACACCGCTTGGGTATGACGCAGGATTACGGGATGGGAAGTTGCCGGTTGGTCTGGCATAGAAGGCGCGAATTGCATCGGACATACGCAGATGTTGTCGTATTGCAGATATCTGTTCGAATGTATCCTTCGTCGCGGCGAAACCGGGCATTTCGAGGAAAGCCACAGATTGATCGCGAAATACATTGAATTGTCTTTTCCCCCGTCCAGCGTGTAATACCCAGATCCTATGGTCCTCAGGAATAAACCGGGTAGCGATATCATAGACTGCCATGCGTCCCCCGAATCGCACTCAAGAGCGACGTAGTCTACGCGTATCGCGAGAAAAAAGTCACGCAGTCTCACTGACTAGAACGGGGTCGCGCTAAGTGGTGGCAGGGCGATGGTCTTCTGGTTTGCCTGCCAGAGCAGGCCGAACACGTCGCCGACCACCAGCACGGCATGGCGCCCAGCCCAGTGTCGACCGCCACGTTCCATGCGCGGCGGCGTCGACCGGCGGCGCGAGGGCGTGGCGCTCGGGGATTGAGACTGAAATCCGCCCGGCCCTGAGCTTGTTGTCAGGACAGCCGGGACGGAGCATCCTCGTTCCTGCCGGCTCGTGTCCTTTGCATCGGCGAGAGGGACACTCGTATGCGGCGGTTTCGACGCTCGAAATCCATGGCGCGCTGGCGCGCGCTGCTCCTCCTCGGCGGCGCGGCTCTATGTCTCGGTGCCTGCAGCCTCGTCTCCGTCGATGTCCGGCCGAATGCGCGCACCGTCGAGGCGGGCGACACGGCGGCGTTCGAGGTCTTCCTCAACAGGCGCCAAGGCTTCCTCGATCCGGTACAGCTCGACCCGTCGCCGGCCGGCACGCCGCAATACAGCGCGACGATCCAGCCGGACCCGGCCACCGGCAACGTTGCCGATCTCCTCGTCGAGGTCGCGCCCGACGCGCCGATCGGCGTCCACGAGATCGACGTGATCTCCACCCCGGCGACGCCGCCGCCCTTCATCGGCGCGCCGCGCAACCGCGCCGTCGTGATCGTCGGGCCCTGCGGGGCGGAATGGATCCTGCAGTTCGGCGGCGCGGACGGCGACGCGGCATGGTCGACCCGGGTCGATGCGAACGGCGACATCTACGCCGCGACATTCTCGGGCTCCGACTACTACGTGCTGCGATTCGAGAATGACGGCGTGCTGCGCTGGGCGGACCCGATCGAGCCCGGCCATCCGGCCCATCTGGATGTCGACCGGCAGGGCCGCCTCGTGGTCGCCGCGCGGACCGTCTACGACGGCAAGCTCGGCTACATGATCCGGCGCTATCTGCCGGGCGGCTTTCCCGAATGGACGGTCCGTTTCGGCGACGATCCGCGGGCCCAGGCGGTGACCGATCTGGCGACGGACGCGGCCGGAAACGTCTATGTCGTAGGGACGACGCAGGGCGATCTGTTCGGCCTCAATCCGGACCGCAGCTTCACCAACTGGGAAGGCTGGATCGCCGCCTACGATTCCGCGGGAAACCCGCTCTGGCAGAGCCAGGCGGAGCATTTCGGCCATGACAGCTACGAGAACGTCGCGGCGGACGACGCGGGCGGCGTGTATGTCCGGGGCACGCGCGGGCTGAACACCGCCTTCGTCAGGAAGTTCGACGCCGCGTCGGGCGCCATCCTGGGCAGCGACGACATCGCCGCCGGCGAGGCCTATCGCCAAGGCGCGCTGGCGCTGGATTCCACCGGCGACGTTCTCGTCGCCTTCCACCGGGGCACCGGCAGCCCGCCGCAGCCCGATCCCGTCCTGATCAAGTACGACGCGTCGCTGACCCGGCTCTGGAGCGAGCCGCTGGCGCCGCACGGGCTGGACGTGCCGCTCGACATGGCCGTCGATTCGAGCGATGCGCCGATCCTCGCCGGGAGCCGGATCGTCACCGCCACCGCGTCGGACGCGGCCGTCGTCAAGCTCGGCGACGACGGGCGGCCGCAATGGTCTCTGCTGATCGACGCGCCGTTCCACACGAGCGCCATCGGGATCGATCTCGATGCCGCCGGAGACATGTACATCGCCGGCGATACCGACGGCGGCTTCGGCGCTGTGAACCGGGGCTACACCGACGCCTGGCTCGGCCGTATCCGCCAGGGCGGCTGCAAACTCTAGCGCCGCTGCCGGCGCTGGCGGCGGGCGAGATCGGCTTCCAGCAGATCGATGTTCCTGAGATTCGACTTCCAGAAGAAGTCGAACACGTCGCCCAGCACCGGCACGGCGCCGAGCCCGAGATCGACGGCGACGTTCCAGCCCATGCGCAGGAGGGTGGGCGTCCCGACGCCCATGCGGCGCGCCTCCATGAGGATGTAGAGCGAGACCGCCGCGGTGGCGGCATCGCCGACGCCGGGCACCAGCCCGAGGATCGAGTCGAGGCCGAGCCGCAGCCCCGTGCCCGGAATCCCGAACCGCGCGTCGAGCAGCCGCGCGATGGACCGCAGGCGGTTCAGCCTCTCGAGATCCGTCATCGCCCGTCCGGCCTTTCCGGCGGCAACGCCCCCGTACCGCCGTGGGCCGCCGCACCCATTCCGTCAACGCGCGACGGGTGAAGGCGTTGCGCGAAAGGCGTACAACGTCGCATCGCCCCTTGCGAGGAGAGCGTGCAATGGTTGAGCCGCCGATTCCAGATCGCACCGTCACGCGCGGCCGCTGCCTGTGCGGCGCCGTGACCTACGAGTATACCGGGCCGGAGGCGTGGCGCGGTCATTGCCATTGCGAGAGCTGCCGGCGCAACACCTCGTCGCCCTTCACCACCTTCTTCGGGGTGCCTCGCGCGGCATTCCGCTGGACCGGCACGACGCCCGCCATCTACGAATCCTCGCCCGGCGTGCGGCGCCCGTTCTGCGCCCGCTGCGGCACGCCGATGGCCTACGACGCCGAGCGAGACGTGCAGAACATCCATCTCTACGCCGCGAGCCTCGACGACCATGCCGGCTTCGTGCCGGACTTCCACGTCCATTGGACCGAGCGGGTGCCGTGGGTTCAGCTCGCCGACGAGCTGCCGAAACACCCGCATGGCGGCGGCTGAGCGGCCGCTCCCGGCACGCGCGGCCGATTGGACTCCTGCCGCCGATTCCACTAACGTCCGCGCCCCATGCCGTCCCAGCCCACCATATCTGCCGATGCAAGACCGGCCTTGCGCCTGAACCCCGGCGCGCCTCGCCGCGCGATGAGCGGCCATCCCTGGATCTTCAGCAACGAGGTCCAGATGACGCCGGCGCTGAAAGCACTCGAGCCCGGCACGACGGTGCGGGTCCTGGCCGATGACGGACGGGCCATCGGGACGGCGCTGTTCAACCCGCACACGCTGATCGCCGCGCGGCTCGTGGAGCGCGACCCCGAGGCCGTGATCGACCGCGATTTCCTGGGGCGCCGCATCGCCCGCGCCCTGGCGCTGCGCGGAAAGCTGCTGCCGGTGCCGTATTACCGCCTGGTCCATGCCGAGGCGGACGGGCTGCCGGGCACGGTGATCGATCGCTTCGGCGACGTGCTCGTGGTGCAGGCGAACACGGCGGGCATGGAGCGCCTGACCGGCGAGCTCCTCGGCGCGCTCGACGACGTGCTGGCGCCGCGCACGGTGCTGCTCAGGAACGACAGCGCGGCGCGCGGACTCGAGGGCCTCGAGTCCTATGTCCGCGTCGTCAAGGGATCGCTCGACGGGCCGATCCCCCTGGTCGAGAACGGCGCGCGCTTCCTGGCCGACCCGCGCGAGGGGCAGAAGACCGGCTGGTTCTTCGATCAGCGCGACAACCGCGCCGCCGTGGCGCGGCTCGCCGAGGGCGCGCGGGTGCTCGACCTCTACGCCTATTGCGGCGGCTTCGCCGTGCAGGCGGCGCTGGCCGGCGCGGCCGACGTGACGGCGGTCGACCGGTCGCAGCCGGCGCTCGATCTCGCGGCGCAGGCGGCCGAGCTGAACGGCGTCGCCCGGCGCTGCGCCTTCCGCCGCGCCGAGGTCTTCGAGGAGCTGCAGCGCCTGGCCGATGCGCGCGAGCGCTTCGGCGTGGTGATCGCCGACCCGCCGGCCTTCATCAAGTCGAAGAAGGACCTGCACCAGGGCGCACGCGCCTATCGCAAGCTGGCGCGGCTCGCAGCAGGGCTGGTCGGGCCGGAGGGCTTTCTCTTCGTCGCCTCCTGCTCGCACCATATCGACATGGCGGGCTTCGCCGCCGAGCTGCGGCACGGCCTGGCCGCGGCCGGACGCAGCGGCCGCGTGCTCCTGTCCTCCGGCGCGGCGGCGGACCATCCGGTCCACCCCTTCCTGCCGGAAAGCGCCTATCTGAAGGGAATGCTCCTGCAGCTCGACTGAGCCGCCGGAAGCGGCCTCAGTCGCGGCTGTGCAGCTGCGTCTCGCCGTGGTCGAAGGCGAGCTTGATCTGATGCATCACGAACAGCACGGCGACGACGAAGAAGCCGATGCCGCCCCAATAGCTCACCGGATTGGTGGCGTCGGCCGCGACGAACAGCCCGAGCACCGCCATGATCGCGGTCGCCCCGCACCAGATCCAACGCGCAACGTTCTCCATAGCACCCTCGTCCTGCCTGCGGCCCTTGTCGGCGTGAGAAGTTAGGGGCGAAGCAGCCGCCGCGCAACCATCCCAGGTCAGGCGCCGGAGGGAGCTCGATGCCGGGCTTCGGCCAGGGGGTCGGCTCCGGCCGGGCCGGTCTCGGCGGGCGGCGAGCCTCCCTCCGGAACCGGCAGATCGAGCCGGAACAGGGTGCCGTCCCCGGTCGAGCGGACCAGGCGGATGTTCCCGCCATGGGCGCGCATGAGGTCGCGGGCGATGGCGAGGCCCAGCCCCGTCCCGCCCGGCCGGGCGGAGCCCGCGAAGGGCTGGAACAGCTTCTCCTGGGCGCGCGGCGGCAGGCCCGGGCCGTTGTCGGCCACCTCGATCACCACGCGTGCGCCGTCCTCCGCCTCCTCTTTCCGGCCGGCGAGCTCGACCCGGGTGGCGCCGGCTTCGAAGGCGTTCTGGCCGAGATTCTGCAGCACCCGGAACAGCTGGTCGCGATCGGCATCGACCGGAAGATCGCCGCCCTCGCCGATGCGCCAGACCGTCTCGCCGTTGGTGCGCGCCGGCAATACATCGCCCACCTCCGCGACCAGCTCCCCAAGGCGGAAGCGGCTGCGGCTGACCTTGGGCGGGCCCTGCCGGGTGAAGTCGAGGGTGCGGCTGCACAGCTCGACCGCGCGGTCGATGGCGGCGAGCAGCACCGGCGTCGCCCGCTGCACCTGGGGATCGCCGCTCGCCGCCAGCCGGTCGGAGACGAGGCGGGCCGTCGAGAGAATGTTGCGCAGGTCGTGGCTGATCTTGGTGACGGCGCCGCCCAGGGCCGCGAGATGCGCCCGCTGGTAGAGCGCGGTGCGCAGGCCCTCCTGCATCTCGGCGAGCTCCCGCTCGGCGACGCCGATCTCGTCCCGCCGGTCCGACGGCGCGATCATCCGCGACGCGTCCTCCGGATCGTGGCGGAAGGCCATCATGCTCCGCGTCATGCGGCGCAAGGGCCGCACCATCAGCCAGGCCAGGCTCAGATAGACCAGCGTCGCGGTGATCAGCGAGATGAGCAGCGACAAGGCCAGGATGCGCCAGGAGTACTGGACGAGGGCGGCGCGCATCGGCGCCTCGTCGAGCACCACCTCCACCTTGGCCTCGGGATCCTTGGGCGACGCGCCGACGATGCGCAGGATCCGGTTGTCGCCCTGCGCCAGCGTCGCGAAGGCCCGGGCGATCGCCTTGAAGAAGCCGACCTGCTCGACGTCGAAGCTGGCGTCGACCGCCGGCACGCGGCCCCCGCCCAGCATCAGCTTGACCCCGTCGGGACGCTTCAACCCGACGACATAGGCGCCCGCATGGCGCAGCAGCTCCGCCTCGAGCTCCTCGCTCACCATGTAGTCCGGCGTCGCCTGCAGCGCGAGGATGGCGAGATGGCCGAGCTCCAGCCGCTCCTCCAGATAGTCCAGCCGGAAACGTCCGGCGGAGGGCGCATAGATCAGCACCTCCGCCAGCATGACGAAGAACAGGGTGAGCACCAGCAGCCGGGCCGAGAGGCCGTGGATCAGAGCCGGCAGCTTCGAGGGTCTGGACGGCATGGGCCTGCACCGGTGCTGCGCGCCTGTTGGCCCCCTCACTCATTGTCATGCGCGGGCTTGACCCGCGCATCCATGACGCCGCCGGCGTGACGGCGCGATGGATCGCCGGGTCGGGCCCGGCAATGACAACCGGGGAGCTTCAGCTTATCACGGCTTCCTGCCGGACCGGCGCCTCAGCCGAAGCGGCGCAGGACGCCGACGATCGCCTTCGTGCGCTCGCCGAACAGGAGCGGCGCGAAAAAATTCCCGGCCGCGCGCTTGCCCGCCTCGCCGAGCGTCGGATAGGGCGCGATCATCTCGGCCATCGCGCCGATCTTGAGGCGGCTGCGGATCGCCAGGATCCAGGGCTGGATCAGCTCCCCGGCACCGGGGCCGACGATGGTGCAGCCGAGGATGCGGCCGCGCCGGTCGGTGACCGCCTTCACGAAGCCGTCGCGGCGGCGCTCCGTCACCGCCCGGTCGTTCTCGGCGAAGCCGGAGCGCAGGATGCGGATGTCGTGCCCCGCCGCGCGCGCCGCCGCCTCGGTCAGCCCGACCTGGGCGAGCTCCGGATCGGTATAGGTGACCCAGGGCACGGCGCGGGTCTCCACCTTGGCCGGCAGGCGGAACAGGGCGTTGCGGATCACCACCCCGGCGTGATGGCCAGCCATATGGGTGAACTGCAGCCCGCCGGTCACGTCGCCGATCGCGTAGACGCGGCGGTTGCCGGTGCGCAGCCTCGCGTCCACCGCGATCCCGTCCGGCCGCGCGGCGATCCCGGCGGCCTCGAGGCCGAGCCCGTCCACACTCGCGCGCCGTCCGGCGGCGATCAGGATGTGACTGCCGTCCAGCACCTGCTCCGCCCCGTCGCCCTCGATGATCAGGCGGACGCCGGAAGCGGTCCCTTCCGCGCGCACGACCTTGGCGCCTTCGTGGAGCGTGACGCCCTCCGCCCGCAAGCGCTGGCGCACCACCTCCGCCGCCTCCGGATCGTCCTTCGGCAGGATGGTGCGCATCTCGACGAGGCTGACCTCGGCGCCGAGCCGCCGGTAGGCCTGGGCCAGCTCGCAGCCGATCGGTCCGCCGCCCAGCACCAGGAGATGCGCGGGCCGTTCGGCGAGATCGAAGATCGTCTCGTTGGTGAGATGCGGCACCGAGTCGAGCCCCGGCACCGGCGGGACGAAGGGCCGCGCGCCGGCCGCGATCACGAAGCGGCGGGCGCGCACCGCCACGTCGCCGGCCTCCACCGTCCGCGCGTCGGTGAAGCGCGCCGCGGCCTTCACCACCCGGACCCCCATGCCTTCGTAGCGCTCGACGGAATCGTTGGGCGCGATCGCCGCGATCACGTCCTGCACATGCGCATGCACGCGGGCGAAATCGACTCGCGGCCCCTCCCCCGCTCCGACGCCGAATTCGGGGGCGCGGCGCAACGCATCCGCCGCGGCGGCGGCGGCGATCAGCGCCTTCGACGGCACGCAGCCGTAGTTGAGGCAGTCGCCGCCCATCCGGCCGGCTTCGATCAGCACCGTCTCCGCGCCGAGCTGGCTCGCCCCGGCAGCGACCAGCAGGCCGGCCGAGCCGGCGCCGATGACGCAGATGTCGGGCGTGAGGGTGCGGGTCATGTCCGGTTCAGGCGCGGCGGCGGGCGAGCTTCTTGTAGACGACCGGCAGGAGGGCGAGCACGGCGAGGCCGACGAGGGCGATCAGGATCGGCGGGCTCAGCACGTCGGCCGCGCCGATCTCGTCCCCCGCCTCCAGCAGCTGCCCGAGCCCTGCGCCGGCCGCGGTGAACACGAAGGTGCCCGGTATGATGCCGAGAAAGGTGCCGATCAGATAGGTCCTGAGCGACACGCCGAGAAAGGCCGGGACGAGATTGACGACGAAGAACGGGAAAAGCGGGATCAGCCGCAAAACCAGGAGATAGCTCAGCGCATTCTCGCGGAAGCCGGCCTCGGCACGCTTCAGCCAGGGACCGGCCCGCGCCCGGAGCGGATCGCCGAGCCCGCTGCGCGCCGCCAGGAACAGCGCGGCCGCGCCGAGCGTCGCCGCGACCACGGTGGCGGCGCAGCCGAGAACAGGCCCGAACAGGAAGCCGCCGGCGATGGTGAGCGCCGTCGCGCCCGGGATCGAGACGGCGACGGCGACCGCATAGATCGCCATGTAGGTCAGGAGCGAGATGACGAAACGCGCCTCGACCTGCTCCGTGAGCCACAGCCGGTGGCGCCGCAGCGTGTCGAGATCGATCCAGTCCTGGAGGCCGAGCAGGAAGAACCCGGCGAGGGCGACGACGAGGACGCCCAGCGGGATCAGCCGACTGGCCCGGAACGGAGTTGCCAGGGCCTCGGGACGCGTCATTTCATCCTCGCTGCTACGCGCGGCCCCCGCCGGCGACTCTGAGGGGCCTGCGGGTGCACCCCGGCCCCGGTTCCGGGAGCGTGCGTCCGGATCCGTCATCGCGGGTACTTACCATCCCGTTCCCGGCGGAACCACTCACCAAGCGGTGAGAGCCGCGCGAGCCGGCGGCGAAGAGGGGATGAGGAGCTTCCACCCGTCAGAACAATGGCTTGGCCCCTGGAAACCGCCTCCCGGCACGGCCCGCCCACATTGACTCGTCCGATCCGAGCCCTTATACACCTCCGGCCATTCAGCAAGATTTCCGAGCAACGGAGAACCTATCGTGAAGCGCACCTATCAGCCGAGTGTGCTCGTCCGCAAGCGCCGCCACGGATTCCGGTCGCGCATGGCGACCGTCGGCGGCCGCGCGGTCATCGCCCGCCGGCGCGCCAAGGGCCGCAAGCGCCTGTCCGCCTGAACCCGCGGGCCATCCCGAGGGATCGCCCGACCGCCGCGACCGACGCAGGAGGGGCAATGGCCGCGCTCGCGCGTCTGAAGCGGCGGCCGGAGTTCCTGCGGGTCGCCGCCGCCCGGCGCAGATGGGTCTCCCCGGGCCTCATCCTGCAGGCCCGGCGGCAGGACCGGTCGGAGGCCGCGGACGCCGCGCCCCCTCCGCCCCGGGTCGGTTTCACCGTCAGCCGGAAGGTGGGCAACGCGGTGGCGCGGAACCGGGCGCGCCGGCGCCTGCGCGCCGCCGCCGAAACGGTGATGCCGCGTCACGCGGCGCCCGGCGAGGATTACGTGCTGATCGGACGGGCTGGAACGCTGACCCGTCCGTTCGCCGACCTGCTGAGCGATCTGGAGGCCGGGCTGAAGCGCCTCGGGGCGTATCGGGACGGGGCAGAGGAGAGCAAGGAATGACGCCGCTCGGCGCGATCGCCATCGCCCTGATCCGGGTCTATCAGTGGACGATCTCGCCGCTGCTGCCGCGCAGCTGCCGCTTCGCCCCGAGCTGCTCCGAGTACGCCGCCGAGGCGGTG
>DAIMFL010000049.1:0-10312 GCA_036724615.1 Alphaproteobacteria bacterium | reverse complement strand
CCTGGGGCGGCGACGGCTACGACCCGTTTCCCGACCGGCCCCGGGGCGCCCGCCCCGCATCACCTCACGGATCGGCCTGCGACGGCCACCCCGAAGCATCCCAATAGCCAGGCGACGCGCCTCGGGGCGCGCGCGGCAGACGATCGACCAAAGAGCGGTCAATGGAACAACGCAACCTCATCATCGCTGCCGTTCTCTCGGTCCTGATCATCTTCAGCTACCCGTTCCTGCTGGAGCTGATGGGGGTCGACATGGAGCCGCCCGCCCCGCCGCCGGCGGAGACGACGGCGCCCGCCGAGACCGCTCCCGCGCCGGCGCCCGCCGCGCCCGCGGTGGACCGCGAGACGGTGATCGCCCAGGGCGGCCGGGTGACGATCAAGTCGCCGCGCCTCAAGGGCTCGATCGCGCTGCAGGGCGCGCGGATCGACGATCTGGTCCTTCTCGACTACCGCACCACGGTGGACGACAGCAGCCCGAACATCGTCCTGCTGTCGCCGGCCGGCGCGGAGCAGGCCTATTACGCCACGTTCGGCTGGCTCGCGGCGGCCGGCGCGGCCGTCCCCGGTCCGGAGACGATCTGGCAGACCGATTCCGACACGCTCACGCCCGACCGGCCGGTCACGCTGACATGGGATAACGGCCAGGGCCTGCGCTTCACCCAGACCTACGATCTCGACGAGAACTACATGTTCACGGTGACCCAGCGGGTCGACAACCTGGGCGAGGCGCCGGCCGAGCTGTTCCCGTACGGCGCGGTGTCGCGCACCGGCACGCCCGTGACCGAGGGTCTCTTCATCCTGCACGAGGGCATGATCGGCGTGCTGGAAGGCACGCTGAAGGAGACGACCTACGACGAGCTGCAGGAGGCGGGATCCGAGACCTACGACAGCACCGGCGGCTGGCTCGGCATCACCGACAAATACTGGCTCGTCGCCCTGGTGCCGGACCAGCAGGCGCAGGTCGCGGCCCGGTTCGCGCATGCGACGCGCGGCGGGACCGACCTCTATCAGACCGACTATCGCGGCAGCGCCGTGAGCCTCGCGCCGGGGACGAGCGCCGAGGCCACCGGCCGCCTGTTCGCCGGCGCCAAGGAGGTCCGCCTGCTCGATCACTACGGCGACCAGCTCGGCATCCCCCTGCTCGACCGCTCGGTCGATTTCGCGGGCTATCTCGGCTACTTCCTGACGCTGATCGCCAAGCCGCTGTTCTACGTGCTCGACTTCATCTACCGGCTGGTCGGGAATTTCGGCGTCGCCATCCTGCTGCTCACCGTGCTGGTGAAGCTCGCGTTCTATCCGCTCGCCAACAAGTCCTATCGCGCGATGAGCAAGATGAAGCTGCTCACGCCGGAGATGACCAAGCTGCGCGAGCGCTTCAAGGAGGACAAGGCCCGGCTGAACCAGGAGATGATGGCGCTGTACAAGCGCGAGAAGGTGAACCCGGCCGCGGGCTGCCTGCCGATCCTGGTGCAGATCCCGGTGTTCATCGCGCTCTATCAGGTGCTCTACGTCACCATCGAGATGCGGCACGCGCCGTTCTTCGGCTGGATCCAGGACCTCTCCGCGCCGGACCCGACCTCGATCTTCAATTTCTTCGGCCTCGCTCCGTGGGACGTGCCCGATCTCGGCCCGCTGCAGATCCTGAGCATCGGCGTCTGGCCGATCATCATGGGACTGACCATGTGGGTGCAGCAGAAGCTGAACCCCGCCCCGCCGGACCCGGTCCAGGCGCGCATCTTCATGATGCTGCCGATCGTCTTCACCTTCATGCTCGGCCATTTCGCGGCCGGCCTGGTGATCTACTGGGCCTGGAACAACATCCTGTCGATCGCCCAGCAGCGTCTCATCATGTGGCGCATGGGCGTGAAGACGTGACGGGAGCCCTGCTCTGACGGACGTCGAGGCGAGCCGGGCGCCGGCGGATCCCGACGCGGCTCCCGGACCGGAGCACATCGCGGCCGGCAACCGGCTGTTCGCCCAGGACTGCCGCTTCATCGCCGGTGCGGCGACCATGGAGTCGCTGCCGCCGATCGGCCTTCCCGAGATCGCCTTCGCCGGGCGCTCGAATGTCGGCAAGTCGAGCCTGATCAACGCGCTCACCGGCCGCAAGACGCTGGCGCGCACCTCGCAGACGCCCGGATCGACGCGGCAGATCAACTTCTTCGAGCTGGGCGGCCGGCTCAGCCTGGTCGATCTGCCGGGCTACGGCTACGCCAAGGTCGGACGGGGCGAGGTCCGGCAATGGACCGGCCTGGCGCTCGCCTATCTCAAGGGACGCCCGACGCTGCGCCGCGTCTGCCTGCTGATCGACGGAAGGCACGGGCTGAAGGCGGGCGACCGCGAGGTGATGGAGATCCTGGACAGGGCCGCGGTGGTGTTCCAGGTCGTGCTCACCAAATGCGACAAGGCGGTGGCGGACGAGGTCGAGACTCTCGCCCGCGAGATCGGCGCGGAGATCGCCGGCCATCCCGCCGCACATCCGGTGGTGCGCGCGACGAGCGCACGCGACGGCTCCGGCATCGAGGAGCTGCGCGCCGGCCTCGCCGCTCTGGCGGCTCCGGAGCCGTTGCGATAAGGTCCGACGCCATGACTCAGACCACCAATTTCGGCGAGACGAAGCACTGGCTGCGAACGGCGCGCACGCTGACCGAGGCGCTGCCCTACATGCAGCGCTATGCCGGCAAGAGCTTCGTGATCAAGTATGGCGGCCACGCCATGGTGAATCCGGAGCTCGCCGAGATCTTCGCCCGCGACATCGTCCTCCTGAAGCAGGTCGGCATCAATCCGATCGTCGTGCATGGCGGCGGGCCGCAGATCGGCCAGGCGCTCGACCGGCTGCAGATCAAGAGCAGCTTCGTCGATGGGCTGAGGGTCACGGATGCGGCGACCATGGAAGTGGTCGAGATGGTGCTCGCCGGCTCGATCAACAAGCAGATCGTCTCCGCGATCAACGCCGCGGGCGGCAGCGCCGTCGGGCTGAGCGGCAAGGACGCGCGGCTTCTCGGCGCCCGCAAGGTGACCAGCCCGAAGGGCGATCTCGGCTTCGTCGGCGATCCGGACCGGGTGAACCCGCAGGTGCTGAGCACGCTCGGCGCCGCCGGGATCGTGCCGGTGATCGCGCCGATCGGCTATGGCGAGACCGGCGAGACCTTCAACATCAACGCCGATACGGCGGCGGGAGCGATCGCCGCAGCGGTCTCGGCCGAGCGCCTTCTCATGCTGACCGACGTCGCCGGCGTGCTCGGCAAGGACGGGCAGCTCATCCCGGCGCTGACGCTGGACGAGGTGCGCCGCCTGATGGAGGACGGCACGATCAGCGGCGGCATGATCCCCAAGCTCGAGACCTGCGTGGACGCGGTGTCGGGCGGGGTGCAGGCCGCGGTCATCCTCGACGGACGCGTGCCCCATGCGCTGCTGCTCGAGATCTTCACCAAGCACGGGGTGGGCACGCTGGTGAGCCGCGGCGCCGCCGCATAGCGCGCCGGGCCCGGCTGATACGCCGTCAGGCCGAGGCGGCCCGCTCGACCACGTCGAAGGTGACCGGCCGCGCCAGCGCGCTTCGCAGCCGCGCGGCGAGCTCGGCCTTGCGGAACGGCTTGCAGATGAGATCGATCTCGCCTTCGTCGGGGTCGCGTTCGGCGAAGGCGCTTTCCGCATAGCCCGACATGAAGAGCGTCCTGAGGTCGGGCCGGAGCTCGCGCGCCTGCCTGGCGAGGGCGAAGCCGTTCATGCCGCGGGGCAGCAGCACGTCCGACAGCAGGAGAGCGATCTGCGGCGTTTCGGCGAGCCGCGCCAGGGCGGTCGGACCGTCTTCCGCCTCGACATAGCGATAGCCGAGCCCGCTCAGCAGCTCGGCAGCGAGCTGGCGCACGGCAGGATCGTCCTCGACGAGGAGGATGAGCTCGCCCGCACCCTGCTGCCGGTCGGACGAAGCGGCCGTGGCCGCTTCCGGTTCGGCGGCGGCCTGGGCGCGCGGCAGCAGGAGCCGCACGGTCGTGCCGCGGCCCGGCGCGCTGTCGATCGTCACCCGGCCGCCGGACTGCTCGACGAAGCCGTAGACCATGCTGAGGCCGAGCCCGCTCCCGTGCCCCAGCCCCTTGGTGGTGAAGAACGGCTCGAAGGCGTGGGCCAGCACGTCGGGCGGCATGCCGAAGCCGGTATCGGCGACCAGGATCTCGACATAGTTCCCGGGCGGCGGCCCGCCCTGGCGCTCGGCACCGTCGGCCCCGAGCGTCACCGCGGCGGTGCGCAGGGACAGCAGGCCGCCGTCCGGCATCGCGTCGCGCGCATTGATGGCGAGGTTGAGCAGCGCGGATTCCAGCTGCGTCGGGTCGACGACGACCGGCGGGGAGTCCTCCGCCGGCACGGTCTCGATGCGGATGTTGCTGCCGAGGGTTCGGCGCAGCAGGCTGGTCGTTCCGGCGATCAGCCGGTTCACGTCGACGCATTCCGGCTTCAGCGGCTGGCGCCGGGCGAAGGCGAGCAGCCGGCCTGTGAGCTCTCCGCCCCGCTCGGCCGCGCGGAGCGCATCCCGGACCAGGCCGCGCAACGCGCTGTCGGCCGGCAGGCGCTCGTCGACCAGATCGAGATTGCCGAGGACGATCGCCAGCAGATTGTTGAAGTCGTGCGCGATCCCGCCGGTCAGCTGGCCGACGGCCTCCATCTTGTGGGCCTGCTGCAGCTGGTCCGCGAGCTCCCGTTGCTCGGTCATGTCGACCAGCGTGCCGATATAGCCGAGGAACGTTCCGTCGGGCCCCAGGCGCGGCCTGGCCGTGTCGAGGAACCAGCGCAGCTGGCCGTTCCGGCCACGCAGCCGATAGGTGAAGCTGTAGGGCTGGCGCGCATCGAACGCCGCGGCCTCCTGCTCCGCTATCAGGGCGAGGTCCTCGGGCGGGACGCCTGCCATCCAGCCGCTGCCATGCTCCTCCTCCAGGCTCCGGCCCGTGTAGTCGAGCCAGGTCTTGTTGACGAAGGTGCAGCCGCCCGTCCTGTCGGTCACGTAGAGAAGCGCCGGCATGGTGTCGGCGAGATTGCGGAAGCGCGCCTCGCTTTCGCCGAGTCTCGCCGCCGCGCGCTGCTCCCGCGCCACCGCCGCTTCCGCGATCAGCTGCTGCCGCCGCTGCACGATGACGATGAGCCCCAGGGCGATCGCAAGCGCCAGCCCGGAGCTCAGCAGGAACCCAATCTGGGCGAAGGCCGGGAGCGGCCGCAGGAACGGATAGTCGGCGAGATGCAGGCCCCACAGCGCGAACGCCACTGCGAGCGGCCGATGCCCGACGCCGGGCTCCAGCCGGCTCTGGCGCCAGAGCACGCCGGCGGTGAGCAGCATGGCGGCCCCGGCCGAGGTGTAGACCGGCGCCGTCGTCCAGAGAAAGCCGAGGTCGAGCGCGTCCGCGGCAATCACCCAGCCGAGACTCGCCACGGTCGCCGCGGAGAGCCCCAGGACCGGCACCCTGCGCCGGATGAATTTCAGGCTCCCCGCGAGCAGCAGCACGGTGAACAGCACCATGAAGCCTTCGCCCAGCGCAGCCATGCCGGGCGTGCCGGCGGCGGCCGCCAGGCTGGTCGCCTGGCGCAGCGCATGGCAGCCATAGGCCGCCGCCCACAGCCGGACCGCGGGATCGCTCCCGGGCAGCCGGCTCAGATAGAACAGCACGATCGTCAACACGGCCGACCCGATCGTCGACGCACCGATCGCCGTGAACAGGGAGCCGTCGGTCATCGCGGCCCGCCCTCGCGCGCCAGATGGCGCATCAGGCAGTCATGCAGGAACTCGGCGAGGCGCGGATCGGGCATGGCGAAGCGCAGGGCGAAGCTCGGTCCCTGCGGGTCGATCCGCACCAGCGTGGACTCGAAGGGCACCTGGCCCGGCCCCTGGCGGGTCGTGCCGGCGACGGTGCCGGAGACAACCGCGTCGAGCGCCGCCCCCGGCGGCGGCTCGCCATCCAGCAGGATTCCGGTCAGCGACCAGTTGCAGCTCGACAGCCCGCGACTGTCGATCTCGATCCGGAGCGTGGGCAGGACGAGCCGCCGGTCGCGGCGCGAATCGCGGTAGCGCAGCGGCCCGACTGCGAAATTCTGGACGAAACGCATCGATGCCCCCGGACGGCCGTCCAGAGTGAAAGGGAAGCTCCGTCGATGATGGCGATCGAGGGTTAATGGACTCTTGCGCAGCCCGTCAGAATCGGCGGCGCAGCACCGCCCCGTCGGTCGAGGTCACGGCGTCGGCCGGCCACAGCGCGGCCCAGGTATCGGCCACCTCCCCCAGATAGAGCGGCTCGGCCGGCATGTGCAGCACCCCGGCCTGGAAGCTGGAGACCACGACCCCACGGGGGTGCTCGGCCGCCCAGCCGATCGCGGCGGCGGTGCTCGGCAGCACCTCGAGCGGCGCGGCGAGCCGGCCGGAGAAGCCGAACTCCCCGCCATAGCTGCCGTAGATGGCGACGGGCCGGCCGTCCTCCTGCAGGGCGTGGATCTGCTCGGCGACGCGGCCCAGATCGAAGAAGTCGCGCAGCGAGATGGCGAACTCCAGGTTCAGGGTGGAGAGCATCAGCACCGGCAGCAGCGCCAGCTGGACGGTGCGGGAGACCAGGGCCGCCGGCGTCATCTGGGCGAGCAGGTAGCTGCCGCCGAGGAGCACGAGGCCGGAGGCGAGGCTGATGCCGCCCAGCCAGATCGGCAGGCCGCGCTCGCTGATGAACTCGCGCCACACCGCGTCGAGATGGGCGACCGGGACGATGTTGAGCAGAAAACAGACCAGCCCGACCAAGAGGGCGACCAGGCCCGGCAGCAGCGCGTGAAAGTCGTACGGGCGGCGCGCCCCGCTGTCGAGGAGCCGCGCCGCCATCAGCGCGGCCGGCGGCAGCAGCGGCAGCAGGCCTTCCGCCTCGCGCCAGTTGATCGCCAGTGCGACCAGGAGCGCGGCCGCCGCCGCGGTCAGCACGAGACGGGAGGCCGGCTCGCGCCAGGCCGGGCGGCCGCGCCCCACCGCGCGCCACAGCGTCTTCCAGAGCAGCCAGGGATAGAGCGCCAGTCCGAGGATCAGAACCATCCAGTAGACCGGCCGCTGCGGCGTGGCGAAGGCCTCGGCGAGCGGCGGCTCGGTGAACAGGAGACCGGCCGGCAGCGCCCCCCGGCTCATCGCCGGAACGAGCCAGACGAGCGTGATCGCCAGGCCGAGCGCCCAGGTCGCAGCCAGCCGCGCATACCAGGCGAAACTGCTGCCGTCGCGCGGCGCCCAGAGCGGCGCCGCCAGCCCGGGCAGCAGCAGGAGCAGGGCCGCCCCGCTTCCGCCCACCAGGAAGCCGAGGGCGAGCGCCGCCCCGTAGACGAGCCACCCCGCCGCGGCGCCGCGCCAGGCGAGCGCCAGACCGTAGAGGCCGAGCACGGCGAAGAACATCGTCGGCAGCGTCGGCAGGGACATGGCGGAATAGGCAACGAAGCCGCCGGTGCCGGCCAGCAGGATGCCCGCGAGCCTGCCAACCCCCGGCCGCTCGGGCCAGAGCAGCCGTGCGAGCGGCGCCATCAGCAGCAGCGCGCCGAGGCCGAACAGCGGGGCGACGAGGCGGCCCACCACCTCGCTCACCCCGAACAGGCCCCACGCGCCGCAGATCAGCCAGTAGAGGAGCGGCGGCTGCTCGATGAGCGGCATGCCGTTGAGACGGGGCAGCAGCGCCCCTTCGCGCCACATCTCCCAGGCGATCGACAGCACCTGGGCCTCGGTGGGGGCGAGGGGCGGCCTTGCGGCCAGCGCCCCGACGGTCAGCACCAGCCAGATCGCCACCGGCCAGGGCGGCAGCGCGGCCAGGGCTCGCCGCGCCGGCGGCGCCGATGGGGCGTCGCCGCTCAACGTCGCCCGCCGGCCGGCGGCGGCGTCAGCTCGCGATCACCCATGGCTCGGCCGCCCCCGCCGACATCCAGTCGCGCATCGCCGGCATGCCGAGCACCGCGTCGGAATAGGCGGCGCAGACCGCATCCAGCTCGACGCCGTAGGTCCGGAAGCGGGTCACCACCGGCGCGTACATGGCATCGGCGATCGTGAATCCGCCGAACAGGAACGGTCCGCTTCCATGCGCGCCGGTTTCGCCGAAGCGCGTCCGGCAGTCGCGCCAGGTCGCCGTCACGCGATCGATGTCGGGCTTCGCCTTCGCGATCCGCTCCCCGCCCGGATGGCGGCGCGAGATGTCCATCGGCAGATTCTGGCGCAGGGTCGGAAAGCCGCCATGCATCTCGGTCGCCACCGCGCGCGCGATCGCCCGCACCGACCGGTCGGCCGGCCAGAGCCCCGCCTCGGGAAACGCATCGGCCAGATATTCGCAGATCGCCAGCGATTCCCAGACCGTGACGTCGCCGTGCTTCAGCACCGGCACCTTGCCGCCCGGCGACCAGCGCAGGATCTGCTCCTTGTAGCCGTCCACATAGAGGGGGATCACCACCTCGTCGAAGGCGGCGCCGGTCTGGCGCAGGGCGAGCCAGGGACGCAGCGACCAGCTCGAATAGTTCTTGTTGCCGAGAACGATGGTCATCTTCGACATGAGACGCCTCCCCCGGGATGTGAGCGGTCTGATTAGCCCGCGCTGAAACGGGTTGCAAGCCGCCCCCCTCCCCCCGCGGCTCCGGGCCGGGCGGGATCGGCCGGCTCTTTCCTCCGTCCGCATTCCGCGCCATGCTCCGGCCTTTCCGTCTGCGCAACGAAGGAGCTGTCCGTGCCCGACCATCTCGTCGCCCGCGGCGACGCTGGAACGATCGCGATCACGCCGCTGGCGGCGCAGGATCTCCCGTCCTGGCTCGGGCGGCAGCCGGCGCGGGTCGCGCGATGGGTGAAAGGCACCGGGTTCGAGGCGCAGCCCGGCCGGCATCTCATGCTGCCGGGCGAGGACGGCAGGCCGGGCGGCGTTCTGCTGGGCGTCGAGGAGCGCCCGGATATCTGGTCCTGGGGCGGGCTGCCGCTCGCCTTGCCGCAGGGGCGCTATCGCATCGCGTCGGAGGTCGCGCCGGAGCGCGCCACGCGCGCCGCCCTCGGCTGGGGTCTCGGCGGCTATCAGTTCACCCGCTACCGCAAGGCCAAGCGCAAGCCGGCGGAGCTGGTCTGGCCCGACGCCGCGGACCGCGCCGCCGTCGAGCGCGCCGTCGCCGCGACCTTCCTGGTGCGCGATCTCGTCAACACCCCGGCGGAGGACATGGGCCCCGCCGAGCTCGCCGCCGCGTCCGTGAAGCTCGCCCGCGCCCATGGCGCCAAGGCCCGGGTGATCGTCGGCGATGCGCTGCTCCGGCGGAACTACCCGACGGTCCATGCCGTCGGCCGGGCGAGCAGCCGGCCGCCGCGGCTCATCGATCTGCGCTGGGGCACGCGCGGCCCGCGCATCACGCTGGTCGGCAAGGGAGTCTGCTTCGACAGCGGCGGGCTCGACATCAAGCCCGCCTCCGGCATGGAGCTCATGAAGAAGGACATGGGCGGCGCCGCCCATGTCCTCGCCCTCGCCCAGATGATCATGCAGGCGCGTCTGCCGGTCCGGCTGCGCGTGCTGGTGCCGGCCGTCGAGAACAGCGTCTCCGGCAACGCGTTCCGCCCGCTCGACGTCATCCGGACCCGCAAGGGGCTGACGGTCGAAATCGGCAACACCGATGCCGAGGGGCGGCTCATCCTGTGCGACGCGCTGGCGGAAGCGGCGACGGAGAAGCCCGACCTCATCGTCGACTGCGCCACGCTGACCGGCTCGGCACGGGTGGCGCTCGGGCCGGAGCTGCCCGCCATGTTCGCCAATGACGACGCGACCGCCGAGGCGCTGCTCGCCCACGGCGTGGCCGAGGACGACCCGGTCTGGCGCATGCCGCTCCACAAGGGCTATCGCGCGATGCTCGACAGCAAGGTCGCCGATCTCAACAACGTGTCGAGCGGCTCCTTCGCCGGGGCGATCACCGCTGCCCTGTTCCTCCAGGAGTTCGTCGCGCCCGGCATCCCATGGGTGCATCTCGACCTCTACGCCTGGAATCCGCAGGCGCGGCCCGGCCGCCCGGCGGGCGGCGAGGCGATGGCGCTGCGCGCGCTCTACGCCCTCATCGCCGAGCGGGCCGGCGCGGGCACGAAGGGCGCGCGCGGCGGGAAGCGGGCGCGGTGATTCCTGATGCAACGCCTGCGCCATCACCCCCGCCCCAACCCTCCCCCATCGAGGGGGAGGGGGTCTATCGAGCGCACCTCAACATTCCCTCCTCCCTTGTGGGGGAGGGTAAGGGTGAGGGGGTGCTGCGCCGACATAAACGGGAAACGCTGTAACTCCGCCGTCATGCGCGGGCTTGACCCGGCGAGGACGACG
>DAIMFL010000048.1:0-21655 GCA_036724615.1 Alphaproteobacteria bacterium | reverse complement strand
CCGGGCGCTCGCCGCGCGGGCCGAAGGCGGCGGCGCGCTGATCTGGCGCGGGCGGGCCGCCCAGGCGCAGACCGCGGCGGCCTGCCGCAAGTCGCCGCCGCCGACGCTTGGCCCGGTCGAATCCGCCGGGCTGTCCCTATCCCCCGCGCGGGCGGCCGCCCTAGGATCGAGCCTCCGTTCCTCCTTCTTCGCCTGCATTCGGGCGCCGGCCGGCCGGCGCTCCTCGGAAAGGCTGGTGGCGCCATGCAGCATCAAGCGATCAAGTTCGCCGCGAACACCCTCGAGAACCACTGGATGCCCTTCACCTCGAACCGCGACTTCAAGCAGGATCCGCGGCTCCTGGTGAAGGCCGAGGGGCTGTACTACTGGAACCATCGCGGCGAGAAGCTGATCGACGGGTCTTCCGGCCTGTTCTGCTGCGCCGCCGGGCACGGCCGGAGGGAGATCGCCGATGCGGTGCACGCCCAGCTCCTGGAGATGGATTACGGACCGCATTTCCAGACCGGCCATCCGTCCTCCTTCGAGCTGGCGCGCCGCGTGGCGCGGCTCACGCCGGACGGGCTCGACCACGTGTTCTTCTGCTGCTCCGGCTCGGAGTCGGTCGACAGCGCGATGAAGATTGCGCTCGCCTATCACCGGGCGCGCGGCGAGGGACAGCGGCTGCGCTTCGTCTCGCGCGAGCGCGCCTATCACGGCGTCAATTTCGGCGGCGTCTCGCTCTCCGGCATGATGCGCAACCGGGAGACCTTCGGGGCCGTGATTCCCGGCGTCGCCCATATGCGCCACACCTGGCTGCCGGAGAACCGCTTCACCAAGGGCCAGCCGGCGAGCGGGGCCGAGCTCGCCGAGGATCTGCAGCGCTTCGTCGACCTCTATGGCGCGAGCACGATCGCGGCCTGCTTCGTCGAGCCGATCGCCGGCTCGACCGGCGTGCTGGTGCCGCCCAAGGGCTATCTCGAGCGGCTGCGCGAGATCTGCGACGCGCACGGCATCCTGCTGGTGTTCGACGAGGTGATCTGCGGCTTCGGGCGCACCGGCAAGGCCTTCGCCGCGCAGAGCTTCGGCGTCACGCCCGACATGATCACCATGGCGAAGGCGCTCACCAACGGCGCTCAGCCGATGGGCGCGGTGGCGGTCCGGGACGAGATCTACGAGACGGTGACCAGGGCGGCGCCGGACCAGGCGGTGGAGCTGTTCCACGGCTACACCTATTCCGCCCACCCGGCGGCCTGCGCCGCCGGCATCGCGGCGCTCGAGATCTATGAGCGGGAAGGGCTGTTCGACCGGGCGGCGGCGATGTCGGACTATTTCCTGGAACAGATCTTCGCGCTGTCGGACCTGCCCATCGTCACCGACATCCGCGGCTACGGCATGCTGGCCGGAATCGACCTGGCGGCCGGGGCGAAGCCCGGCGCGCGCGGCTACGACGCGACCAAGAAGCTGTTCGCCAACGGCATGCACATCAAGTTCACCGGCGATTGCGGCATCGTCGCGCCGGCCCTCGTCGCCGAACGGTCGCATATCGACGAGATCGTCGGCACGCTGAGGAAGACGCTGAAGGACATGTGAGCTTCGAACCGCGCGCCGTGACATTTTTGGTCACGGCGCGTTCATGTGCGGTTCAGCCGGACGGTTCTACCCTTCGCATCGTCGCCTGCCGCGCGCGCCGCCTCGGACAAGGACCGGGGGGCGGCGGCGCCACGCGGGTCATTGGAAGGGGAACTCGCATGCATTCGCCTCCGCGGAGCCTGTCTGCCGGTGCAGCCGGTCGCTCTCGACTCGTCCGGCTGTCCGTCCTGTGCCTCGCCGCAGCCGCGCTGCTGATGCTCGCCGCCGCGCCTGCCGAGGCGGGCGGCAGGCACAAGCACAAACACAAGCATCACCAGCATCACTATCATCAGTACTACGACTACGACGACGATGATGATTACAGGGTGATCTACGTGCGGCCCCGTGTCGTTCACGTTCCGCCGCCCGTCGTCTATTACGAGCCGGCGCCGGTGATCTATCCCAGGCCTTCGATCAACGTGGTGATACCTATCGATCTGGATTGAGCGAGCTGCTCGCATCCTCATGCTTCGACAAGCTCAGCATGAGGAAGTCTTTGAGTTGAAGGCCTCGTTGGAGGCCTCATCCTGAGCCCGTCGAAGGATGAGGCCGGCGGGGCTCAAAGCAGCGGCCCGATGAGTCCCCCACCGTCGAGCCAGTCATAGACGGCGCGCGCCGCCGAGAGCACGGCGAGCAGCATCAACAGCCGCAGCACCCACCGCCGGAACGCGTCCGGATCCGCGCCCTTGAAGCTCCTGTGCCCGATCGCGACGCCCAGGAGCAGCGCGGGCAGGAACAGCGCGAAGCGCACGGCGCTCTCCCAGGTGACCAGGCCTTCGAGGCCGAGGAAGCCGAGCCCGGCCACGTCGGTCCCCAGGAAATAGGCGATGACCGAGGCGCGCGACACCGACACGGCGGCCGGAGTCGAGAAATAGAACAGGATCACCGGCGGCCCGCCGATGCCGAAGCTGCCGTTCAGCACGCCCGACGCCATGCCGGTGCCGAAGGTCGCCGCGGGGCCCGGCGTCTCCGTCAGGCTGAAGCCCCGCAGCAGCAGCGTTGCGGCGACCAGCACGCAGACGGCGAGCGCCAGCTTCATCGGCGCCGCCGGGACGGTGGCGAGGAGATAAGTGCCGAGCGGCGTCGCGACGATGCAGCCGGCGAGCAGCCAGCCCACCGAGCGCCAGTGCACCTCCTTCCAGATCTGCGGCAGCAGGTGCAGGCTCGCCGCCACCTCCAGCATCAGGATGGTGGGCACGATCGCGGCCGGCGGCAGCACCAGGGACAGGCTGATGATCGCCAGCATGGAGAAGCCGAACCCGCTGAAGCCGCGCACGATGGCGGCCAGGAACACGCAGACCGTGCCGTAGCCGAGCGTCAGCAGATCGAGCGCGCCGAGCATGGCGGATTCCCCCTTCGCTCCGTCAGGCCGCCTCGGCGCCGTAATAGAGCGTGACCGCGTGCTTCGCCTC
The DNA here is from genome assembly GCA_036724615.1 of Alphaproteobacteria bacterium. Taxonomy (GTDB): domain Bacteria; phylum Pseudomonadota; class Alphaproteobacteria; order Dongiales; family Dongiaceae; genus DAIMFL01. The sequence goes on along the minus strand of DAIMFL010000048.1, from coordinate 18,635 downwards.
GGCGAAGAACAGCCAGCGCTCGACGAACACGCCGACGGTCGCCGAAACGGCCGCGAGCAGCGCCGCTGCCGCCGCGATCCACCCGCCGCCGAGTGCCACCGTAAGCGACAGCAGCAGGGGCAGCAGGAAGGCGAGCAGCGTCGCGATGCGGCGGAGCTTCAGCGCATGCTTGCGCGCGATGCGGAAGCCCATCTCCTTCAGCAGGTAGTTCTCCGTCGTGTGCGGCGCCTCGAGAAGCCGTACCCGGCCGATCGCGCCGAGGCCCGTCGCCGTCTCCGGCGTGCTCGCGCTCCGGGTCGCGTCGATGAAGCGCCAGTAGGCCGTCTTGGCGGCCCAAGCGAGGACGGTGGCGCCGCAGGCGACGAGCGCAAGCGGCTGCGACGGGCCGGAATACAGCGCGTCCAGCGCGTCGAGCCACAGCGCCCCCGTCATCAGCCCGAGCAGCAGGTAGTTGGGCACGGTCCAGCGATTGGCCCAGCGCTGGATGGGCTTCAGAGACCGGTAGATCATGCCGGTCGCGTAGACCGTGGCGACGGCCAGAGCCGCGGCGGCGAGGCCGGGCGCCGCCCAGAGGCCGTCCTGCCGCTCGAAGATCACCCAGCCGAGCGCGAACAGCCCCGCCGGCAGATAGGTGACGATCGCGAGCAGCCCCTCGCGGGACAGCCAGGATGATCGCCACTGCGACAGGGCGCGCCAGGCCCGCTCGGGATGGCCCAGGTGAAACGTCGAGGTGAGCAGGCCGAGGGTGACCGGCACGAACACGAAGGCGAAGGCGACGAGCCCGAACCAGCGATCGCCGGGCAGCAATCCCGCCGGCCCCAGGATGCCGAGCAGCGCCAGCAGGCCATAGCCGGCGCCGGACGCGGTGGTGAACAGGATGACGGACAGAGCGGGATGCATGTCAGGCGCGAACACCAACCCGCTCCCCTCGCGGGAGCGGGAGGGGCCCAACGCGAAGCGTTGGGAGGGTGAGGGGGCGCCCAGGGCAGAACTCTCCTGCGCGCGTGGCCGCGCCCGCAGCCCCCTCCCCCTGCCCCCTCCCGCAAGGGGAGGGGGAAAGAACACGCGGTGCTTCACCGCCTGTCGCACTCATCTGGACAAGACCCTGTCGATCCAGCGCAGGAGCGGGTTGGCGATCTCGTGATTGGCGGGCGCGGCGGCGAGCGACGCGGCCGCGCCGGTGCAGCCGGCGCGGTCCTGGCGCGGGCGCGGCGGCAGGTACTTGTTGGTCGGGCGATAGCCCATCTCCGGCATCAGGTCGTAGCCGCCGCGCTCGGCGACCAGCCGCGACACGTGCGACTGCGGATCGCCCAGATCGCCGAAATGCCGCGCGCCGGCCGGGCAGGTGGCGACGCAGGCCGGCACGCGCTCCACCTGCTCCAGGGTCTCGTTGTAGATCCGGTCGATGCACAGCGTGCATTTCTTCATCACGCCGACATCGTCGTCGTATTCGCGTGCGCCATAGGGGCAGGCCCAGCTGCACAGCTTGCAGCCGATGCAGATGTCCTCGTTGACCAGCACGATGCCGTCCTCGGCGCGCTTGTAGGAGGCGCCCGTCGGGCAGACGGTGACGCAATCGGGCTCCGCGCAATGGAGGCAGGAGCGGGGGAAATGCACGGTGCGGCCGGCCGCGCCGTCGCCCGCCTCGAAGCTGTGCACGCGGTTGAACCACACGCCCGACGGTTCGGCGCCGTAGGGGTCCAGGTCGGTGAGCGGCGCCATGTGGCCGCCCGTGTTCCACTCCTTGCAGTTCACCGCACAGGCATGGCACCCGACGCAGATGTCGAGATCGATGACGAGGCCGAGCTGCTTCGGCGGCGGGGCGGGGAGGCTGGTCATCTGTGCAGCCCCCTCCCCCTACCCCCTCCCGCGAGGGGAGGGGGATTGGCGTGCAGTGGGAAGAGAACCCCCTCCCCCTGCGGGAGGGGGTAGGGGGAGGGGTGGCCCCAAGCGGTGACCCAGGCCGGCATTCACTCCTCCCCCCGCCCGCGAAACCGGGCGCCGTAGTGCAGCAGGCGCGGCCTGCGCGGCGGGTTGGGCGGCGAACCGAGCGGCGGCAGGCGCGGCGATGTCTCGCCGGCCTCCTCCGGCGCCGCCTTCTCCAGGCGGATGCGCAGGTCGTACCAGGCGGCCTGTCCGGTCACCGGATCGGAATTGGCATAGCGGTAGCCGTCGGGCTGCGCCGGCAGGAGCTCCGCGATGAGGTGGTTGAGCAGGAAGCTGCGCGTCGCTTCCGGCGCGTCGGCGGCGAGCGCCCATGCGCCGGCGCGCTTGCCGATCGCGTTCCAGGTCCAGACCGTGTCGGGATTGACCCCGTCCATCAGCTTGATCTGCGCCTTCACCCGGCCGTGGTGGCTCACCACCCAGACCCAGTCGTCATCGGCGAGGCCCAGCCCCGTCGCCGTGCCGCGGTTCACGAACAGCCGGTTGGCGGTGTGGATCTGCCGCAGCCAGGCATTCTGCGAGCCCCAAGAATGGTACATGGCCATCGGCCGCTGGGTGACCGCGTGCAGCGGGTAGTCGGCCGACCGAACGGCCGCTTCTTCGAAGGGCGGATACCAGATCGGCAGCGGATCGAAATGCGCGGCGATGCGCGCCCGGTGCCGCTCCGGCGGTTGCACGGGCCCATGGCCTTGCGCCGCCAGGCGGAAGCGCTGCAGCGGCTCGCAATAGAGCTGCAGCACGATCTGCCCGGGCCGCTCGATGAATCCCATCTCCGCCGCCCAGTCGAGATAGGCGCGGTTGGCATGGCGATAGAAGCGCTGCTCGGGCGCCAGCTCGTGGCGCCAGTGGCAGCCGTTCTCCTTGTAACGCTCGAGCTGTCCGGGATTCGGTGCTCCGCGGCCCTGCGCCGCGCCGTCCGCGCCGCGCCAGCCGGCCAGCATGCCGATGCCGGGCTTGCGCTCGTGATGGACCATGTAGTCGGCATAGCCGCCGGGATACTTCGGAGACCCGTCTTCCTCGACGAGCCCGGGCAGGCCGAGCCGCGCGCCGATCTCGATCAGCACGTCCTGGAACGGACGCACGTCGCGATCGGGCGCGACGATCGGCTGGCGGATCGCGTCGGCCACGCCGTCCGCATCGCAGATCGGCCGGTCGAGCAGCGAGATGCAGTCGTGCCGTTCCAGATAGGTGGTGTCCGGCAGCACGAGGTCGGCATAGGCGACCATCTCGGACGCGAAAGCGTCGGCATAGATGATGTACGGGATGCGGTACTCGCCCGTCGCCGGGTCGGTGTCGGTCAGCATGTCGACGACGCCCGACGTGTTCATCGTCGAATTCCAGCTCATGTTCGCCATGAACATGAACAGCATATCGATCGGGTAGGGATCGCCCTTCCAGGCGTTGGTGATCACCATGTGCATCAGGCCGTGGGCGGCGACCGGCGCCTCCCAGGAAAAGGCCTTGTCGATGCGGCAGGGCGTGCCGTCCGCCTCGACCAGCAGGTCCTCCGGCCCTTCGGGGAAGCCCAGCGGCGCGCCGGCCAGCGCCCGGCCCGGATTGACCTGGCCGGGCTTGCCGGCGGGCTTCTGCGCCGGCGGGCAGGGGCGCGGGAAGGGCGGCTTGTAGCGAAAACCCCCCGGGCAGTCGATCGAGCCCAGCAGCATCTGCAGCAGATGGATCGCCCGGCAGCTGTGGAATCCGTTCGAATGGGCGGAGATGCCGCGCATGGCGTGCATGCTGACCGGGCGGCCGATCACGCGCTCGTGCCGCCGGCCGGCCCAGTCGGTCCAGGGCTGCTCGATCACGATCTCCTGCTCGAAGGCGGCATGGGCGAGCTCGGCGGCGATGCGTCTGATGGTCTCCGCCGGCACGCCGGTCTGCTCGGCCACCGCCTCGGGCGCGTAGCGCGGCTCGAGATAGCGCTCCGCCATCAGCTGGAAGGCCGGCACGGCGCGCCGCCCGTCCGGCAGGGTCACCTCACCCACGAGCGCGGGCGTCACATCGGGCAACAGCGCATCGACCGGCGCCCTGCGCGCGGTGTCCCAGGCCAGCGGGCTGCCGGAACCGTCGCGGGCGAAGAGCCCGTCATCCGCGCCGCCCGGATTCCGAACGACCAGCCAGGGCGCGTTGGTGTAGCGCACGAGGAAGTCGAGATCGATGCGGTCGGCCTTCAGCAGCTCGTGGACCAGGGCCAGCACGAACAGCCCGTCGCTGCCCGGCCTGATGCCGATCCACTCGTCGGCGATGGCCGAATAGCCGGTCCGGACCGGGTTCACCGACACGAACTTGGCGCGGGCGCCGGCCGGCCGGCCCTTCAGCTTGCCCAGCCCGATCTTGATCGGGTTCGAATCGTGATCCTCGGCCACGCCGAACATGAGGACGTAGCGCGTGCGCTCCCAGTCCGGCTCGCCGAACTCCCAGAACGAGCCGCCGATCGTATAGAGCCCGGCGGCCGCCATGTTCACGGAGCAGAAGCCGCCATGGGCGGCGTAGTTCGGGGTCCCGAACTGGCTCGCCCACCAGCCGGTCAGGGCTTGGCTCTGGTCGCGGCCGGTGAAGAAGGCGAGTCGCTTCGGATCGCTGCGCCGGATCTCGGCCAGCCGCGCGCAGGCGATGTCGAGCGCCTCGTCCCACTCAATCTCTACGAACTCGCCCCGGCCGCGCGGTCCCACGCGCTTCAGCGGCTTTCTGAGCCGCGCCGGCGAGTAGTGATTCATGATGCCGGCGGAGCCCTTGGCGCAGAGCACGCCGCGATTCACCGGGTGGTCGCGATTGCCTTCGATGTAGCGGATCCGCCCGTCCTTCAGATGCACGCGGATGCCGCAGCGGCAGGCGCACATGTAGCAGGTGGTGGTCGCGACCCGGTCGCTGACCGGCGGCGAGGTGTCGACGCGCTCGCGGACAGTGGCGAAGGGATTTCGGTTCAGCATGAGCTCCGTCATCGAGGGAGAGGTGCCGGAGCATGCCCGCCCCCAGGGTCTCGGTAAAGGCCGCCGCTCCGGCAGTACAGGGCCAGTTCGGCGGTTTCACGGGTGACAGGCCGTGACTCGCGCCGCCGGCCCTCGCGCGCGCTCACGGGACGGGTGCGCGCCCGAGGTCATTGCAACTCATTCGCAGTTGCACTAGGGTCCGAAACATCGCCGCAGTCGGGCGGAGGCTTGCAAAGCCGCTTCCCATCCGGAGGTCCGATCGAAGGAGGTCCCATGAGGAGATTGACCCTGGCCGTCGCGGGGCTGTGCCTGGCGGCGCCGGCGCAGGCCGAGCCCACCGCAGAGGCCGTGGCCGCCACCTATGCCGACATCGCCCAGGCGATGTACGAGGACTCACTGGCGACGGCCCTGGAGCTGGACAGCGCGATCGACGCGTTCCTCGCCGAACCCAGCGCCGAGGGGCTGGAGGCGGCGAAGGCGGCCTGGATCGCGGCGCGCCGCCCCTATCAGCAGACCGAGGTCTATCGCTTCGGCAACGCGATCGTCGACGACTGGGAAGGCAAGGTGAATGCCTGGCCGCTCGACGAGGGGCTGATCGACTATGTCGATCCGGCCTACGGCGTCGAGTCGGACGAGAATCCGCTCTATGCGGCGAACGTGATCGCGAACAGCTCGGTCAAGCACGGCGTCGACGTGATCGACACGGGGACGATCACGAAGGCGCTCTTGGCCGACACGCTGCAGGAGATCGGCGGGGTCGAGGCGAATGTCGCCACCGGCTACCACGCGATCGAGTTCCTCCTCTGGGGGCAGGACCTGAACGGCACGAAGGCCGGCGCGGGGGCGCGCCCCTGGACGGACTACTCGCTGACCCAATGCACCAACGGCAATTGCGACCGGCGGGCCCAGTACCTGGCGACGGCGAGCGACCTGCTGGTCGACGACCTCGGCTGGATGGCGAAGCAGTGGGCGCCGGGCGGGGAGGCGCGGGCGCAGCTCGAGGCGAAGGGGCCGGACGGGGCGGTCGCCACGATCCTGACCGGCATCGGCAGCCTGTCCTATGGCGAGCTGGCGGGCGAGCGCATGAAGCTCGGCCTGCTGCTGCACGACCCGGAGGAGGAGCATGACTGCTTCTCCGACAACACGCACGAATCGCACTACTACGACGTGGTCGGCATCCATGCGGTCTATTTCGGCAGCTACGAGCGGGTGGACGGCAGCGAGGTCTCCGGGCCGAGCGTCGCGGACCTGGTCGCGGCCAAGGACCCGGCTCTGGCCGAGCAGACCGAGGCGAAGCTCGATGCCACGCTGGCGGCCGCGGAAGCCCTGAAGCAGCGCGCCGAGAGCAAGGAGGCGTACGACCAGATGATCGGCGCCGACAATCCGGAGGGCAATGCGACGGTCCAGGCGGTGATCGACGGGCTGACCGACCAGACGCGCTCGATCGAGCGCGTGGTCGCCGCGCTCGGGCTGGAGTCGATCCAGTTCGAAGGGTCGGACAGCCTGGACAATCCCGAAGCCGTCTTCCAGTGAGCCGGCCGGCCGGCGGGCGACCCGCCGGCCCTGCGGCGGCGGTGAGCGGGAGATGCGAGACGGCAGGAACGGGATGGTCCGGGGCCGATGGCTGCCGGGGCTCGTCGCCGGCGCGCTGATCGCCCTCGCCGGGCCGGTCGCGGCGGACCTGCAGGGGCGAAGCGAGGCGGATCGGGCGCGGGTCGCGGCGGTGACGCAGCCCGCGACCGATTTCTCCCGGCCGGAGCCCTACGAGCTCAATCCCGGCGGCGCCGCCACGTCGCGGAAGCCGGTCGATCGCAGCGTCTTCTCCCACCCGTCCGCCAACATGGCGTTCGAGCGGCAGCTCGATTTCCGGGTCGGCGACGGCATCTTCCGCAAGCTGTGGGTGTCGGCCCCCAGCTCCACCACCGCCTCGGACGGGCTCGGGCCGTTCTTCAACGCGCGCTCCTGCCAGAGCTGCCATTTGCAGGACGGACGCGGCCACCCCCCGCAGGGCGGCGAGGAAGCGGTGTCGCTGTTCCTGCGGCTCAGCATCCCGCCGCAGACGGCGGCGGACCGCGCCGCGCTGGAGAGCGGCCGCCTCCCCGTCATCCCGGAGCCGGTCTATGGCGAGCAGCTGCAGAACTTCTCGGTCCAGGGGCTGCTGGCGGAAGGCCGCATGGCGGTCTCCTATGCCGAGGAGAAGGTCGCGCTGGCGGGCGGCGAGGTGGTCCGTCTGCGCCGGCCGAGCTACCGGGCGGTCGATCTCAACTATGGGCCGCTGCACCCCGACGCGATGATCTCGGCCCGGCTCGCGCCGCCGATGATCGGGCTCGGCCTGCTCGACGCCGTCGCGGAGGACGACATCCTCGCCCTGGCCGACCCGGCGGATGCGGACGGGGACGGCATCTCCGGCCGGGCGAACTTCGTCTGGAGCGAAGCCCGTCAACGGGTGATGCTGGGGCGCTTCGGCTGGAAGGCGGGGCAGCCGACGGTCACCGACCAGACCGCCCATGCCTTCGCCGCCGATCTCGGCCTCTCGACCCCCGTTCTGGCCGCCGCTCATGGCGACTGCACCGCCGCCCAGGCGGCGTGCCGCGCGGCCCCGGCGGGCGGCGATCCCGCCCACGGCCACGAGGCGACCCGCGACATGTTCGACCTCATCGTGTTCTACGCGCAGAACCTCGCCGTGCCGGCCCGGCGCGACGTCGCGGACCCGCAGGTGCTCGCGGGCAAGAAGCTGTTCTACGACTCCGGCTGCACCGGCTGCCATCGGCCGAAATTCGTGACGCTGCGCGATCCGGAACGGCCGGAGCAGTCGTTCCAGCTGATCTGGCCGTACACCGATCTGCTGCTGCACGACATGGGTGACGGGCTCGCCGACGGCAGGCCCGAAGGGCAGGCCTCCGGTCGCGAGTGGCGGACTCCGCCGCTCTGGGGGCTGGGGCTCGCCGGGACGGTGAGCGACGTTCCGACCTATCTTCATGACGGCCGGGCGCGCAGCCTGCTCGAAGCGATCCTCTGGCATGGCGGCGAGGCCGAAGCCGCGAAGCAGAAGGTGGCCGGGATGAGCAGGGCGGAGCGCGAGGCAGTGCTGGCGTTCCTCGGCTCGCTCTGAACGGACAGGGAAGAACCATGCATCGACGCGCGAGAGCTTGTCCCGTTCACACCGTGTCATCACCCCCTCACAGGCGCCGTCGACGATCTCGACTCATTTGCTTCTTTGTCGGGGCGATGCTCGGCGCGGCGGCCGCGGCCGGTCCGGCCTGGAGCGACGATGCGACCGCCGACCCGGCCGCCGTCACCCGTTCGCTGGTCGAGCGTTACGTGTTGCCGCGCCATCGCGTTCTAGCGGATGCAACCGCGGCGTTCGAGACAGCGGCGGCGGAATTCTGCCGGTCACCGGACGAGTCCAGGCTGGCATCGGCAGAGTCCGCGTTCCATGCCGCCGCGGAGGCCTGGCTCGCGGTCGAGCCGCTCCGCTTCGGCCCGGTGGAGCTGCTGATGCGCGGCCCGCGCATGTATTTCTGGCCGGATCCCACCGGGCGGGTGGCGCAGGACGTCGCGGAGTTCGTCGCCGCGGGCGATGAGACCGCCCTGGCCGAGGACAGCTTCCAGGCGGCGCCGGTGTCGCTGCAGGGTCTGCCGGCCGCCGAGATCCTGCTGTTCGACGAGGAGTCGCGCGCGCGTCTCCTGGCGGGCGCCGGCGAGGGGCGGATCCGCTGCGCGCTGCTGAACGCCATCGCGGCCAATCTGCGCGGAATCGGGGCGGGGCTGCTCGCCGACTGGGAATCGGGAGAGCGGCCGTTCACCGAGGTGATCGCCGCCCCCGGCCCGGACAACCCGTATTTCGCCAGCCAGGAGGAGGTGACCGTCGCCTTTCTCAAGGCCGTCAACCATGCGCTGCGGCTCGCCCTCGACACGCGGCTGAAGCCGGTGCTCGGCGCCGACCTCGCCTCGGCCCGTCCGGAGCGCGCCGAGGCGCGCCGCAGCGGGCGTTCGCTGCGCAACATCATCGCGGGGATCGAGGCCGCCCAGGCCATCTATCTCGGCGCGGGCGGCGAGGGGCTCGACCGGCTGGCCACGGCGCGCGGGACAGACGAGAAGATCGCGCCGCTGCTGCGCAAGGCCTTCGGCATGACGCTGGCGACCGCGAACGGCGTCGGCGCGCCGCTGCCGCGCGCGGCGCTCGACCCGGCGCTCCGGCCGAAGCTGGAAAAGCTCGCCACCCAGCTGCAGGCGCTGCGCCAGCTGGTCGGCACCAGGCTCGCGGCCGCGCTCGGCCTGTCGGTGGGATTCAATGCGCTCGACGGCGATTGACCGCCGGCGCGTCTTGCGGGGTGCTGCCGGCCTCGCCGCCCTCGCGGTGGTGCGCGGTCGCGATGCCCGCGCCGGCGGCGAAGGCGGCCTCTTCGTCAGCGCCAGGGCCGACGCGAAGGGCGCCTATCACGTCACCGGGTTCCGCGCCGACGGCACGGTCGCGCTGGACCTCGCGCTGCAGGGCCGCGGCCACGGCTCGGCCTTCGCGCCCGACGGCCGCGTCGTGCATTTCGCGCGGCGGCCGGGCCGCTACGCGCTGGTGCTCGATCCGCGGCGCGGCCGCACCGAGCATGTCATCGAAAGCGTTGAGGGCCGGCATTTCGAAGGCCATGGCGCGTTCGCGCCGGACGGCCGGCTGCTCTATGCGACCGAGAATGCCTACGAGGCGGCGCGCGGCGTGATCGGCGTCTATGACGCGACCGACGCGTGGCGCCGGGTGGCCGAGTTCGACACCGGCGGCATGGACCCGCACGAGATGCGGCTGATGCCGGACGGCGAGACGCTGGTCGTGGCGAATGGCGGGATTCTCACCCATCCCGACTATCCGCAGGAGAATCTCGACCCCGCCGGCATGGACCCGTCCCTCGCCTATCTCGACCGGCGCGACGGGCGGCTGATCTCGATCCACCGGCTGGCGGCGGAGCTCCGGCAGCTCAGCTTCCATCACCTGGCAGTCGCGCGGGACGGCACGGTCTTCGTGGTGCTGCAGGACGCGATCCGGCGCGAGGAGCCGGTGCCGCTGATCCTCGGCCACCGTCCGGGCGGCGCGCTCGAGCCGGTCGATCCGGGGGAGGGGGAGCTTAGGCGGCTGCGCGGCTATTGCGGCAGCGCGGCGCTCGACGGCAGCGAGCGCATCCTGGCGACCACCTCGCCGCGCGGCGGGGTCGTGCTGTTCTGGGACCGGGAGAACCGGCGCGCCGCCGGGCGGCTGGAGCTCGCCGATGTCTGCGGCGTCGCGCCGGCAGGGCCGCCGGGCGTGTTCGTGGTGACGAGCGGCATCGGCGGCGCGCGGCTCCACGACGTGGCGCGCGCCCGGTCGGTCGAGCTCGCCGCGCCGGTCTTCGCCGACTCGCATTGGGACAACCACGTGTTCGCGGCGCCGGCGTGAGCTCGGGCGACGGCCTCACCCTTCGACAGGCTCAGGGTGAGGCCTCATCCATTGGTTAAACACACGTCCTCATGCTGAGCCTGTCGAAGCATGAGCCCGTCGAAGCATGAGGGCCGCCGGCTCAGACCTTCGCCATCACCTGCTCGAGGCTCTTCGCCAGCTTGTCGACGATCTCGTCGAGCTCGGCGCGCAATGCGATATAGGGCGGCGCCAGGATGACGTGGTCGCCCTTCACGCCGTCGACATTGCCGCCGGACGGGTAGCAGATCAGCCCGTTGGCGAAGGCCTGCTCGCGCAGCCTGATGTAGACCTGCTTCGCCGGGTCATAGGGCTCCTTGGTCTCGCGATCGGCGACCAGCTCGATCCCGACGAAGAACCCGCGGCCGTGGATGTCGCCGACATAGGGGCGGTCGCCGAGCCGCTCGCGCAGGAGGCCGAACAGGTAGGCGCTGTCGGTCGCCACCTTCTCGACCAGCTTGTCGCGCGCGACGATGGTCTGTACCGCGACGCCCGCCGCGCAGCAGGCGGTGTGGCCGGAGAAGGTGTGGCCGGTCAGCGGGCCGCCATGGACCGGCAGGATCGTCTCGGCGATCCGGTCGCCGTAGACCGCCGCGCCGAGGGGCAGGTAGCCGCCGGCCAGGCCCTTCGCCACCGACATGAGGTCGGGCTCGACGCCGTCATGCTCCAGCGCGCGCCAGGTGCCGGTGCGGCCGGCGCCGCACATCACCTCGTCGCTGATCATCAGCACGCCGTAGCGGTCGCAGATCTCGCGCACCCTCTTGGCATAGCCGGCCGGCGCCGGAACCGCGCCGCCCGCCGCGCCCACCACCGGCTCGAACACGAAGGCCGCCACCTTCTCGGCGCCGAGGCGCAGGATCTCCTGCTCCAGCTCGTCGGCGCAGTACTCGGCCACGTCCTCCGGCTTCACCCCGGCCGGCGGGCGGTAGGCATTGACCGGCGACAGGTGGCTCGCGGGCACCAGCGCGCCTTCATACGGATCGCGGCGGTCCTTGAAGCCGGAGATCGACAGGGCGCCCAGCGTGTTGCCGTGCCAGGAGCGCTGACGCGCGATGAAGCGGCGGCGCGACATCTCGCCCCGCGCGGCGTGGTACTGCAATGCGATCTTGAGGCAGGATTCGACCGCCTCCGACCCGCCGGTGACGAAGACCATGCGATTGAGCGTGCCGCCGCAGCGTTTCGCGACGATCTCGGTCAGCTGCTCCATCGGGTCGCTGGTGAAGGTATAGCGATAGCCATGCGCCACCTTTTCCAGCTGGCGGGCGATCGCGGCATTGACCTCCTCGTTGCCGTGGCCGAGGCAGTACACGGCCGGCCCGCCGGACCCGTCGATATACTGCTTGCCGTCCGTATCGTAGATGTAGCAGCCCTTGCCCCAGGCGACCTTGGGAAGCTTCTGCGGCTGCCAAGCGGCGATGGCCGCGGCGCGGTTCGACATCGGATCGGTCCTCGATTGAGACGGGGAGGAATGGGATGGCGGGCGCACTCTAGCCGATCGGCGCGGCCCGGGCAAAGCGGGCCCGAATTGCGCTTGGCCGGAGTCGTCCTTGGAGATCAGCTACCCTGCACCAGGTCGAGCCAGCGGTCGGAGACGGTCTCCGCGAAACGGCGCTGCGCCGCGGCGTGCTCGGCCGTTTCGCGGCGGACGCGCTCCACGTGCGACGGGGCCGCCTCGCCGTAATGCCGCGGCAGGGTGCCGGCATAGGCCGCCAGCCAGCCGTCGACGATCCCGGGATGGGCCTCGAAATGGCATTGGAAGGCATAGGCCGAGCGCCCGAACCGGAAGGCCTGGGCGCGGCAGGCCGCGCCTTCCATCAGATGGACGGCGTCCCGCGGCAGGTCGAACGTGTCCTGGTGCCACTGCATGATGCGCTGGGCGGGGCCGGTCCCGGCGAGCAGCGGATCGCTGGCGCCGGCCTCCGTCAGGCTGATCGGCACGTAGCCGAGCTCCAGCCCGCCTTCGAAGCGCCGGACCGTGCCGCCGAAGCTGCGCGCCAGGAGCTGCGAGCCGAGGCAGATGCCGAGCAGCGGCCGCTCCTCCGCATGGAAGCGCTGCAGCAGGTTCACCATCGGACGGAAGACCGGGAATCCCGCATCGTCGTCCGCCGCCATGGTGCCGCCGAGGATGACGGCGCCGGCATAGCCGTCCGGATGATCCGGCAGGCTGTCCCCGTCATGGGGCCGCACGACGTCGGCGGTGAGGCCGCGGGCCGCCATGCGCTCGCCGACGATGCCGGCCGGCGCGCGGGAATCGTTCTCGATGACCAGAATACGCATGAGACCTTCGTTGCCTTCGTCGTCAGTTTCGGGCGGCGAGAAGCTTGCGGGCGACGATCAGCCGCATGATCTCGTTCGTCCCTTCCAGGATCTGATGCACCCGCACGTCGCGCATCCGCCGCTCCAGGGGAAAGTCCTTCAGATAGCCGTAGCCGCCGTGCAGCTGCAATGCCTCGTTGCAGACGGAGAAGCCGACATCGGTGGCGAAGCGCTTCGCCATGGCGCAGCGCAGGACGGCGTCCGGCTCCTCGGCGTCGAGCGAAGCGGCGGCGCGCCAGACCATGAGGCGGGCGGCCTCGAGCTCGGTCGCCATGTCGGCGATGCGAAACTGCAGCGCCTGGAACTCGGCGAGCTTGCGGCCGAACTGGCTGCGCTCGGCCAAGTAGCGGCGCGCGTCGTCCAGGCTCGCCCGCGCCGCGCCGAGGGAGCAGGCGGCGATGTTGACCCGGCCGCCGTCGAGCCCCTGCATGGCGAAGCGGAAGCCCTGGCCCTCCGCGCCGATGCGGTTGGCGACCGGCACAGGGCAGTCGTCGAACAGCACCATCGCGGTCGGCTGGCTGTTCCAGCCGAGCTTGCGCTCCGGCTGGCCGAAGCCGAGCCCCGGCGTGCCCTTTTCCACCAGCAGCGCGCTGATCCCGTCGGGGCCGGGGCCGCCGGTCCGTGCCATGACCAGGTAGAGATCGCTGGCGCCGCCGCCCGAGATGAAGGCCTTGGCGCCGTTCAGGCGATAGACCTCTCCGTCGCGCCGCGCGGTCGTCTTCAGCGCGGCGGCGTCGGAGCCGGAGCCGGGCTCGGTCAGGCAGTAGCTGGCGATGCGCTTCATGGGGGCGAGCTCGGGGAGGAAGCGCCGCCTCTGCTCCGCGCTCCCGAAGCGGTCGATCATCCAGGAGACCATGTTGTGGATCGAGAGGAAGGCCGCGGTCGAGGTGCAGCCCGCCGCCAGCTCCTCGAAGATCAGCGCCGCCTCGACCCGGCCGAGCGCGGCGCCGCCCATGTCCTCGCGCACGTAGATCGAGGCGAAGCCGAGCGCGGCCGCCTGGCGCAGCGTCTCCACCGGGAAGATCTTCTCCTCGTCCCAGCGCGCGGCCTGGGGCGCAAGCTCCGCCTCGGCGAAGCTCCTCGCCGCCTCGCGGATCGCCGCCTGCTCTTCGGACAGCGCGAAATCCATGAAAGATCCCTGCTCGTTCCCGCCAGACTATCGCACAGCCGGAGCCTTGCCGGCATCCGGGCCTACAGGGCCCGGCCCTCGAATGGATGGCTGCCGTCGCGGCTCTCGATCTCGACGACCCAGAGATCCGGGTCGCGCCCGACCGCGCGGGCGATATAGGCGTCGGCCTCGGCCTCGGGCACCGGCGTGTCGCCGAGCACGCTCATCCAGCCGAGCCGGCCTTCGAGGTCGCGGACCTGGGACAGCACGCGGCAGCCGAGCTGGTACGCGACGAGCTTCAGCAGCACCGTGCCGCCGGTGGGGTCGCCCTTGCGCACGACGACGGCAGGAATCGCCTCCGCGTTGCAGCGGCGGATATGGGCCTTCACCCAGAGCTCGGTCGGCAGACGGTCGTCCATCCGCGCATTCTAGCGTCCCTTCCTGGCGCTGCACTTCCCTTCGCGGACCGGCATACTGGCCGCCGGCGAGGTGAATGCATGAAATCCGGCCAGGGCGAGATCATCGCGTTTCTGGAGCAACCGGCAGCCTATGGTCCGGCCGTCGACCGCGTGGAGCGGATCGACACGCACGGCGCCGTCGTCTTCCTGGCCGGGGAGCGCGCCTACAAGCTGAAGCGCGCCGTGCGCTATTCCTATCTCGACTACTCCACGCTGGAGGCGCGCCGGCGCCATTGCGAGGCGGAGCTCGCTCTCAACCGGCGCACGGCGCCCGAGCTCTATCTCGCCGTGGAGCCGGTGGTCCGCACGGGTCGAGGTTTCCGGATCGGCGGGGCGGGCGAGATCGCCGACTGGCTCGTGGTGATGCGGCGCTTCGACCAGGAGACGCTGTTCGACCGGCTGGCCGATCGGGGCGCGCTCGGCCGGCGCATGGTCCTGTCGCTCGCCGATCGGGTGGTGGCGTTCCATAGCACGGCCGAGCCCGCGCCGGGCTTCGGCGGCCGGGCTGCCGTCGCCGAGGTGCTGCACGGCGACGTCGACAACCTGCTGCGCGGCGTGCCGGATGCCTTCGGCCGCGCCGATGTCGACGCTTTCGCGGCCGAAAGCGAGGCGGCCTTGCGGCGCATCGGCGAGCTTCTCGATCGGCGCCGCGATGCGGGACAGGTCCGCCGCTGCCATGGCGATCTTCATCTCAGGAACATCTGCCTGGTCGACGGCGTGCCGACGCTCTTCGACTGCATCGAGTTCAGCGACCGGATCGCCTGCATCGACGTGCTCTACGACCTGGCCTTCCTGCTGATGGATCTCGACCGTCGCGCCCTTCGGGCGGAAGCGAATGCGGTGCTCAACCGCTACTTCGACCTGTCCGGCGAGGACGGGTCGGCGCTTGCCCTCCTGCCGCAGTTCCTGTCCCAGCGCGCGGCGATCCGCGCCCATGTGGGGGTCGCGGCCGCTGCGGCGCAGACGGAGGAGAAGGCGGCGCGGCGGCAGATCGAGGCAGCGCGGGAGTATCTGGAGGCGGCGCTCGGCTATCTGCGGCCCGCGCGCCCGCGCCTGGTCGCGGTCGGCGGATTCTCCGGGACCGGCAAGTCGACCCTGGCTTACGGCCTCGCCCCCGGCATGGAGGCGCCGGTCGGCGCGCGGGTGCTGCGCAGCGACGTCATCCGCAAGCGGCTGGCAGGGGTCGGGCCGGAGGAGCGGCTTCCGACGGACGCGTACACCCAAGCGGCGGCTGCACAGGTCTATGCGGAGCTGGGGCGGCAGGCTGCGGCGGCGCTCGCGGCCGGCCATGCGGTCGTCGCGGACGCGGTGTTCGCCAAGCCGGAGGAGCGGCAGGCGATCACGGCCGTGGCCCGCGCCGCCGGCGTACCCTTCGCCGGGATCTGGCTCGAGGCGCCGGCCGCGGTGCTGGAGGCCCGCGTCGCGGCGCGCCGGGGCGATGCGTCCGATGCGACGGTCGAGGTGCTGCGCCGCCAGCTCGGGTTCGCTCTCGGCGACCTCGACTGGCGGCGCGTCGACGTCAGAGGCGATCCGGAATCCTGCCTCGCTGCGGTGCGCGCCGCGCTCGGCTGACGCGGCGCTCGCGCCACAGGATGAAGAGGCCGCTGCCGACGATGACGAGCGAGCCCGCCGCGACCCAGAGGTCCGGCAGCTCGTCGAACACGGCGAGGCCGAGCAGGATCGCCCAGATCATCTGGCTGTAGTGGAAGGGCGCCACCACGGAGGCCGGCGCCGCCCGGAACGCCTCGACGAGGGCGATCTGCGCGAGCCCCAGCAGCAGCCCGCCCAAAGCCATGAGCAGAAGATCGAGGAGAGCGGGCGCGACGAACACGGCCGGCACCAGCGGCGCGGTCGTCAGGAACAGCGCCAGCAGCACCCAGGAGATCATTGCGGCGCTGGTCTCCTCGTTGCCGATCCGGCGCAGCACCAGAAGCGACAGGGTGAACAGCACCGCCGCGGCAATCGCGGCGGCATGGCCGGCGCCGAGCTCGGCGAAGCCGGGGCGCAGGACGATCAGCACGCCCAGGAAGCCGATGACCACCGCGACCCAGCGCCGCCAGCCGACCTTCTCGCCGAGGAAGGGGACGGAGAGGGCGGTCACCAGCATGGGCGTGCCGAAGAAGATCGCATAGGCCTCGGCCAGGGGCAGGGCGCCGAAGGCGTAATATGCGCAGACCGTATCGCCGGCGAGCAGCAGGGCGCGGGCCGCCACCCAGACCGGCCGGCGCGCCCTGAGGCTCGACAGCCCGCCTGCCCGCGCGACGAGCCAGGCAACCGGCAGAAGGGCGAACAGCGCGAAGGTCGAGGAGATCTGGACGACGGGGTAGCCCGCCGCGGCGAACCACTTCACGAAGCCGTCGGATGCGGAGAACAGGGCGAAGGCGAGCACGGCGAAGCCGATGCCGCGGCCCGTGTCATGGGCGTGGATCAAGAGAAGAGCCTCGGGATCGGTTACAGGCGCAGGGCGACCCGGACGCTACCGGCCACGGGGCCACCGATGATACCGAATCCGAGCCTGCGGCACAGGCCGAGCATCGCCTCGTTGCCGACCAGCACGTCCCCGAACAGCTCGCCGATGCCGCGCGACCTCGCATAGTCCATGATCCGCCGCATCAGGAGCTCGCCCAGCCCCTGGCCGGTCATGTCGTCGCGCACGATGACGGCGAACTCCGCCTTCTCGTTGTCGGGATCGGCGCTGATCCGCACGACGCCGTACATCTGCGGCTCGGGAGTGCCGGCCGGATCCGTGAGGACGAGCGCCATCTCCCGCTCGTAGTCGATCTGCGTCAGCCTGGCGCCGAGCGCATGCGTCATCTCCTTGAGCGGCGCGAAGAAGCGCATGCGGATCGATTCGGGCGAGAGCAGGGAAAAGGCATAGCGCAGAGCGGGCTCGTCCTCCGGACGGATCGGCCGGAGCAGGAGCCGCCGCCCGCTGGCCGCCGCCACGGCCGATTCGAGCTCGCGCGGGTAGGGGCGGATGGCGAAACGGGCCGTGCCGGTGCTGGTCGCCTCCCGGACCCGGACGCGGGCGTCGAGCGCGATCACGCCCTGGTCGTCCGCCAGAAGCGGATTGATGTCGAGCTCCATCACCTGCGGCAGGTCGGCGACGAGCTGGGACAGCTTGATCAGGGTGAGCGCGATGTCGTCGAGCGCGGCCGGCGGGCGGTCGCGATAGCCCTGGAGCAGCCTGTGCACGCGGGTGCGGCCCATCAGCTCGCGCGCGAGGTTCATGTTGAGCGGCGGCAAAGCGAGCGCGCGGTCGGCGATCACCTCGACCGCGGTGCCGCCCTGGCCGAACAGCAGCACCGGGCCGAACTGCGGATCCTCGATCATGCCGACGATGAGCTCGTGGGCGTGGTCGCGCCGGATCATCGGCTCGACGGTGATGCCTTCGAGCCGCGCGTCCGGCCGCTTCGCGGCGACCCGCGCCAGCATGGCGGCGGCCGTCCGCTCGGCCTCCGCGGCGCCGCGCACGCCGAGGGCCACTCCACCCACGTCCGACTTGTGGCTGATCTCGGGCGACAGGATCTTCAGCGCCACCGGCCCGTCGATGTCGCCGGCGATCCGGCCGGCGTCCTCGGCCGTGCGGGCGATCCGGGTGATGACGGTCGGAATCCCGTAGGCGGCGATCACCTTCTGGGATTCCGGGCCGGTCAGCATGTCGCGGCCGTCCGCCAGCACGCGCGCGATCACCTCCTCGGCCAGGGCGGTGTCCGGCGTGAACTCCTCCGGCACCGAGGGCGGGGTCTCCATCAGCATGTCCTGGCTGCGACGGTAGCGGACGATGTGCATGAAGCCCTGCACGGCCTGCTCCGGCGTTCCGTAGCTCGGGATGCCCGCCGCCGCGAAGCGCTCGCGCGCATCGCGCGCCGTCTGCTCGCCGACCCAGCTGGTCAGGACGCAGCGCCGCCGACCGGCGACCGTGTCGATCACCGCCTGCGCCGCCTCGGTACCGGAGGTGACCGCGGTCGGGCAGTTGAGCGTCAGGATCGCATCGACCTGCGGATCCTCGAACAGCGCCGCCAGCGCGTCGGCATAACGCCGGCCGGGCGCGTCGCCGACGATGTCCACCGGGTTGGTGCGCGACCAGGTGGGCGGCAGGACCCGGTCGAGCGCGGCGATGGTTCCGGGCGACAGCTCCGCGAGCCTGCCGCCGGCGTCGATCAGCGCATCGGTGGCCAGGATGCCGATGCCGCCGCCGTTGCTCAGGATGGTGAGCCGGTCGCCCGCCGGCATGTTGGCGGTGGCGAGGGTCTCGACCGCCGCGAACAGCTCGTCCAGGTCGAACACGCGCAGCACGCCGGCGCGGCGCAGCGCCGCGTCGTAGACCGCATCGGCGCCGGCGAGCGCGCCGGTGTGCGAGGCCACGGCCTTCGCGCCCTCGGCGCGGCGGCCGGCCTTGATCGCCAGCACCGGCCGGCTGCGCGCGGCGCGCCGGG
>DAIMFL010000047.1:0-21945 GCA_036724615.1 Alphaproteobacteria bacterium | reverse complement strand
GCAGATCGCCGCGGTGGCGGCCCCGGCCTCCGCGCCGGCCGGGCCGCCGCCGCTGGATCGCCAGGGCCTCGTCGACCTGCAGTGGCAGCTCGCGCTGCATGGCTATGATCCCGGTTCTGCGGACGGCACGGCCGGCCCGCGCACCACGGCGGCGATCCGGCACTACCAGGCGGATGCCGGGCTGCCGGTCGACGGGCTGCCGAGCCAGGCACTGCTCGATCACATCCAGTTCACCGTGCCCGCGGTGCTGAACGCCGCGGCGCCGGCCCGGCCGGGCCCGACGCAAGCAGCGTCCAGGCCCGCGACGCCGGGACCGCTCGACTCGCTCGGTACCGGAACGAAGCGCGCCTACGTGATCGGCATCCAGCAGGCGCTGGTCGCGCGCGGCTACGACCCCGGCCCGGTGGACGGCGTTGCCGGTCGGCGCACCCGGACGGCGATCCGGAAGTACCAGGCCGATGTTGGCCTGCCGGTGGACGGGCAGCCCTCGCCGGCGCTGCTCAATCACCTGAAGTTCGTCGGCGGACGCGTGGCGGTCGTCTCCTGAGCACGCCCCGTCCGTCGCGGACGCCGCCGCGGCCCGTCCCCGCGGCGGCGTCTCGCGTCTCACCATCCGCGATGCCGGCCCAGTATGGCGCCGCTGGCCGGGTCGAGCGCGAGCAGCACGCGGCGGCCGAACGGATCGATGGCCCGGACCAGGTAGTATCCATGCCGGAGCTCGATGTGCCCGACGGGCTGGAAGGCGTGCCGTCGGAGATGTCGCTCCAGCACGCGCGGCGGCAGAAAGCGGCCTTGCCGCCAATGGTCTTGCTGAGGCAAGCGCCAGTCATGGCCGGGCTGCGGTTTCGGCGGCACGTGCCAGCCGTGGCGATGGCCATGCCCTTTCCAGCCGTGGCGGCTCCAGCGCCGGTCGCCGCCGCGGTCGCGATGGTCCGCGCGCTGCAGCGTTTCGTGGCCCGGCCGGTCGCCGGGATGATAGGGTTGCGGCGGCGCGGCGGCGGCCGGCGCGGCCAAGGCGGGCAGGGCGAGCATCAGGGCACCGAAGGCGAGAAGACGGGACGGGCTGAGCATGAGGTCTATCCTTCCTCTGGGCTGCTTTCGTCGGGACCGAACGTCCCGGCAGTCGAGCGAGCCTCCGCCTCTTCGCCTGAATCCGTGCGGAATGCGCCATTCACCCTGCGTTCAGCCGTGCGGGAGCTGACTCGGGCCATGCGGATCGTCCTTTCTGCCGTGATGCTTCTGACCGCGGTCGCCGTCTCGCCGGCGGAGTCGCGGGCCTTCAGCGGCAACGAGCAGGACAGCGCGCGAAAGGCGGTCGAGTCCGGCGAGATCCGCTCGCTCAAGGACATCCTGCGCGGCGTCCGCGGGCGGGTGGACGGGCAGGTGCTGGACACCCAGCTCGACGAGACGGGACGAGGCTATGTCTATCGGGTGAAGGTGCTCGGCGACGACGGCCGGG
Organism: Alphaproteobacteria bacterium; assembly: GCA_036724615.1. Classification (GTDB taxonomy): domain Bacteria; phylum Pseudomonadota; class Alphaproteobacteria; order Dongiales; family Dongiaceae; genus DAIMFL01. Next base: position 20,486 of record DAIMFL010000047.1, on the reverse strand, counting down.
TGCGCGTGCTCATGATCGACGCGCGCAGCGGTGAGGTTCTGCAGGTGCTGGAGGGCGGCGGATGAGCTCCGCCGGAGCGTGATGCGTGTGCTGGTGGTCGAGGACGACGCGGATCTCGCCAAGCAGCTTCGGGCTGCCCTGGCCGAGGCGGGATACGCGGTGGACGTCGCGAAGGACGGCGAGGAAGGGCATCACCTCGGCGACACCGAGGCCTACGACGCGATCGTGCTCGATCTCGGGCTCCCGGTCGTCGACGGCCTGACCGTGCTCGACCGCTGGCGGCGCGCCGGACGGCGCATGCCGGTGCTGGTGCTCACCGCGCGCGACCGCTGGAGCGACAAGGTCGCGGGGATCGACGCCGGCGCCGACGACTACGTCGCCAAGCCGTTCCGGATGGAGGAGGTGCTGGCCCGCCTGCGCGCGCTGATCCGGCGCGCCGCCGGCCACGCCACGGCGGAGATCGAATGCGCCGGGGTGCGGCTCGACACGCGGACCGGCCGCGTCACCATCGACGGGGCGCTGGTGAAGCTCACCGCCCAGGAATACCGGCTGCTCGCCTATCTCATGCATCACCAGGGACGGGTGGTGTCGCGCACCGAGCTCACCGAGCACATCTACGACCAGGATTTCGACCGCGATTCGAACACCATCGAGGTGTTCGTCGGCCGTCTGCGCAAGAAGCTCGGCGTCGAGGTGATCCACACGGTGCGCGGCCTGGGGTACCGACTTGCGCCGCCTGACGAAGACGGCTGACGGCGCCGCCGAGCCGCGGCCGCGCTCCATGCGGTCCTGGTCGCTCGCGCTCCGCCTGGTGCTGTACGCCGCGCTGTGGATCGCGGCCGCGCTGATCGCCGGCGGCATCGTGCTGTCCTCCCTGTTCCGCGAGTCGGTGGAGCGCAGCTTCGATGCGCGGCTCGTGGTGCTGCTCGAGAGCCTGGTGGCGGCGAGCGAGGTCTCGCCGGAGGGCGAGGTCGTGCTGATCCGCGCCATCGGCGAGCCCCGGTTCGAACAGGCCTATTCGGGCTGGTACTGGCAGATCGACGGCGCCGGCCCGGACCCCTTGCGCTCCCGCTCGCTCTGGGACGAGGTGCTGCCTGCGGCCGGCCCGTCCCAGCCGGGCGAGCTGGTGCGCCGCGAGATCACCGGCCCCGACGGCGAGCGGCTGCGCCTCATCGCCCGCGACATCGGCCTGCCGGGCCTGCCGGCGCCGCTGCGCTTCAGCGTGGCCGCCGAGCGCGGCGAGATCGACGCGGAGATCAACAGCTTCGATGCGACGCTGATCTGGTCGCTGAGCGGGCTGGGGCTCGGCCTCCTCGCGGCCCTCATCATCCAGGTGCGCTTCGGCCTGCAGCCGCTGCGGCGGCTCCGGTTCGCCCTCGCGGCGATCCGCACCGGTCACGCGACGCGGCTCGAAGGCGATTTCCCGACCGAGCTCCAGCCTCTGGCCGACGAGCTCAACACCCTGCTGGAGCACAACGCCGCGGTGGTCGAGCGGGCCCGCACCCATGTGAGCAACCTGGCGCACGGGCTGAAGACGCCGCTCTCCGTGCTCGTCAACGAGGCCGACACCTCCGGCGGGCCGCTGGCGGAAGTGGTGCTGCGGCAGACCGGGGTCATGCGGCGCCATGTCGACCACTACCTGTCGCGGGCGCGCGCCGCGGCGGCGGGGCAGGTGCTCGGCGTGCGCACCGAGGCAATGCCGGTGATCGAGGATCTGCGCCGGGCGCTCGCCCGGCTGCACGCGGATCGCGGGATCACCGTCGAGGCGAGCGGCGACGCCGGCCTCGCCTTTCGCGGCGAGCGCCAGGACCTCGAGGAGATGCTGGGCAACCTGATCGACAACGCCTGCAAATGGGCGCGCAGCCGCGTGCGGATCGGGGCGGAGCGGCGCGACGGGCGGCTTCTCTTCCTCATCGAGGACGACGGCAGGGGGCTCGACGAGACCGAGCGCGCCGCCGTGTTCCAGCGCGGCCATCGCCTCGACGAGGCGGTGCCCGGCAGCGGGCTCGGCCTCTCCATCGTGCGCGACATCGCCGATCTCTATGGCGGCTCGATCACCCTAGGCCGGTCGGGCCTGGGCGGGCTCGCCGCCCGGCTCGAGCTGCCGGCGGCATCGGGCCCCCCTCAATAGGCGAGGCGGACCAGGAAGTTCCACAGCGCCGTCCGCGCCTCCGCATAGATGAGCGCATCGTGCATGGCGCCGCGCGGCTCCAGCACCTGGACCGAAGGCTCGCCGGCCAGAGTCCGGCGACACAGCCCGCGCGCTTCCGGCCATGTCGCGTCGGCGTACCAGACGTCGTCCGTGGAGGTGATGACGAGGATCGGGGCGTCGTCGTCGGGCTTGCTGCCCAGCCAGCAGCTCGAGCCGATGGCGATGCGTCCGCGCACCTGCGGGTGCTCGAACGCCACCACCGCATCGCCGCCCTCGCTGTAGCCGGAGACGTAGAGAGCGTGCGGCCGCCATTCGGGCATGGCGAGCACGCGACCGATCGCATAGGCGAGCTCCTCCTGCCGCATCCGGTGCACGTCGAGATAGCGGGCCCGCGGCAGGCCGATCCGGCGCTCCGGGTCGCAGGTCTGCGGCCGGTCGAGGCGGCGGAAGCTGTTCGGCACGATCACCGCATAGCCGAGCGAGGCCATGAAGCGCGCCTGCCCGCGCACCGCCATGTCGCCCCGGCCATAGCTGCAGCCGTGCAGATGGATGATGATGCCGCGCAACGTGCGCGGATCGGTGCGCTCCCGGGCCCGGCGCATGTAGGGCGCGTGGATCGGCCCGTCGAGGACGACGAGCCGGTAGTCGGGATCCTCGACGGGAAGAAAGAGCAGCCCGCCGTCCCAGCTGCGCACCACGTCGCGGATCGGCGGCACGGCGGCGGCATCGGCCGCGCCGCCGAGGAGCAGCAGAAGGATCAGACCCGCGAGCCGCAGGCCGGGGTCACGCTTCGCGCTCGTCCCGGGCCGGGCGCGCCTCAGGGGCTGCTCACCAGCTCGCAGAACCCGGCATCGAGACAGGCGAAGACCACGGCGCAGGTGGTCTGCAGCCCGTCGAGGATGCAGGTGCAGCCGCCGGTGCGGTTGCAGTAATCCTGAAGATCGCCGGCGGTCTGCCGGAAGACCTCGGACGTGCTGGTCACGCTGGTGCCGGCCGGCGGTATGGGATTCTTGTCCTGCCTGGCGCAGCCCGACGCGGCCAGGGCGCAGGCGAACAATGCCGCCAGCGCCCATGCTCCGCTTCTTGTCGGCTTCATAGTGAGTACCCTCCCATTGACGTGGTGGACACTCGAACTACTACCGCGCCCAGCTTATCGCGCCGCCTCCGGGAGCAACAACATGCAAATCGCGCGCCGTCCGCCTGTGGAGCGGGACGCCGAGCCGTTCAGCTCGGCGGCGGGGGAGGCGGATGGCGTCGCCGCAGCAGCCGGAACGCCAGCGGCGCCAGGGTGACGATGATGAAGATGCGCACCACGTGGTGCGTCGAGACGTAGGCCACGTCGACGCCGAGCGCCAGCGCGATGAGGCTCATCTCGGCCAGCCCGCCGGGGGCGAAGGCCAGGAACACGCCGGGGAGCGGCATGCCGACCGCCGGCCCGATCGCTGCGGCGAAGGCGGCGCTCACCGCCAGCAGGATCAGCGTCGCCCCCACCGCCAGCCCGAGCGCCTTCACGATGCGCAGCGGCGCGATCCCGGCGAAGCGGCAGCCCACACCCGTGCCGATGACGATCTGGGCCAGGGCGATGGCCTCGGCCGGCGGGCGCGAGTCCGTCAGCCCGGCGAGATGCACCCCCGCCGACAGGAACATCGGCCCGACCAGCGCCGCCGAGGGCAGCCGGGCCAGCCTGGCCAGGAAGAACCCGACGACGCCGCAGGCGGTGAGGACCGCGAGGTCCGCCAGCGGCACCGCGCTCGCCGGCGCGCCCATCGGCGCCCCCGGCTCGTAGCCGCCCAGCCAGCGGAACCCGAACGGCACGATCAGCACGATGAGCAGGATGCGCGCGCCGTGCGACAGCGAGATGGCGCGCTCGTCGCCGCCCATGGCGTGGCCCATGAGGATCATCTCGGAGAGGCCGCCCGGCGCCGCGGCGAAATACGCGGTGACCGGATCGTAGCCGGCGACCCGGCGGTAATAGACCATGCACAGGGCGGTGCCGATCGCCACGTATGCGAACAGCGCGGCGATGCTGCCGCTCCAGCGCGCCATGTTGCCGACGATCTCCGGCGTGAAGGCGCTGCCCAGCATGACGCCGAGCACGGCGATCATCACGCCGCGCAGGCGGTACGACATGCCGACGGGAACTCCGGCTGAGGCGGCGACGGTGACGAACACCATCGCGCCGATCATCCAGGCGAGGGGGAACCGCAGCCAGTAGAACAGGAGCCCGCCGGCAGTGCCGATGGCGAGCGCCAGGAGCATGCCGGGAAGTCGCGCCCGGACCCGTAGCTGCAGCGGCTTCGGCGGAGAAGCGTCCTCAGGCACTGCCGGCCGGTCTGGTCACGCCCGGGCGGCGCAGACCCGGTCCATCAGCCGGTTCATGAAGGCCTCGCATTGCGCGATCTGGTCGAGCGCGACGTATTCGTCGGGCTTGTGCGCCTGGTCGATGCTGCCGGGGCCGCAGATGATGGTCGGTATGCCGATCTCCTGGAACAGCCCGGCCTCCGTGGCGAAGGCGACCTTGCCGGTCGAGTTGCTGCCTGAGAGCGCCTTGGCCAGCGCCACGATCTCCTCGTCCTCGCGCGTGGCGAGGCCGGGAATGCGCGACAGCTCCTGCCACGAGAAGCCCGTATCGGGCGCATTGGCCAGCATCTGCGGCTTCAGCCTTTCCTCGGCGAAGCGCTCCACCTCCGCGAACAGCGCATCCGGATCGTCCTCGGCGATGTGCCGGAACTCGAAATCGAAATAGCAGTCCTTGGGCACGATGTTGAGCGCCGTTCCGCCATGCACGATGCCGGTGTGAACGGTCGTGTGCGGCACGTCGTAGGCGGGATCGAACGGGCCCTGCTCGGCGATCCGGCGCGCCATTCCGCGGAGATGGGTGATCACCTCGGCCGCGTACTCCACCGCGTTGACGCCGGTCGGCGCCAGCGACGAGTGGCACTCGCGCCCGTGCACGTGGCAGCGCACGCTCTTCTTGCCCTTGTGCGCGACCATGACGCGCATCTCGGTCGGCTCGCCGACGATGCAGGCGCGCGGCCGCACCGGCATGTCCTTCAGCACGTCGATCAGGCTGCGCACGCCGATGCAGCCCACCTCCTCGTCGTGCGAGAGCACCAGGTGGATCGGCGTGTCGAGGCCGCGCTTCAGGAATGCCGGCGCGAAGGCCAGGGCGACGGCCAGGAAGCCCTTCATGTCGCAGGTGCCGCGCCCGTAGAGCCGGCCGTCGCGCTCTTCGATGGTCCAGGGGTCGCTCGACCAGTTCTGGCCGTCCACCGGCACCACGTCGGTATGGCCGGACAGCGCGATGCCGGGCTTGTCCTGCGGGCCGAGCGTGGCATAGAGATTGGCCTTGGCGCCGGTGGCGTCCCGCACCAGCCGGGAGTCGACGCCGAGACTGTCGAGATAGTCCCGGACGTAGTCGATGAGCTCCAGGTTGGAGTTGCGGCTGGTGGTGTCGAACGCCACCAGGCGCCGAACCATGTCGATGCTGAGCTCAGACGGCGTCAAGATGTCCTCGTGAACGGAAGCGGATGAACGGCAGGAGGTTCCGGGACCGTAGCATGGCGCAGCTTGCGGTCGCAAATCACTCGCAACCGCCGGCCCGGCGGGCGGGGAAGGGGCGCGGCGATGGACGACGACCGACGCGCTGACGCGGCAACGGCCGGCCGCCGGCGGCGGATCGTGCCCGACGTGCTGGTGCGGATCGATCCGCGCGGGCCGGAGGACGCCGCCCTGCCGCTCGTCTTCGACTCGCCCCACAGCGGCACTACCTATCCGGCCGATTTCGGCTTCGCGGCGCCGTTCGACGTCCTGCGCCGGGCGGAGGACGCCTTCGTCGACGAGCTGTTCGAGGCGGCGCCGGCCCACGGCGCGGGGCTGCTCGCCGCGCTCTTCCCGCGCAGCTACATCGATCCGAACCGGCACGAGGCGGACATCGACGCCTCGCTGATCGACGGCGACTGGCCTCACGCCCTCGCGCCGACCCGGCGCAGCCGGCGGGGCATGGGCCTGATCCGGCGCATCCTGCGGCACGACCTGCCGGTCTATGACCGGCGCCTCAGCGTCGCGGAGGTGGTCGCGCGCATCGAGAACTATCACCGCCCCTATCACGCCGAGCTCCGGGACATGCTGGACGCCGCCCATCGGCGCTGGAGCTGCGTCTGGCACGTCAACTGCCACTCCATGCGCGCGCTGGGGCGCAAGCCGGGCGACCCGCCCTTCGGCGGCGAGGGGACGCCGCGCGCGGACTTCGTGCTGGGCGATCTCGACGGAAAGGCCTGCGACGCCGAGTTCCGCGAGCTGGTGCGCGCCGCGCTCGTCGATCTCGGCTACCGGGTCGCGCTCAACAAGCCGTTCAAGGGCGCGGAGCTCGTCACCCGCTACAGCGATCCGCAAACCGGGCGCCATTCCCTGCAGATCGAGATCAACCGCGGCCTCTACATGGACGAGCGGCGCGTGGAGAAGACGCCGGACTTCGCGCGGCTCAAGGCCGATATCGACCGGCTGATCGCGACGATCGCCGGATATGTGCGGGCGAGGTGCAGGGGCGGGTAAAGCGGGCCTCTGTCGGCCAGGGCCGGGTGCGCTTATCATTCATCCGCTGCTTGGCAGGGACGAGGAGGCGTCGATGGCGACCCATGACGCGATCATCATCGGAACCGGCCAGGCCGGGCCGGCGCTGGCCGATCGGCTGACCCGCGCCGGCATGTCGGTGGCAATCATCGAGCGCCGCGACTTCGGCGGGACCTGCGTCAACACCGGCTGCATCCCGACCAAGACGCTGGTGGCGAGCGCCTATGCGGCGCGCCTGGCGGGCCGCGCCGCCGAGTACGGCGTCGTCATCGACGGCCGCGTCGCCGTGGACATGAGGAAGGTGAAGGCACGCAAGGATGCGGTCGCGGGGAAGTCCCGCGCCGGCCTCGAATCCTGGCTCCGCGGCATGCCGAACTGCACCGTGCTCCGAGGTCATGCCCGCTTCACCGGTCCGCACGAGGTGAGCGTCGACGGCACCAGGCTCGGTGCCGAGCGCATCTTCATCAATGTCGGCGGGCGCGCGTCGGTGCCGTCCATGCCCGGCCTCGACGAGGTCTCCTATCTGACCAACAGCTCGATGATGGATGTCGACTTCCTGCCCGAGCATCTGCTGGTCGTCGGCGGCAGCTATGTCGGCCTGGAATTCGCCCAGATGTATCGCCGCTTCGGCGCAAAGGTGACGGTGATCGAGATGGGGCCGCGGCTCATCGCGCGGGAGGACGAGGACGTCTCCGCCGCCGTGACGGGGATCCTGGAGCAGGAAGGCATCGCGATCCGTGTCGACGCCAGGTGCCAGAGCGCCAGGAAACAGGGAAACGGTGTCGCGATCAGCCTCGACTGCGCCGACGGCGGCAGGGAAGTGAGCGGCTCGCATCTTCTCCTGGCCGTCGGGCGGCGGCCCAACACGGATGATCTCGGCCTGGAGCTCGCCGGTGTGAAGACCGACGAGCGCGGCCACATCGCGGTGGACGACCGCCTGCGCACCAACGTGCCAGGCATCTGGGCGCTCGGCGACTGCAACGGCAAGGGCGCCTTCACCCATACGTCCTACAACGACTTCGAGATCGTCGCCGCCAACCTGCTCGACGACGATCCGCGCGGGGTGAGCGACCGCATTCCGGCCTATGCGCTGTACATCGATCCGCCGCTCGGCCGCGCCGGCATGACCGAGACGGAGGCGCGTCGCGCGGGCAAGCGCCTGCTCTCGGCCAAGCGACCGATGACGCGGGTCGGCCGCGCCGTGGAGAAGGGCGAGACCGAAGGCTTCCTGAAGATCACCGTCGATGCCGATAGCCGCCAGATCCTGGGCGCGGCGCTCCTCGGCACCGGCTGCGACGAGGTCATCCATAGCCTGCTGGACGTCATGTATGCCGGGGCGCCTTGCGACCTGGTGCGGCGCGCCATGCACATCCATCCGACCGTCTCGGAGCTGCTGCCGACGGTGATCGGCGAGCTGAAGCCGGTCTGACCGGGCTGGCTTTCCGAGGCGGGCTGAGACGGTCGAGGCGACCTCCGGCCTGCGAGGGCCATTGAATTCCCGGCCGACTTCGCGATGATAGGCAGTGCTGACAGGGTTGCGTGCCACTCCACAGGCGTCGAGACGACGGCAAGGGTGCACGGATGTCGCGTTCCGGACAGGTGCATATCGGCTGGAATGGCGGCGGCGACGCGACTCCCGTCGTCCGGCGGCGCCTCGCCGCGATCCTCGTCGCCGACATCGCCGGCTACAGCCGGCTGATGGGTCAGGACGAAGCCGGGACGCTCGCGACGCTCAAGGGGCATCTCAGGGAGCTGATCGAGCCGCGCGTGCGGCGGCACGACGGCCGCATCGTGAAGACCGCCGGGGACGGGCTGCTCGTCGAGTTCGCGAGCGCGGTCGAGGCGATGGCCTGCGCGGTCGGCATCCAGACGGAGATGGCGCGTCGGAACGCCGGCACGCCGGAGGATCACCGGCTGGAATACCGCATCGGCGTGCATCTGGGCGAGGTGATCTTCGACGACGGCGACGTCTTCGGCGACGGCGTCAACGTGGCCGCGCGGCTCGAGGCGCTGGCCTGCCCCAACGGCATCTATCTGTCCGCCGACGTGTACCGGCAGGTGCGCGGCAAGCTCGACGTCGCCTTCGAGGATCTCGGCGAGCAGAAGATCAAGAATCTGCCGGAGCCTGTCAGGGTCTACCGCGTGCTGCCCGCGGCCGGAGGCGCGGCGGCGCCCGAAGCCCGCAGGTCCGCACCGTCGCCGGCGAGCGGGCCGCTGGTCGCGGTGCTGCCCTTCGAGAATCTGAGCGCCGATCCGGGCCGCGATTATTTCAGTGACGGCATCACCACCGATCTCATCACCGACCTGTCGCGGTTTCCCGACCTGTCGGTGATCGCCAGCCATTCCGTCTTCGCCTACAAGGGCAAGCCGGTCCGCATCGAGACAATCGCGCGGGAGCTCGGCGTGCGCTACGTGGTCGAGGGCAGCGTCCAGCACGCCGGCGACAGGGTCCGCATCAACGCGCAGCTGATCGAGGCGGCGCCGGGCCGCCATCTCTGGAGCCAGCGCTACAATCGCGACCTCCAGGATCTCTTCGCGGTGCAGGACGAGATCGCGCACAGCATCGCCGCGACGGTGTTCCGCCGGCTCGAGATCTCGGAGCGCGACCGGTCGCTGCTCAAGTCCACGGACAATCTCGAGGCCTACGATCATTTCCTGCGCGGGCAGGCGGTCTGGTACAGCTGGACGCGCGACTCCAATGCCGAGGCGCAGGCCCATTTCCGCCGGGCGATCGAGCTCGACCCGAACTTCGCCCGCGCCTATGGCGCGCTGTCCTACACGCTGGTTCAGTCAGTCCTCGAGGGCTGGTGCGAAGGTGCGGACGGCGCGTTCAAGGAAGCGCGCCGCCTCGCCCAGATCGCCGTCGCGCGCGGCCCGTCCGATTTCGAGAATCTGGAGCATCTCGGCTTCGCCTGCCTGTACTGCCGCGAGTTCGACCGCAGCCTCGCCTGCTACGAGCGGGCGCTGGAGCTCAACCCCAACAGCGCCGACCTGCTCGCGGACATGGCCGACATGCTGGCTCATACCGGGCGCACGGCGGAGGCGGCGGCCTATATCGCGCGCGCCAAGCGGCTCAATCCGATCTGCCCGGACTGGTACGACTGGGTGCTCGGCATCGCCGCCTTCCACGAAGGCCGCTTCGAGGACGCGCTCACCGCGTTCACCCGCGCGGGGACGCCGTCGGTCTATCTGCAGCGCGAGATCATCGCGACTCTCGTGCGGCTCGGGCGGCTGGACGAGGCGCAGGCCCTCGCCCGCGACCTGATGGAGCACTGCCCCGACTATCGGCTCGGCGTCGAATCGATGCGGCCGTTCAAGGATCCGAAGGTCCTGGAGGCGTTCATTGCTGATCTGAGGCGCGCCGGGCTGCCCGATTGACGGCTGCCGGCAGAGGGGGAGGCCAGACAGTGAAGAAGGCACGGGAGTACTGCCTGAAGGCAGAGAGCTACTACCTGTACTTCGGCAAGGCGGCCAACGCCGAGGCGCAGCGGCTCTACCGGCAGGCGATCGAGCTCGATCCGCAATGCGGGCGCGCCTTCGCCGATCTCGGCTACACCATTCTCCATGCCTGGCTCTTCAACTGGGATCCCAAGGCGTCGCTGGACGAGGCGCTCGGGCTGTGCGAGCGCGCGAGAAGCATCGACCCGGAGAACTATTACTGGCGCTGGATGATGGCCGACATCCAGCTCTATCGGCGGGAGCACGACGAAGCCGACCGCCTGTACAACGAGGCGATGCAGCGCTCCGTCGACCAGGCGATCCCGGAGGAGCAGCGGGCGCTGCGCGCCGACTGGGCGGACTACCTGCTGCTGTCGGGGCAGCCCCAGGCGGCGGTCGAGCAGGTGCAGCAGGCGATCGCGGAATCGCCGCTCCCCGAACGATGGTTCCACTGGGTGCAGGCCTGGGCCCTGTATGAGACGGATCAGTTCGAGGCTTCGGTCGCGGCGCTGCGCCAGCTGCACAATCCGCGCAACGCCATCCGCAAGAACCTGATCGCGAACTACGTGGCCCTGAGCGACCAGGCGGGCGCAGTGTCCTCTGCCGAGGCGGCGAACTATCTCGAGCTGGCGCGGTTCCACGCCAAGCGCTTCCTGACGGAAGAGGCGAGTCAGGGCGTCACCTATGTGCCGCGCGGCCAGCTGGTCTGGCCGGGCCTGTCCCAGGCCGAGGAGAAGGTGCCGTTCCGGGACAGGGCCCGGCTCGAGCGCTGGAAGGGCTATCTGGAACGGGCCTTCGAGGGACTCGTGCAGCCGTAGCCCGGCCCTGATGCTGCAATCAGCGCCAGCGCCTCTTCGCGCAGCTTTGCGCGGTCGATTTTCCCGAGCGGCAGCAGCGGCAGCGAGTCGCGCACGAAGCAGCGCTTCGGCACCTTGTAGTTGGCGAGGCGCGCACGGCAATGGGCGACGATCTCCGCCTCCTCCAGGCGCGCCCCCGGGACGCGCAGGACGAAGGCGCAGCCGACCTCGTGATAGAGGGGATCGGGGACCGCGATCACGACGGCGATCGCCACTGCCGGGTGACTCTCCAGGGCGATCTCCACCTCGCGCGGATAGACGTTGTAGCCGCCCGACTTGAACATGTCCTTGAGCCGGCCGACGAGGCGCAGCCGGCCGTTCTCGTCGAACCGGCCGAGATCGCCGCTGCGCAGCCAGCCTTCGCCGTCGATCGCCTCGGAGGTGGCTTCCGGAAGCCCGTAATAGCCGCGCATGACGCAGTCGCCGCGCACCTGCACCTCGCCGGCCTGCCCGCCCGGCGCCGGCAGGCCGTCGGAGCCGACGATCCGCACCTCGAAGGCCGGCGTCGGCCGGCCGACCGTCTCGGCCAGTAAGTCGATGCTATCGCCCGCTTCTGTGAAGGTCGCCGAGGTCGTCGATTCCGTGAGGCCCCAGCCGGTATGGACGGTGCCGCCCAGGTCCCTGAGGCCGGCGATCGTCTGCCGCGACAGCGGCGCGCCCAGGAACAGCACCGCCTGCAGGCTGGAGGTGTCGTAGCGCCGCGCCCTGGCGGCGGCGAGGATCCGCTGCAGCATGGCCGGGATCTGCAGCAGGAAGGTGACGCGCTCGCTCTCGATGGCGGCGAGCACCGCCGCCGGCTCGAAGCGGTCCTGGAAGATCACCGTGCCGGCCCCCATCAGGGCATAGGCGACGATCTCGCTCGTCGAGACGGTATGGCTGATCGGCAGGTTGCAGAGCGCGCGCAACGGTGCGACCGGCACCAGCTCGAGCTGCACCGCGGCGCAGCGGGAGATGTTGCGATGGCTGAGCACGGCGCCCTTCGGGCGGCCCGTCGATCCGGAGGTGTAGACGATGATCGCCGGGTCGTCGAGGCGGACGGCGTCTGCGGCGGCGCGCAAGCTGGCGGCGTCGATCTGCGCGCCGCCGCGCAGGAAGTTCCGGCCGTGCGCGTCCTCGTCGTCGAGCCGGACGATGCGCTCCAGGAAGGGGAGCTCCCGAGCGAGTGCGTCGAGCATTCCGCCTTTGTCCTCGCCGCGCAGGCGCCGGAAGGCGAAGAGCAGCCGCGGCCGGCAGTCCGACAGGACGTAGCGAAGCTCGTCGAGCTGGTGCACGGGATTGAGGCCGACCCAGACCGCGCCGATGCGCAAGGCGGCCAGCAGCACGATCATGTATTCGGGACGCGGATCGGAGAGCATCGCCACCCGGTCGCCCTTGCGCAGGCCATGGGCGAGGAAGGCGCGCGCCCAGCGGTCGACCCGGTCGGCCAGCTCGCCATAGGTCAGGCGCTCGCCGCCGAACACCGCAGCTTCCCGGGCCGGGTCGCGGGCGGCGACGTCGCGCGGGCAGTCACTGATGCGACGGAGCCCGGGCGCGTCCATCGACCCTCCGGCACCGGCGAGCACGAGTACTGACGCGAGCTTAGCGCCGCCGCCGCATCCGCTGGAAGTGCCGTGAAGCCGGTGCCCCGGGCCGCGGGGCACGTGCTCAGAACGGCATGGCCACCGTGACGCTGCCCCGGTGCCGGATGTCGTCCGGGCCCGCGGCGAAGGGGGTGGTGCATTCGTAGCGATACGAGGCGGAGAGCTCGATGTCGAAATCCTCCCCGCCCACGTCCCAGCTCGCGGCGAGGCCCAGCCGATGCTGCTGCTGGGTCTGACCGTCCCGGATCGGGTCGGCCTCGTCGTACCGCGTCGTCTCGGTGAACTCGTAATTGCCCTTCAGGTCGATCGTGCCGCCGAGCGGCAGGGCGATGGCGAGGGTCGGCCCGGCGTTCAGCGTGCCGTTCGCCAGCGCGCCGCCGTTCTGCGCGAAGGCGATCTCCTGGCGCACGACATAGGCGACGTCCACCCGCGCATCGCCCGGCAGCCGTCCGGCGAGGCCGATCCGGCCGGAGGCGAGCTCGCGGTCCGTCGCATCGCCGCCGATCATCTCCCGCCAGCGATAGCGGGCCGTGCTGGCGAGGCTGAGCCCGCCGGCGATGGCGCGGGACAGTCTCGCCTCGATGACGGCGTCCTGCTGGGTGACCTCGGTGTCCCAGCGGGTGATCTCCGCCGAGGGCTGCAGCCCGAACAGCCAGCTGCCGGTCGCGTAGCGGAACTCGGTCGTGGCGGTGCCGACCGCCTTGCCCGTCCTGTCGTCGATGAAGTCGGTCCGGGCGGCGCGCAGGGTGCTGGTCATGGACAGCCCGTCGGCCAGGATCGCGCGGTATCGTCCGGTGCCGCCCGCCACCGTGTGCCAGCCGCCCTCGATCGCGCCCTCATGCCCGCCGACGATCAGCGGGAGGCCGGCGATCATCACCTCGCGGGCGGCGATCAGGTCCTCGCCCGGGTCGATCCCGGCATCGGCGAGAATGTCGTCGGACATATCGACGTAGAAGTCGAGGGCGAACGGGCGGGGGCCTTCGGCCCGCGCCATCGGGAGCGCCCCCGCGACGGCAAGGAGCAGCGCGAGCAGCAGAACCGGGACCTTTCCGGAGGGCATCTCGCTCAGCCGGCCTGCGCTAAAGGAGTGCCGCCCCGGCGCGGCGAGCCCGAATCATCGGACGAAAGGACATTTCCGTTCCCCAACGGCCATTCGCCGCCAGTCTTCCGGGAACGGCTTTAAATATGGTTAACGAAAAGATGACGACTCCGTGGCGACCGGCTCGCCCGGATTCGTCCCGCGGTCGGTTACATTCGGTGACCTACAGCAAATGCGCAGTCCGGCCGTGGCCGTGATGATCAGCGCCGGCAGCGTCCCGGCGCGGCCGGGTCGAGCGGCGGCAGTCCGATGTCGCGGCGGAGATGGTCGCTCAGATGCTCGAAGGGCGGGGCGCGCCGCCAGCGCCGCCCGGCCAGCGCATCGCGCAGGCGGACGAACAGGAACCGGTCCGCGGTCGGCATCCGTTCGCCCGCGGGGGCCGGGAACTCGAATCGGTTGGCGCCGAAGCGCGCCGGAAGAAACATGTTCATGGCGTTCATCCCGTCTCGGCCGATGCCATCGAATCGCCAGGCCGACGATGTCGCAGCCTCGTAGTAAGGTCCCATGGGCCAAGAGTAAGCGGCGGCTGCTGCCAGCCCGCCGTCAGGAGCGGGAGCGACGGCCCGTCCGCTCCTGACAGCGCAGTGTCAGGATGGTCTGCCGAGGGAACGACCGGATGCGCCGCGCCGACCGACTGTTCGCGATCATCCAGCTCATGCGCCGGAACAAGCTGGTGCGCGCCCGCGACCTCGCCCAGAAGCTCGAGATCTCGGAGCGCACGGTCTATCGCGACATCCAGGATCTCGTCGCCTCGGGCGTGCCGATCGAGGGCGAGGCCGGTGTCGGCTACGTGCTGAAGGGCGGGTTCGACCTGCCGCCGCTGATGTTCACCGAGGAGGAGATCGAGGCGCTGGTTCTCGGCGTGCGCATCGTGCGGTCATGGGCGGATGCGGGCCTCGCCGAGGCGGCCGACGACGTTCTGGCGAAGGTCGAGGCGGTCCTGCCCGCCCGCTTGCGCGCCTACATGAAGGAGACGCCGCTCGACGCGCCGCAGCATCATTGGGCCGAGCCGGTCAGCGTCGACCTGGCCGCGCTCCGGCGGGCGGTGCGCGAGCGCCTGAAGCTCGCCTTCGCCTATCGCGACCGGGACGGGAGCGAGACGCACCGCACCGTGCGGCCGCTGCTGATCTCGTTCTTCGGGCCGGTGTGGACGCTCACCGGCTGGTGCGAGCTGCGCAACGACTTCCGCAGCTTCCGCCTCGACCGAGTGAGCGATCTCGAGCTGCGCGACGAGGTGTTCCGGCCGGAGCCCGGCCGGACGCTGCACGATTACCTCCGCCGCGAAAGCGAGCTCTTCACCGCCCGGCGCGGGCCGCAGCCGCCTTCGTGAGCGGCGCCGGCCCGGCCAGATCGTCCGACTACAGCCCGAGCTTCCGCATGAAGCTCAGGCGATAGGATTCACCGCCCCGATGCGTGAAGCCGACGGGCGCCATCTCATGCGCATGCACATGGTCGGCCCCGTGCTGGCGCAGGATGTCGATCGCCCGCCGCTCCTGGTCCGGATCGGACGCGCGCACCCAGAGCGGAATGCCGCCGCGTCGAAGCTGCTCCTCCAGATAGCGCCTGTGCCGCCGCTCCAAATGGCGGGCGAGCGCGAAGCCGGCCGCGCCGGCGATGGCGCCGACGATTGCGGCGGCGATCAGCGCCTGCCAGGCGGTTCCCTCGGCGGCGACCACGATGCCGACGGCCAGCACGGCGCTGAAATAGACCAGCCCGCCGACGATGGCGGCCTCGCCCTCGGTGCGGGAGTCGATCCCGGCATAGTGCCGGATCGGCACGTCGGCATGGTCCTCCAGCTCGGCGACCTGACAGTCGCGGCCGAGCCTGGCGGCCACGCGGCGCGGGTCCGCGAGCAGGCTGAGCGATGACCTGTCGAACCCCGCGATCAGCAGGGCGTCGGCCGCCGAGCGCAGCGACGCTTCGTCGTGGAACACGCCGACCGCCTCACGGCAGCCCGTCTCCGCGAGCCTCGCCTCGGCCGCTGCCGGGTCCGCCAGTCTTGCGTCGATTGTTCTTGCTTCGGCCATGGGGCGTCTCCTCGGAGGTGGGGCCCGGTGCCGTCCGGCCATCGTCGAATGCGGGTCCGCAGCTTCGGACGCCGGCCGGACGTGGCATGCAAGCGATGGAGCAAGGATGATCCCAACGCGGCCCTTCGGCAAGTCCGGCACCGCGCCCCCGGCTCCGCTCCCCCGGGGCCGGCTCCTTGCCATTCGCCGCGCCGCGCCTAATCTGGTCGCCGAAGCCAACGCTGGAGGATCGGATGACGCGGCAGGAGCCGAAGACCGTTCGCCGGGAGGACTATCGTCCGCCCGCCTACCGGATCGAGACGGTGGAGCTGGAATTCGATCTGGAGCCGGAAACGACTCGGGTTCGGTCGCGCCTCGATCTGCGCGCCGCCGGGGCAGGTTCCCGGGAGCCTCTGGTGCTCGACGGGGAGTCGCTGGAGCTGCTCTCCCTGTCCCTCGACGGGCGGAAGCTCGGCAGCGACGAATACGCGCTGGAGGACGACAAGCTCACCATTCCCGCGCCGCCTTCCGCCTTCGTCCTCGAGATCGAGACGGCGATCCACCCCGCGGCCAACACGCAGCTTTCGGGCCTCTATGTCTCGAACGACGTGTTCTGCACCCAGTGCGAGGCGGAAGGCTTTCGCCGCATCACCTATTTCCTCGACCGGCCGGACGTGATGACCACCTATCGCACCACGATCCGCGCCGACCGGCGGAAGTATCCGGTGCTGCTGTCCAACGGTAATCTCGTGGAGGAGGGAGAGCTCGATGGCGGGCGCCACTTCGCCGTGTGGCACGACCCGTTTCCGAAACCCAGCTATCTCTTCGCCCTGGTGGCCGGCGATCTCGCCTGTAACGAGGACCGCTTCACCACGCGCTCGGGCCGCGACGTGCGGCTGCGCATCTTCGTCGAGCACGGCAAGGAAGGGCGCACCGCCTATGCCATGGACTCGCTGAAGCGCGCAATGCGCTGGGACGAGGAGCGCTTCGGCCTCGAATACGATCTCGACCTGTTCAACATCGTCGCGGTCAGCGACTTCAACATGGGGGCGATGGAGAACAAGAGCCTGAACGTCTTCAACGATAAGTACATCCTGGCGGATCCGGCGACCGCGACCGACAGCGACTATGCCGGGATCGAGACCGTCGTGGCGCACGAGTACTTTCACAACTGGACCGGCAACCGCATCACCTGCCGCGACTGGTTCCAGCTGAGCCTGAAGGAAGGTCTCACCGTGTTCCGGGATCAGGAGTTCTCCTCGGACATGCGCTCCCGCCCGGTGAAGCGCATTCAGGACGTGCGGACGCTTCGCGCCCATCAGTTTCCCGAGGATGCCGGGCCGCTCGCCCATCCGGTGCGGCCGGACTCCTATATCGAGATCAACAACTTCTACACGGCGACCGTGTACGAGAAGGGCGCCGAGGTGATCGGCATGCTGCAGACCGTGCTCGGGCGGGACGGATTCCGCGAAGGCATGGATCTCTACGTCGAGCGCCATGACGGCCAGGCGGTGACCTGCGACGACTTCGTGGCCGCGATGGCCGACGCGAACGGCGCCGAGCTGGAGCAGTTCAAGCTGTGGTACAGCCAGGCCGGCACGCCGGAGGTGGAGGTCTCGGGGCAGTACGACGCCGATGCAGGCGCCTACGAGCTAACCGTGGCGCAGAGCTGTCCGCCGACACCCGGCCAGCCCGAGAAGAAGCCGATGCACATCCCGCTGGCCGTCGGGCTGCTGGACGGGCAGGGGCGCGACATCCGCCTGCGGCCCGAGGGAGAGCCGGAGTCCGCGGTGGCGGCCACGCGGGTCCTGCCGGTGCGCTTGCCCCGGCAGACCTTCCGCTTCGAGAACGTGCCGGAGCCGCGCGCGCTCTCGGTCA
This sequence comes from Alphaproteobacteria bacterium, assembly GCA_036724615.1. GTDB lineage: Bacteria > Pseudomonadota > Alphaproteobacteria > Dongiales > Dongiaceae > DAIMFL01. The sequence continues at coordinate 2,904 of DAIMFL010000047.1, read as the reverse complement.
ATCGCGGCTTCTCGGCTCCGGTCAACGTCAAGATCGCGCAGAGCGGCGCAGAGCGCGCCTTCCTGATGGCGCATGATTCCGATCCCTTCGCGCGCTGGGAAGCGGGGCAGCAGTTCGCGACGGACCTGTTGCTGCGCCGGGTGGCGGAGATTCAGCGAGGGGGGAACGGAAGCGGGGCGACGCCTTTCGATCCCGCCTTCACCGAGGCCGTTGCGCGGATCCTGCGGGACGAGACCCTGGAGAAGGCCTTCGCGGCGGAGGCGATCGCGCTTCCCGGCGAGGACTACCTGGCCGAGCGGATGACCGTCATCGACGTGGAGGCGATCCACGCCGCGCGCGAGGCGCTGCGCCGCGAGGTCGCCCGGTCGCTCGAGGGCGAGCTGATGCGCGTCTACGAGGCCAATCGCGGCCAAGGCGGCTTCAGCCCCGACGCGGCGCAGGCGGGCCGGCGCGCGCTCCGGAACGCGGTGCTCGCCTATCTGGCGCGGCTCGCCGACGAGCCGGAGATCCGCCGCCTGGTGATCGAGCAGTACCGCGGGGCCGACAACATGACCGACCGCATGGCCGCGCTGCGGCTGCTGGTCGACATCGACGGCCCGGAGCGGCAGGAGGCGCTCGACGACTTCTACGAGCGCTTCCGCGACAATGCCCTGGTGATCGACAAGTGGCTGGCGCTCCAGGCGGTGTCCAGCCTCCCCAACACCCTGGCGCGGGTGACGGAGCTGCTGCGCCATCCGGCCTTCTCGCTCGAGAAGCCGAACAAGGTGCGGGCGCTCATCGGCAGCTTCACCTCGGGCAATCCGCTGCGCTATCACGCAGCGGACGGGTCGGGCTACACGTTCCATGCGGATCGCACGCTGGAGCTCGATCCGCTGAACCCGCAGGTCGCGGCCCGGCTTCTCGCGCCGCTCGGCCGCTGGCGCCGCTTCGACGAGGGCCGGCAGGAGAAGATGAAGGCACAGCTGGAGCGGATCCTCGCCCAGCCCAAGCTGTCGCGCGACGTCTACGAGATCGCGTCGAAGTCGCTGGGATAGGTGCTATCCCAGCGACGCGACGATCTCCCGATAGAAACGCCTTCAGCGTGCGCGTGCGCACGTTGCCGAGCTGTCCGAGCTGCATGGTGAAGCGCGCCGCCACGGCGTCGTCCGGCGCTTCGTAGATCGCGACCATGTCGTAGTCGCCCATGGTCAGAAAGAAGGACTTGAAGTCGCCGCCCATCTCCTTGAGCGCGTTCCGCGCCGCGTCGAGACGGCGTGGGGAGTCCTTGACGTTCTTGATGCCCTGATCGGTCCAGCTGGCCAGCATGACGTAGGTGGTCATGACGCACCTCCCGGTCGATGGTTGCCAACTGGAGAGTGTACCAGACCTTCAAGTTGTGTGGCGTTCGGCCGCTACCGGATCAATCCGCGAAGCTGCGGCCGCAGGGCAGGGGCTCCTCAGCTCTTTGCGCAGTGGCGATGGCCTCGAAGCGGTCGAGGGTCAGCTGATCGCGAATCCCGATCTTGTTCTTGAGGACCGTTGTACCGGGATAGCAGTACGGGTCGGCGGCCGCCTCGTACATCGCGCTGTCAAGCTGGTGCCTTGACGTACTTTCTCACGATTTCGCGGCGGCGCTCCTCGGCCGACAACCCCTTCCGGTCGAACTCTCGCAGATCGTTCTGCATCTTGCGGGACAGACGAATTCCTTCGACGGCGCTGATCCTCGCAAAATCCTCGCGGCCGAGCGTCAGGCCCTTGCCACCGCTCGATCGCAGAGGCTCTGCATGCTGTTTCGGCCCTTTTCCGAGCTTCTTATGCGCGTTTGCCATGAGGCTATGATAGCCGAAACCCAAGGATTCGAACAGCGTGTAGGTCCCGCCGCTCCGTCACGAGACGAACTGCTCCATCAGGATGCGCTCCTCGAGATTGTGCTCGGGGTCGAAGAGCAGCGTCACCGAGACCTCGCGATCCTCGCGCACGCCGACCTCGATCACGTCGCGCACCTCGGTGTAGTCGGCGACCGCGGAGACCGGGCGCTTCGTGTTCTCCAGAATGGAGAAATGCACCTCGGCGCTGTGCGGCAGCAGGGCGCCGCGCCAGCGGCGCGGCCGGAAGGCGCTGATCGGCGTCAGGGCGAGAATGCCGGTGCCGAGCGGCAGGATCGGCCCGTGCGCCGACAGGTTGTAGGCAGTGCTTCCGGCGGGCGTGGCGACCAGCACCCCGTCGCAGACGAGCTCCGGAATCCGGACCGTCCCGTCGACGCGGATCGCGATCTTGGCGGCCTGGCGCGTCTCGCGGAGCAGCGCCACCTCGTTGAAGGCATAGGCGCGGACCTCGCGCCCGTCGATCGCCCGCGCGTTCATCAGCAGGGGGTGGAGCTGCACCTCCTGCGCCGCGGCGATGCGGGCCGCCAGGTTCTCCTCCGAGTAGCGGTTCATCAGGAATCCGATCGTTCCGCAGTTCATGCCGAAGATCGGCACCCGGCGCTCCAGCTGCTCGTGCAGGGTTTCCAGCATGAAGCCGTCGCCGCCCAGCGCGACGATCACATCGGCCTCGGCGGGTGAATAGCGCCCGTAGCGGTCCTGCAGGACGGCCAGCGCGGCCCGCGCCTCGTCGGTGTCGGCGGCGACGAAGGCGAAGTTGCGGTCGGTCACCTGCGCTGTCCCCCATTCGACGCGATCCGCCCGGAGTATAGCCGAGCGGCCCCGCCTCGCCAGGGGCCAGCAAGCCCGTGCGGGCGGCACTTGCCAAGCGCTGCCCGCCCCCGCAATCTCGCGCGGAAACGGGATCGGGGGAGGCCGAAGATGCGCAGGATCTGGGTCGCGATCGCAATGGGGCTGGCGCTCGCCGGGGTCACCATCCAGCTGTCGTCCCGGGCGTCGACGCAGGACGAGGACCGGCACGAGGGCTATTACTACCCGGCGC